>JBNKGC010000115.1:0-18547 GCA_050289625.1 Polyangiaceae bacterium | reverse complement strand
CCTCGCTAGTCGCTCGGCGGCGGTGCTGCGGCGGCCTCGTCACTCCTCGGCCTTTGGCCTCGCGTGCCTCGGTTGGTTCCCTACGTCGGTTCTCGTCACTCCTCAGGCTTCGCCTTCGCGTGGCTCGGTTTCTTCCGTGCGGGGCTCGTCCCCTCCGGCTTCGACCTCGCGCGCCCCCGTTTGTTCGGTGCGTCGGGGTGCCGTGTGGCGTTCGGCGGCGGCCCCTCACCCCACGTTCGCGCTGTGGCCCTTGTGCCCCGGGGGGCCTGAGACGTCTCGAGTCGGTTTCGCGCTGGGATCGAGCTTAGCGGTCGGAGGGGACGAAATCGGTGAGACGAGCTTCTCCCAGGAGGGGCAGGCCAAGCCGTTTCACCTGCCACGGGGCGAGCAGGCGTCCTCGGAGCAGCTCGAGCAGCGTGCCGAGCCCCAGTCCAACCAAGAGACCGAGCGCGACGCCCGCAATGCCGATGATGAGCGGCAGCTTCGGCTTCAGGGGCGCTTCGGGAAGCTCGGCGTCGGCGGCGATCAGGTACCGGTGTTTGAACGCGGCCTCGGCACTGGTGATCTCGAGGCGCGTGTTGGCGATTTGTTCGCTCAGCTCGTTGTACGAGCCGATGGCCTTGATGAGCTTGGCCTGCTCGGTGGAGATGGTCGCCGACTGTTCGATGCGCATGGGCTGATCGCTCGTTGGCGCTTCGCCTCCGGTCCTCACGACCACCGTGCGATGCTTCGCTTCCCCGTCGGACGGCTTCGAGTAGGATTCGATCTGGGCGAGAAGGTCCGCTTCTTCGGCCTTCAGCTCCGCCAGCTCCGGGGGAGGCACCTCTGCTTTTTCGAGGCGCGCCTTTTGGTGAATGATGAGCGGATGCTTTTCGCCGTAGGTGGCACGAAGGTCGGTGAGCTGGAGCTTCAGCTCCGTGACACGTCGCTGCCAGGGCTGCTGCGCCTCGCGAATCTTCTGCCTCACCTTCTCGAGCTTGGCGACGACGAGAGGATCGGGCTCGTGCTCCTTCGCCTGAGCGGCTTTGACGCGTACCACCTTGGTCTCGGTCTTCGTGGCAGCCGGGGCGGACGAGGGCTTGCCCTGGGGCCAATGGGCCTCCTCGACGCGCTTGAGCAACTCGTCCACCTTGGCCGCCGCGGCCTTGCCCTGCTCTTCCTGAATTGCCAGGACCTCCTGGAACACGTCGAGCTCGCGCTGAAGGCGATCTTCGAAGAAGCGCTTGCGTGCGACTTCCACGATGCGGGTGGCCGTTTCCGGATCCGACCAGGTCGCGCCGATGATGATCGTCGTTGGTGGGTCGGTTTGGACGTAGAGGCGGTTGGCTAGAGTCCCCATCAAGACGCGCGTGCGCGTCTTTTCGTCCATGTCGTTCAGGCCCCTTCCCAGAACCTGATCTTTGAAACGGAGAATCGGCGGTCGAAACTCCGTCCAGCGACGCGCGAGCTCGGCCTCCTCGATGATCTTGCGGAGGTTGTCGTGCAAAAAGACACGTTCTGTCACGCCGCGGAACTCGTCCTCGCGGCGCTCGCGGCGGTTGGGGAAGAGCTGCGACATGAAGCCTTCCTCGCCGATCAAGATCCGGGTCTCGGTCCCGTACTTCTTGGGCAGGAGCACGGCTGCTGCGAAGCCGAGGGCGGCGATCGCCACGGCGACCAGCACGCTGGCGCCGATGTGGCGCCTGGCGCAGGAAAGCACGAACAGAGCGATCTCGCGTGGATCGATCGCTGGGCTTTCCTCTCCCTCTCCCTCGAGTTCGTCCTGCTCGGCAAGATTCGTCATGGTGTCCTTCTGGCGGTTGGGCGTGCCAACCGCCCCTCGTGGGTACCATGCCGGCTCCGGCCATATCCAGTCTCGAGGGGCGACCGCTCTCGTGAATCGGCGCGGATTTTCGAGTGCGGTGGTGAGGGTCCGATCCGGCTGGTTGGGAGGCTATTCGGGTGTTCATCGCTTCGAACCGAGCTCGCGGGTGACCGCCCCGGCGGCGCCCCACGCCGCGCGACGGCAGGCTTCTCATCGCAGTTTCCCCGGGGTGAATTGGCGGCTTCCGCTCGCATCGGCCCCTCGTCCATTGGCGAGGCAGCCATGTTCACGAGCCACCTTGCCGTGTTACGACCCGGCTGCCGTCCCGACGATTTTTGACGAGCTTCGTCAGGCGCGAGTTCGTCGAGGTTCATCGCCCATGAAGCGCTCTTGCTCCTTCCGCTTTTCCCTCCCTTGGGTCCTGTGCGTTCTCGGCTCGATCGGATGCGCCAGCCGGGGCGTCTACGTCGACGCCCGGTCCTACGCGCCGACGCAGGCTCCGCCACCTTCGCAGCCCGAAATCGTCCGTCCGGGCGATCAGATCAGCATCCTCGTGTTTGGTCAGGATGGGCTGTCTTCCCGCAGCATCCGAGTGGGACCGCGCGGAACGGTGATGCTCCCCTTGCTCGGGGAAGTGCCTGTCGCAAACAAGCAACCCGCCACCCTGGCGAGCGAGCTGGAAGGGGCGCTGGCCGCCTACGTCACTACGCCGCACGTCACGGTGATCATCGAGATGTCGCCGGTCGTGATCACCCTGATCGGTGAGACGAACAACAACTCGCGCATCGAGATGCAGGCCCCCGTGCGCATCGTCGACGCCCTGGCGCAGGCCGGAGGCGTCTCGGAGTTCGGCGACAAGTCGGGGATCTACGTGCTGCGTGGGGAGCGGCGCATTCGCTTCGACTACGACGACATCATTCGCGGAGAGAAGCACGCCCGGGAGTTCTTGATGATGACGGGCGACGTGTTGGTCGTCGAGGACTGAGGCAGGGCGCACCATGGCGGGCCCCCTTCCCCATCTTCTCGTCCCCCTCGTCCTCGTCACATTTCAAGACCGCGCTGAAACGAGGGTCCGCACTTCGGGGGAAGAGGCACCTGCTGCGGACTTCGTGGACACCGCCACGGTCGAGCTCGCGGTTTCGGGTCGAGGCACCCGGGTGAGCTTGGGCTACGCCCCCGCGGTCACCGTGTACGACGTCGGCACCAACGAAATGGAGCTGGCTCTTTATCAGACCCTGAACGCGGACCTGACCTACACCTTCCGTCGGGGCTTCGTGTCGCTCCGGCAGTCGGTCGGTGTCGGTCGTCAGAACCTGCGCGCAGCTTTGTCACCATTGGCTGATGCCGAAGCAACCGACGACCCGACGTCGCAGCTCGGGGGCGCCGCGGGTCCCGCGAGCGGAGCGGCGAGCCAGGGCCCCGTCTTCGACCAGGTTTCCTTCGTCGGCACGACCAGTACCACGCTGACTCTCGGGCAGCAGCTTTCTCGTCGCTTCACTCTTTCCGAGTACGGGGAGTACTCCGTGAGCGGTGGACTCGACGCTGTTTCCCGCGACCTGTACCCGACGACGCGCCGGCAGACGGTGGGCATCGGGGGGACCTACGCGTCGACATCCCGCGACAACTTCTCGTCGGGGGCATCGGCTCAAGTGGCCAAGACGTCGGGTGCCATCGCCATTTTAGACGACGGCACCGCGACCTCCGAGCAGGTCGATGCGACCATTCTCACCGGTCGAGGCGGTTGGGATCACGCGTTTTCGCGACTCACGACGGGCAGTCTGCAGCTCGGTGCCACGTACTCGGTCGAATCCGTCGATGGCGACGTTCAGGCGGCGTCGTGGAATCCGCTCGCCGAGCTTTCCCTCGACACCGGGTGGACGTCGGGAGCCACCGAGTCGACCTTCGGAGTAGCCACCGGATACGCCACGACCACGGATTCCTTCACGGGGCGGCTGGACCAGCGTGTGTACGGGACCCTCTCGCTCAGGCAGCAACGGAGGCGTCTTTCCTGGTTCATCGCGGGGACCGGGACCGCGTCCGTCAGCAATGATCGTGATGACGCGCTGACTCTCGCATCGGCGGCCGCGGGGACCTCCTACGAGTTCGAGGAGGATTTCTCCGTCGACGCGGGCGCTACGGTAAGCGTTCAGTTGTTTGGCGGTCAAGACGTGCCCCCTGCGGTTTGGGCGGGGACGCTCTCCTTGACGTATAGCCCGAGCGCCTGGCGCTTTTGAGGCAGGACTGCTGCCCATCGCCTGCTCACTCTGCAGCGGCGGCAGCGCAACTGATCACCGCTGTAGTCAGGCTCGGGCTCGGGCGCGTTTGCGCCGCACCATTTCTTTGACCGTGCCCACGGTCTCGTCGTTCAGGACGCCCGTGATTCGGAGGCATCCCGCGTAGGTGAGCAGAGCGACCGGCGCTGCCAACCACGACGTGATGAAGGGCTTGAGCAGAGCGCCGACTGCGGCCATGGCCACCGCCGAAAGCAGGGCCCAGCCGAAGGGGACCAGGAAGTCTCGGTTGATGAGTCCGCGTGGTGCGAGCCACAGGCCGCCAGCCACCAGGAAAGCTTCCGAGAACACGGTTCCCGCCACCATCCCGAGGCCACCGTTGCCGTAGGTCTCTCCGAAGTACGGCACGAGCACGAGCCCTAGAGCGGAGCTGATGACGACGCTGCCGAATTGCAGCATCGCCCATTTGCGCTGCATGCCGAGGGCGTTCAGATACGTCGCCAGGACCATGGCGAAGTAGAGCGCGAAGACCACCAGCGAGAAGATGCGCAGGTTGTCCTGCGCCGGCCCGTAGCTTTCGCTGCTGAAGATCTGAATGCCGATGTCGGGGAAAAGGATGCAGCTGACCGCCACCGGAAGAGCGATCCAAGAGACCACGCTGAGAGATGAGCGCGCCGTGCCCTGAGCCTCCTCCGGGGCCTCCATGAGAAGGCGGCAGAGGGTGGGATAGAGAGAAGCGGTGACCGCGCCGCACGGAAAAATCAGAAAGCCGACCAAGCGGTGTGCCGCGGCGTACCAGCCCACGTCTTCGGCGTCGGTCAGCTTGGAGAGCAGCACCGCGTGCACGTTCCACTGCAGGACGATGACACCGCTCAGCATCAGGAAGCCGAAGCCTTCCTGAGCGAGCAGCTTCATGGTTTTTGCTTGGAAGCGGCGCAGGTGAATGCCGAGTCGGGCGAGTAGACGCCAATTGATGACGAGGCCGACGAAGCCCGCCGCGAGCTGCACCATGAGCACGTGCAGGAGCCCGCCCCCGAGGAGCAGCGCGGCTACGGTGCTTCCGACCGTGGCGATCTGAGCGATGAAGATGTTGCGCGCGACGAAGTCCGAGCGCTCGAAGGCTCGGGATGCGAGGGCGGCGGTTTCGCCGAACTGGAGCAGCAGCGTGCTTGCCGCGACGATGGCGAGACCGATGACGACCTTTTGTTCGTATGCGAGAAGCCAGACCGCTACGCCCAAAATGACGTGCGCGACGACGAAGCTCAAAAGGCGTAGGACGATGGCGCTGCTCACCAGTTGCCCTGCCGCTGCCCGATCGCGGGCGATGGCGCCCTGCGCGGCGCCGCGTTGCCCGAACTCGCTGAAGGTGGCTGCGAAGCCCGACATCGTGGTGATCAGAAAGAGCAAGCCGAAGTCGGCGGCACCCAATTTACGCGCCAGCAGGGCGCTCATCAGGATGCCGAGCGGCATGCCGAGGAGCTGCCCACCGATCAGCCAGATGGTGTTCTTGGCCAGGATGCGACTGGTCGTTCCGCGCGCGGCGGTTTCCGTCGGCGTGGTGCCGCTCGGGGGAGCTTCTTGCGGCGTGGCGCCGCTTGCTTCCGCTGCGCTTTCGGCGCTCGGCTGAACTTCGGCTTCGCTGGACTTCAATTCGAGGGATTGCATGAATCTTCCGCCTCAGCGGACTGTCGAAGCAAGCCAAGGAGCGCTTCGGCAGATTTTTTTGCGTCGAATTTCTCTTCGACCAGAGCCCTCCCTCGGAGCCCGAACGTATGACTGACCTCCGGGTGCTCCACGAAGCGCTCGAGGCTCTCCCGGAGCGCCAGACCGCTGCGCGGTGGAATCAAGAGCCCGCTCGCGTCCTGCTCGACGATGTCGGAGATGCCCCCGACATCCGAAACGACGACCGGCAGGCCCATCGCCATCGCCTCCATCGACGCGATAGAGAAACAGTCGCCCTGTGTGGGGAGGACGAACACACTCGCTTTTCGATACAGGTCGAGCAGGGGCGGAGTGCCCGCTTGCAGCCCGCGATGCACGCGAACTCCCTCTTCCGGCTCGACCGGATCGCGAGTGACCAAGTCGAGTTCCGCGCGCCCCCGAAAGTGCTTTCGGAACACGTCGAGGAGCAAGCTGCCTCCCTTGCGCTCGAAATCGCCCCCGACGAAAAGCAGTCGAGGCAGCCCGGAGGTGGCCGGTCGAGCAGGCATTTGCCACCGCGACAGATCGATGCCCGGGTGCACGACGCGCGTCCTCTCTTCAGGCACGCCGTAGTCGTCCGTGAACGAGCGGCGCGCCCAATTCGACCAGCCGACGACGAACCGCGCCTGTCGGAAGGTGTCTCGAACGATCGCTTTTTTCGCGAGTTGGATCCCCGCGAGCCCGGTTACCGGGTGTCCGTAGTGCTCGGCTTGGCTGTCGAGCTGATGGGGCGTCACGTCCGTCCACAGCACGGTCGGTGACGTTCGCAGCGCGCGCGGGTGGAAGACCGCCGGGTTGTGGGTGAGGAAGAGGATCGCGTCGAACGGACCCTGCCGCAGGGTTTCGCTGACTTGGAAGAAGCCCCGCAGGGTGCCCTTGCCCCGTTCGAAGATCGGCAATCGCTCGATCAGGCCCCGCTCTTTGACGTAGGTGACATCCCGCCAGACGTGCCCCGCCTCCTTGACGTAGGGCTCGATCGCCTGCGCGGCGCTGCCGATCCCGACTTGCCGCTCGGTGAAGAAGCAGAATCGTTTCGCGGGTTGGGTCCCGGACTGCGGATCAACGGATTCGGTTTCGGCTGTCGATGCACTCACAATCGACTCTCCCGTCCACCTGATGGATCGCGATCCATGCGCCTTCGTTGCTCTGCGACCGCCGCAAGCGGGGTCGGAAGAAAGCGTTTCCCCGCGGGAAATCGCTGCACGCGGAATTCGGCGGCATTGCCGAACAGAGCCCACGCATACCACCGGCGCCTTCCACTGAGAAGACGATGAGGGCGCGGCCGTCTCCGAAGCTCTGCGGTCTTTAGTCAGCTCGACTCCAGAAAGTCGAGCAAGTCCGGCACGGCGTGGCGTATCGGGCTTAGGTTGTGGTCTCCCCGCGGGATGCTCCAAAGCTCCACTCGTCGGCCCGGGCAGACGTGGGTCTCCACTTCGACGCGGGGGCCGAAGAGGTGGACGGCTCGCGTCGTTCGCGAGGTCTGGCAGTCCTCCGAATCCTTCTTCCAAGGGCCCAGGCTGTCTCGGGCGCTGGGATACGGGGCGCCCCGGCGCACGCCCCCTTGGTAGAGAATCGTCTCGTCCTGGACGCCATGGACCTGCAGCACCGAGACCGGATGCGTGGGGCGACAAGGCGGGTCCGCAGGGCCTGGCCCCGCCCCGGACACGCTGACGATGGCGCGCACCTGGTCGCTGGCTTCGCAGGCGAAGCGGTGCGCCATGAAGCCGCCGTTCGAGGTGCCGAGCAGGAAAATGCGCGTTTCGTCGAAAGCCGTGTGCCGCGGAAGATCGGCCAGCACACTCCGAAGGTAGCCGACATCGTCGGGTCCGTTCGGCTCGGAGGCGCAACAGGCTTTCGTCGCGTTCCACCGGGGATTGTTCTCTGCGTCTCGGGTCCCCTCGGGGACAACGACCACCCAGTCGCGATCCGCCGCGGCCCGTTCGCGCAGCCGGTACGCTTCCAGGAGGGTGTCGGGTGGCACCATGAAGGGGTGCAGCACGACGAGAACGGGTCGATCGCCTGGCGCGCCTCGATGCGTCGATCGCTCGAAGATCCGGTACGGCCGGCCGGTGTGCGGTTCGACGAGCGTCCGCTCGGCGACTTCACTCCCCCGTTCGCAGCCCACGCCGCACCCGAGGAGCGCGGCGCTGAAAAGGCTCCACGCTAGCGCGACCGCTGAGCGTGGGCTCGGCGGGCCCTGCGGTTTCGGGGGGACCTGAACATGGAGTGCAGCGAGTCGACCGACGAGCCGTCTCGGAAGGTCGAGGACATCTTCCGGAAATCGATGCTGTTTCATGATGACTCTGGCGCGGTTCCGCCTTCTTTTGCACTACTGCCGGTCTCTACGTCACCGGGCTCGAAGCGAGAGTAGTGCGAAACCAGGGCTCGCACCCAACCTCCACCTCAATGCGGTCAGTCCAGAGTGATGCGTCGCCCTCGGGGAACATCCCACCGCTCTCCTAACAAGTCGTCACTCGCGAGCCGCACGCCTGCATTTTGCCGGCTCGAAGCGTCCCTTCGGGGCGACATCGTCCTTTACCGGCGATGTGGGGTGGCGCGCGCGTTCGCCGGTGCGCTGCGCCACGGGAGGGCGCAGTGGACATCCGCGGCCGACAACGGGGCGGAGCGGGCGAAGCCCCGGGGGAAATCGATTGCAGCGTCATCGACAAGGTGCACGTTCGAGCGCTGCTTCGAGTGCGTCGGAGTGCGTGCTGCTTGAACACGCGTGAGCACCAGGTTAGATGGTGAGGCTCGGAAACTGGAAGGAAAGACTCAGATGGGACTAGGTTCAATTCGTCGCACTGCTCTCGTCACGGGAGCTGCTGGATTCATCGGCTCGCACCTCGTCGATCGGCTGCTTGCCGAGGGGTTCGAGGTCGTTGGGCTCGACAGCTTGATGACGGGTGATCTCACGAACCTGTCGAACGCGAGCCGCGACCCTCACTTTCACTTTCAGGCAGGCGACGTGCGTGAACCCCTCCACGTGCACGCCGAGTTGATCTTCAACTTCGCATGCCCGGCATCCCCGGTTCACTACCAGCACGATCCCTACACCACCTTCACCACGAGCGTGGCAGGTGCGCAGCGCATCATCGAGATGGCGCGTGGGCGGCGTTGCGTCGTGATGCATGCGTCGACTTCCGAGGTTTACGGTGACCCGAAGGTTCACCCGCAGACCGAGGATTACTGGGGTCACGTGAACCCCATCGGTCCGCGCTCCTGCTACGACGAAGGCAAGCGCGGCGCCGAGACGCTGTTCATGGATGCGAAGCGCTGCTGGAACATCGACGCGCGTTTGGTCCGCATCTTCAACACCTACGGTCCGCGCATGGCCTTCAACGATGGCCGCGTGGTGTCGAATTTCGTTACGCAGGCGCTGCGTGGCACGCCCCTCACCGTCTACGGCGATGGCAAGCAGACGCGTTCCTTCTGCTACGTCGACGACCTCGTCGAAGGCTTCTTCCGCGTGGCGTTGCGCGAAGACTTCGGCGGTCCGATGAACCTCGGAAACCCGGGCGAGTTCACCATGCTCGAGCTCGCTAGCCTCGTGAACGAACTCACCGGGGCCGAGAACCCGATCCAGTTCCAGCCGCTTCCGGCGGACGATCCGACCCAGCGGAAGCCGGATATCTCGCTGGCCAAGAAGCTCATCGACTTCGAGCCGAGTGTGCCACTGCGCGAGGGGCTGACGAAGACCATCGCGGACTTCAGTGAGCGCCTCGTCAAGCTCGGTGAGGTCGAAGGCAAGCCCGGGTCGGGTGAGCGCGTGGCGGTCTGAGAAGCATCACCGCGGGTCTGCGAAACAGCGCAGGCGCTCGAAATGAACGACGGCGAGAAGCATCTGCTTCTCGCCGTTTGCGTTTGCGTGGTCAGCCGAGCGACATTGCCGGCTTTCCAGAAGCGAGGGTTCAGGCCGCAGCGCGTTCGCGATTGGCCTCGTCCATGATCGACGCCAGTCGATCGACGAAGAGGTCGAGACCCGCCTGCTCCTCGATGAACTTGCGAGCCGCTCGACCGATGCGTGCCGCTTCGTCAGGAGCGTTGATCATGCGGTCGATGGCGGCCCGAAGCGCAGCGGGATCGGACGGGGGCACGTACACACCCGTCTCTCCGTCGACGATGGTGTCGGTCTGACCCCGGGTGCGTGTCGCGATCACGCATTTGCCCATGGCCATCATCTCCAAAATGGTGGCGATGCCGGTCTGGTACTCGTTCTGACGGATCGGGACGACCGCTATCGCGGCTCTGGCGTAGAGTTCGCGTAGATCGAAGCGGTTCAGTTTGCCCCAGCGCACGTTGTCGGGAAGGGGTTTTTCCGGTTCGAGCTTCTTGTCGATCCAGGGGCTGCCAGCGGCGATCTGGACCTGGACGGGGAGATCGCGCACGGCTTCGACGAGGCAGTCGTAGTCCCTGAGGAGCTGTCCTGCTGCACAGATGAGCCCCGGCTCGACCGGCGCGTCGCTCGGACGGAAGAACTTTTGGTCCGCGTGGTAGCGAATGAGCTGAACCTTGCTCTCGGGGATGCCGAGGGGTCCGGTCATCAGCGCCTGTTCCGAAGTCGCGTAGGCGAGCACTCGGTCGATGCGGTCGGCGACGCGCAGATACTGGAAAAAGACCTGCTTGCGCTTCGGTGCGAGAGTGTGCGCGATCATCGTGTGCGAGCAGCGCGCAGAGCTCGTCTTGAGTAGCGAAGCGAAGGGAATGCCGATGTCTTCACCGGTGGTGAGGACGGCGTCGTAGTCGTGGCGACGCAGATAGCCGAGCAGTGCAACCGCGGGTGACAGCCCCATCGTCTTGCGAAGCGCGACGACAGCGGGATGACTCGATCGCTCCGCATCGAGATAGTCGATGGTGTCGGCGCCGAGTTTGCCCGCCAGCTCGAAAACGTCGAGCCGAGGCTCTCGGCCCGCTTTGATTTGAGCGACCAGGTTCTCGTCGAAACGTCCCGCAGCTAGAATCAGTGCCCTCATGAACCCACCTGGGTTCTACGCGGCGTCACGATGGTGGGCAATGCCCGTTCGAGCGCCCATTGTCCCGGGGAAAAGAAGATGAAGAAACTCCTCCTCCTCTCGATCATTTTCGCCACGGTCGCGCTGCCGGTTCGCGCGGCGCGAAGTAAGGAGCCCCACAAGGCCTTGAAGCGAGCGCTGTGGCAGGTCGTGCTCTACAGCCTGTTCTACACCTTCGGCATCTACTACCTGGAGCCACGGCTCTGAACCTCGAAGGGCGCGCCGGAGCTCGGCGTGACCCGCAGGCTTTGCGCTCGTAACCCCGCACCGGGCGATCCGAAGGAACCTCCGTGTCAGAAGCTCGATTACCAGGCGACGTCAAAGGCATGTTTGCCGTGGCGGTCGTCTGCGCTGTGGTGGCCTCCCTCGTGAACGACGGCATGGTGGCGTGGCTTCTCGCACCGGGATTCGCGGGTGGATTGATCTACTGCGCCGCTCGCGCGCCGCTCCGCTACTCGCTGTACGTCTTCACCTTCTGTGCGCTCACGGTGGAGAAGGCGTTCGAGATGCCCGTCTGGGAGTCGCCATTCTTCCCCCTGGGCGTGGTGATGTTCTCGCAGCTGAAGCACACGACCGGAATACCCTTCTTCGTGCTTTCGGCGGCGCAGTACATGCTCTTCTTCCTGGTGGCGATCGCACTGATCCGCAGGGCGAATGGATCGAAGATCGACTCGCGCGGCCAAGTACCGACACCCGAGCCCCTGGTGAAACTGGGTTTCGTTTCGCTGGCCGGTTCGGGCTTCACCTGGCTCTACGGACTGGCCACCGGAGGCGACTTCGGGCGCTCTCTCTGGCAGATGGACAAGGTCGTCTACCTGCCCATCGTGACCTGGCTCTGCCACGTGGGCCTCCGGGGGCCCAAGGACCACGTCATCCTCGGCAAAATCGTCCTGATCGCGGCCTGCATTCGCGCCCTGCTCGCGATTTACATCGCCCAGACTTACGACCCTGCCGATCACGGTGGGGGCGAGATGGCTCACGCCACGAGCCATCACGACTCGATCCTGTTCGCCGTCGCCTCGGTGATCGTCCTGCTGATGCTTTACGAGAAGGCTCATAAGCAGATCTTGCGATACCTCCCGCTGGTCCTGCCGATCCTCGTTTGGGGAATGATCTCCAACGAGCGCCGCATGGTCTGGGTCCAGATCATCTTGGTGCTGGTCACGCTGTACTTCGTCACGCCGCCGAACAAGATCAAGCGCACGCTCAAGAGAGGCACGCTCGCGATGAGTCCCTTGATCGCTGCGTACATCGCCGCCGGATGGAGCTCCCAGGCAGCCATCTTCGGCCCGGTGGCGACCCTTCGCTCCGTGGTCGAACCCCAGACGGACTCGTCGTCTTTGTGGCGTGAGATCGAGAACTACGATCTCCTCACCACGTTTCGTGCGGCGCCCATTCTCGGGCACGGTTACGGCCACCCCTTCTGGGAGGTCATCCCCCTACCGCACGTGCCCTTCGAGCTCGAGTTCGTCTGTCCGCACAACAGCATCCTCGGGCTCTGGGCATTTGCGGGCTTCGTCGGCTTCACTCCGCTCATCCTGCAGTGGGCCGGAGCGGTGTTCTTCGCCATGCGGGCCTACCCGGTGGCGCGTGTACCGACCGATCGAGTGGCAGCCATCGTCGTGATCGGTTCGGTGATCATCTATATGATCCAGTGCTTCGGTGACATGGGTCTCGGCGCGTGGACCGGTCTGTTCACCCTGGGTCCAGGGGTCGCGCTGGCCGGGAAGCTCGCGGTTGCGACGGGCACGTGGGAGGCCAAGGCCCGCAAGCCCAGCAAGAAGCGCTCCGGGACGAATGCCCCGCAAACGGCGAAGGCGGCATGACCGCTTTGACACCTGCCCTGCTACGGCCGCACGCTCCTCGAAGGCTCAAACGATGACCAGTTCAACAGACGCAACCTCACCCTCGAAGAACGACGCAGCGCGACCGCGGTTGCACCTCGCACACGTCGAGGGAATGCGCGCGCTGGCGGCACTGGTCGTCTACGTCAACCACGCCTACGCGCAGAGCTGGAACCCGATTCAGGACCAGTACCCGTCGGGGGTTCTGTCGCTCTTCAGCTATTCGCTCGTCGCCGGCCACTTCGCGGTGAGTGTTTTCATCGCAATCTCAGGCTTCTGTCTGGCTCTGCCCGTGGTCGACGCGGGGGACCAACTTCGGGGCGGCGTGGTTTCTTTCTTCAAGCGAAGGGCCCGACGCATCCTGCCGCCGTACTACGCGGCCCTCGCCCTGTCTCTGCTCTTGATCTGGACGATCATCGGGGCCCCCACCGGGTCGCTCTGGGACGTGCCCATCGTCATCGACAAGGCGGCCATCGTCAGCCACCTGCTCCTCGTGCAGGATCTCTTCCGCACGGGCCGCATCAACTACGTCTTTTGGTCGATCGCGGTCGAGTGGCACATTTACTTCATCTACCCGCTCTTGCTCGTGCTCCTGCGCAAGCGGGGGCTCTTTACCATGGCGCTCGCGACGCTCGTCCTGAGCTACGTCCTTTCGCTCGCTTCCTTGGGTACGCGGCTTGAGCGCGCCAACTCGCACTACCTCGGGCTGTTCGCTCTCGGCGTTGTTGCGGCGTATATCGTTCGTTCGCCGAGTACCGTGTCTTCTCGGCTGCGGGAGCGACCCATCTGGGCGAAGCTCGCAGCCGCCAGCTTGGTGTTGGTAGGTGGTGTGACTGCGGCTCTCGGTTTCAGGCTGCCTCACTACCAAGTGGCACTGCTCGACTTCTGTGTCGCCTTGGGGGCGTGTGCGGTCCTCGTTCACACCAGCGTCGGCGACGAAGGGCCTCTTCGAAAGGTCCTCCAGTGGCGACCCTTGGTGGCGCTCGGCGTGTTCTCGTACAGCCTCTACCTCGTGCACGCCCCGCTCTTGCAGATCCTCTGGCAGTATCTGGTGGTCCCGGCGGGGCTGAACCACGAGGCGACGTTCTTGTTCCTCATGACCGGAGGACTCGGGCTGGTGACCGCCGGAGCGTACGGCTTCTTCCTGCTTTTCGAGAAGCCCTTCCTCGGGCGGCGTCCGGCGCCAGCGGTTCAGCGAGCCGGAGTGAGTCCTGCGATCACGCAGTGATGGTCCGAGACCGCTCCGCACCCGACGGCGAAGCGCGTGAAGCGGAGGTCATCGCTCGCGAGAACCCGGTCGATGCGTAGAAACGGGTACTTGGTCGGAAAGGTGTAGCCGAAGCCTCGCCCGACTGAAGCGAAGCCATCGTTCAAGAAACCGAGCTCGTTTCGCAAGAGCGGGCTCGGGCTCGGGAGGTTGGTGTCCCCCGCGACGATCACGGGGAGCGATTCTGCTTTCGCCATCTGAGCGACTGCCCCCACCTGGAGGACCCGCAGTTCGGTGTTCACGACCACCTCGTCGGAATGCGCCCCGACGAAGAGGCGCCCCGATGCCACTTCGCGCCTGAGTCCCGCCCCCCTCACCATGATGAAGCCCTTGCGCGGGGAGATCGGGTGCATGTTGTAGAGCGCCACCGGGCCGAACGGGGTGTCGATCACGTGGCGTCGAAAGCGGGCTGACGTCTCCAGATCGCGAAAGTGGACCGGCGGCGGATCGACCGTTTCGCGAATCGGATAGCGGCTGGCCAGCACGAATTGATCGGAGACCTCGAGGTGGGGGTGAGTCCGTTCGAGGATGTCGAGGAGCTCGTCCCGGCCGAGGTAGCACTCCTGCAAGACGACCAAGTCGGGATCGTTCGCCAAGATTTGTTCGGCGATTTCCCGGCCGCCCGAGCGCACCGAGTCGACGTTGTAGCTGAGCACCGTGAGCGTGCGCTCGGACGCTTCGGCTCCTCTCCATAGCGTCCACTGCAGGCCCATCAGGAAAAACGCCGTGACTCCGAGCGCTAGAAGAGGAGCGATCAGGAGCCTCCTCGGTCCGACCCAGAGCGCAAGGAGGGTGATGGGGACGAGCGGCGCGAGGTAGAAAATCGCCGGCAGGTAGAGGCCCACGGCAGTGGCCCAGAAGGCCTCGCCGACGAAATTCAGCAGAGCAGCAACGACGAGGAGCGAAACCGGGTAGGCGATCACGAGCCCCTGGGCTGCACGCCGAACGATCCGGTGCCGAAAAAAAACGCGTCGGCTCACGCTGATTCCGTGCTCGGCTGCCGAGCGCACTCAGAGAGTGGCAGACAGGCTGGGGGAAGCGTACTCGGGAGTCTTGCTGGCGAGCCCGACCAAGATGTCGGCGATCCGATCGGCGTTCTTCTGCATGTCGAAGCGCTCCTCTCCGATTTGACGGGAGCGCTTACCCATCCTTTGGAGCAGATCGGGATCGGCCACCAGGCGTTCGATTCGATCGCGAAGACTTGCAGCGTCGTCTGCTTCGAGAACGAAGCCGCTCTCGCCGTCGTCCACGGCCTCTGCATGCGCTCCGACCCGGGTCGTGATGATCGGGAGCTCCGAGGCCATGGCTTCACCCAGCACCACCGCGAGGCAATCGGCTCGCGTGGGCAGGACGAACACGTCGGACTCACGGTACAAGCGCAGCAGCTCGGGGCTGTGGGGCCGGAGGCCGCGATAGACGAAGATGCCGTCTCCGCTCTCGATTTCGGCGCCGGTCACGAGGTGCAGCTCGACCTTGCCGCGCAGGTGGTTGCGGTAGACGTCGAGAAGAAGATCGCCACCCTTGCGCTTGAAATCACCCCCCACGAACAAGAGGCGCAGCGGCCCCTCGCGCCGTGGACCTTTCTGGCCGGGCTGGGGATAGTTGGAGAGATAAGTTCCGGGGGGCAGGATTGTCACCCGCCGTCCGTCCACACCGTAGTCGCGCACGAGGGAGGCCTTGGCCCACTCGGACCAAACCGTAAACCACGCGGCGTTCCGCATGACGGAGCGGTGCGCCCAGAGCTTGGCCGCCTCGACCGGTGCGGGGTGCACCTGGTCCCCGTACCAAGGCGACAGCTCGTCGTAGTTGCGGGGGGTTGCATCGAGGGACAGAAGACTCGGGATCTTCTGCATGTACCCTGCTGCGAACAGGCTGATCGTCTGCGTGTTGATGAACAGCGCGTCCAGGGGTGCGGTCGCGGCCGCTTTGCGGATGGCATCACGCGCGCGGTAGCTGCCGCGGATCGTCCAGTTTCGCCCGATCCCCGGAATCTTGCCGAACTGTCCTGGATCGTACGGGATGTCGAGCCATACGGCCTCAAAGTCCGTGCGCCCTGCCAGGGCCTTTTTCAAGCTCATCCCGTAGGCGACGTGGCCCAAGGACTGTTCCAGAACGAATCCGATTCTCGGCAGCATCCGGTACCTTCTGCGAAGCTCAGACCCGGAAGATGGCGCTTCCCAAGAAGCGCCTGGGGCCCACCTCCGCGATCGTGTGCTTGGCGTCGGCCAACTTCGAGACTTCGAGTGGCACGCACAAGAGTGCCTGGTCGGCAGCCTGTGCGATGGCAACCGCGGTGGCGCTGTCGCGGACAGGACCAAGTGCCAAGATGAGGCGGTCGCCAGCTCGTCGGAGTGCCTCGAGTTCGTCGGCGAACTGTTTGAGGTGTGTGAGCGGAACGTTCGTCGCGTCCGCCATGCGAATCGGCTCGCCGAGGTGCAGGGATCCCGTGTAGACGAGCGACACGGCGATCTCGAGGGTGAAGCGCGGCGGCATTTCACCCGAGGGAATCAGTGCCAGGGAACGCCATGGAGCGCGCTGGGATGCCAGCCACAGGCGCTCCCAGTCCGGTTGCTTCCAGCGGGACGTGTATTCCTGCGGCGCAGTGACCGCTGAAACCGGAGGGGTCTCGATCGCGGTTTCGGGGGAGTGGAGGACAATCTGACTCCCGGGTTCCGACTCGCGGATGCGACTGTTCTTCGAAGGCAAGATGGACACGGGATTCCTAGCTTTCCTTGCCCGGACATAGCACGGGGTCACGGCCCATGTGAACGATTCCAGCCGATTCCGAATTCTTCGCCCAGCGTCCCGTGGGCGCAGCCCTCCCTCGTTCCGCCGCCCGACATCGGTTCCCCCGTAGTGGGAGTCTTGGTCGTTCGAGGCTCGGCGTCATCCTGCGTGTCAGTACGCGTTGCTGCGCACCTTTCGACCGAAGATGGTCAAAAAGATGATGCGCAGGTCGAGAAGCAGATCCCAATTGTGGATGTAGTAGAGATCGTGCTCGACGCGCTTCTCCATCTTGTCGAGCGTCTTCGTCTCACCGCGCCAGCCGTTCACTTGGGCCCAGCCGGTGATGCCCGGTTTGACCTTGTGACGCAGCATGTAGCGATGGATCTTGGAGCGGTAGAGCTCGTTGTGCGCCACCGCGTGAGGGCGCGGTCCGACGATCGACATGTGCCCCGCCAGGACGTTGAAGAACTGCGGGAGCTCGTCGAGCGAAGTCTTACGGAGGAAGGCACCCACCTTCGAGATTCGCGAGTCGTTCTTTTGCGCCTGGGTCACCACATCACCGTCTTCGCACACGGTCATCGTGCGGAACTTGATGACGGGGATCTCGCTGCCGTTCAGTCCGTAGCGTCGCTGGATGAAGAACACCGGACCGGGCGAGGTGATCTTCACCAAGATCGCGATGATCGCCATCGGCAGTGAGATCAGGAGCAGGATGAAGGTGCTGAGAACGATGTCCTCGAGGCGTTTGACCCAGCCTCCGAGGCCTTCGAACGGGGTGTCGAGAATCGCCACCACCGGCACGTCGCCCACCATGGACCACTGGGCGTGCAGCATGTCGAAGACGAAGAAATCGCCCACGACGTGGACCGTGGCGGTCGTGTCTGAGAGCTTCTGTACCAAATCGCTGATGCGTGACTCGGCGCGCAACGGCAGGGCGATGTAGACGTAGTCGATCTTCTCCGTCTTCACGTGGTGAATCAGGTCGTCGTGGCCGCCGCGGCATTCGGCGTCCGTGCCCGTCAAATGAACGCGACGTGAAGGGATGCGGTCGTCGTAAAGTCCGACGATGCGCATGCCCGAGCCCGGCTCGACGAGCTGGTCGACGAGGGTTTGCGCCACGCGGGTCATGCCGACGATCACGACCGAGCGCGTGTTGCGGCCGCGCTTGCGGAGTTCATGCAGGAAGTAGCGGACCCCGAGGCGCGCCAGCGCCATGACGTTGGGCGCGGCCAGGAACCAGCCGAGGGTGATCACGCGCGAGAAGTCTTGCGAGCGCTTCGCGGCAAAAGCGATGAGCAAGAGAGCCGGGACGGTGCAGGCCCAGGTGATCAGTACGCTGCCCATCTCACGAATGGCGGAGGTGCCTCGCCACGAGCGGTACAGACCGTTGAATTCAGCGACGAAGGAGAAGCCGATGACTGCGGCGCAAGCAGCGATGGTCTCGAGGTCGCGCCACGGCTGATGGTAGAGCGCGGAAATTACGTAGAGCGAGGCCACGATGAGAGCCGCGTCCGTCAGACGCTGCCCCATCGCAATGACCGATGCGTAGTTCCGAAGGAAACCGTCCCTGATTCTGCCTGTGTTCCCCATTGTTCGACAGCCTCACCGACGTTCAGCTTACTCGAGCGTCACCGACACGAGCCGACTTGTGGCCTAGTATCCGCGATGTTGACTTCTAGTAAATAGCTTCGACTGATCGGATCGAAACTCGATGTTGCACCAGACTGTTGCACCAGACTGTTGCGCCGAACTGCACCAGACTGTTGCACCGAACTGCACCGAACTGCACCGAACTGCACCGAACTGCACCGAACTGCACCGAACTGCACCGAACTGCACCGAACCGCACCGAACTGCACCGAACCGCACCGAACCGCACCGAGCGGCGCCGACGCGTCCGATCGTCGCCATGTGAGACGGTCATCGCCGCACCGGGTGTCCGAGGTGCCCGGGACGCGCGGCCT
>JBNKGC010000114.1:0-18562 GCA_050289625.1 Polyangiaceae bacterium | reverse complement strand
CGGCGGCGGTGCTCGGCGCCTCGGCACGGCGACAAAGGGCCTCGTCACTCCTCTCGGTTTGCAGGGGGCGGCTCGTCGCGTGCTTTGGGCGGGGGCCCGTTGCGAGGCTCTCAGCTTCCGACGGCGCAGCGGGCTTCGCCGCTCGGGCCTCGGCCGTACGGCGTCGCCTTACCCGAGGGCTTCACATACACTTTCCCGTCGCCCGAAGGCTTGGGAATGATTGCTCCACGGGTCACCGGACGACCCATGCGGGCGACTTCCACGGTGACGACCACGTCATCGCCCACGCGCTCGTAACCCATGTACGAGGCGCCGAGCCCCTCGACCTTTTGGTCGCAGGACACCCCTTCCGAACCCAGGGCGATCACCGTCTGCGTCTTCGGATCGATGCTGGGAATCGTGCCTCCCCACGTCATGCCTGCCGTCGTGGGCGACCCCACGACCACGGCCAAACACTGGCATTGGGCGATGGTCATCGAGGGGCCGAGGCGGACGTCGTGGCGTGCCCCGAGCAAGGCGGGCTGAGCCGGGGTCGGGGTGGCCTCGAAGCTCTTGGCGGTCTCGGGTTGCCCGGTCGCCTGTTTGTCTTCCGCGGCTTCAGCTAGATCCTCTTCTGCCAGGGGTCTATCGAAGTCCGCTACCTCCACGTCGCCGCTGGCATCGGCCTCTCCCTTCACCGAGGTGGATGCACGAACTCCGCAACCACCGACACCCGCTGCGAGCAGCGTCAGCGCCGAGAGAAAACGGACACTCGAGACGAGGAAAGGGGCCGTGTGCACGGACGCAGGGTCGCACCTGGTTCTTCGATTCGGCAAGTTTCCGGGAAGAATGGTAGCGTCTCGCCATGAACTTCGAGGGGGTTCGAGCGCGTCTTGCTGCTGCACCGGCGGTGCGCCTCGAAGGGCGTGTCGTTGCTGTGCGGGGTGTTGCGCTGCGCCTTCGCCTGCCCGGCGCCCGGCTCGGTGACGCGGTGACCATTCATCGCCGAGGCGGCCCCTTGTCCGCTGAGATCGTCGGTTTCGAAGATGACGAGGCCCTCGCAGTGGGGTTGGGCGATTTGGTGGGGACGGGACCCGATGATGTGGTGGAAGGCCAGGGGGAACCGCTGAGCATCGACTTCTCCGAGCAGCTCTGCGGGCGCGTCCTCGATGGGCTGGGTCGACCTCTCGACGGGGCGCCGCTCCCGGGGGATTGCCGGCGGCTCGCCGTCCACCGCCCGCCGCCGCCGGCTCTCGAGAGACTCCCGGTGGTGGAGGCTCTTCCCACCGGGGTGCGGGTGCTGGACGGCCTGATGACCCTGGGCAGGGGGCAACGGGTGGCGCTGTTTTCGACAGCTGGGGTGGGTAAGAGCCAGCTCCTTTCGAGTGTGGCTCGTGGAGCGGACGCCGACGTGCTCGTGGTCGCGCTCGTCGGCGAGCGCGGCCGAGAAGTCGCCGACTGGTTGGATGCGAAGTCGGGCGCGGAGCGCGTGGCTCGGACCGTCACCGTGGTAGCCACGAGCGACGCTTCCGCGCTCGAGCGGGTTCGCGCGGCCCAGACGGCGACGACCATCGCCGAAGGCTTTCGAGACGCGGGCAACAACGTGCTGCTCTTGGTGGACTCACTCACGCGCCTCGCCCGAGCGCAGCGGGAGATCGGTCTTGCCACGGGGGAGCCGCCTGGTCGCCGCGGGTATCCGCCGAGTGTCTTCGCGCTCTTGCCTCGTCTCGTGGAGCGGGCCGGGCGCACCCACACGGGGTCGATCACCGCGGTCTATAGCGTGCTCACGGAGGGCGACGCGGTCAGCGATCCGGTCGCCGATGAGGTGCGTGGCCTCGTCGATGGGCACTGGGTGCTGAGTGGCCGCCTGGCGGAACAGGGGCACTACCCTGCTGTCGACGTAGAAGCCTCCCTCTCCCGTCTGATGTCCGCATTGACCAAGCCGGAGCACCAACGCTCGGCCCAAGTCGTGCGCCGCTGGTGGAGTGCCTACGAGGAGAAACGCGATCTGATCGCGCTCGGCGCCTACCAGCGCGGGTCGGACGCAGCGGTCGACCAAGCTCTCGCGCGGTGGGACGCCGTGCGAGGCTTCCTGTGCCAGGAACTTGGTGAAGGCACTCCGCTCAGCGACACCATTGCCCGGTTGGAACGCCTCACCGCCTGACGGGTCTTCGTCGCTGCCTGACCGACAGCGCAGCCGCCACGTGTGAAGACTCAGACCGCCTTGGCGCGCTCGGGGATTTCGCCGAGCTCTTCTTCAAGCTCGCGCAACAGCTTCTTGGCGCGCCGGCTCACTCGTTTGGGTACGTGGACGTCGACCAGCAGATGCAGATCACCGCGGCCGCGTCGGTCGAGGCGCGGTATCCCTTTGTTGCGGACCGAGATCACGCTGCCCGGCTGGGTTCCCGAGGGAACCTCCACATCGACACTCGTGCCGTCCGGCAATTGCACGACCACCGACGTCCCCAGCGCCGCTTCGGTGAAGGAAATCTTCTGTCGCGTTCCGATGTCGTAGCCGTCGCGCTCGAACCCCGGCGCGGACTGCACCTCGACATCGACGTACAAGTCGCCGGGCTCCGCTCCTCCGCGTCCTGGCATGCCCTGACCGGGCACGCGCAGACGCTGTCCCGTATCGATGCCCGCGGGGAAGCTCACCATGACCTTGCGCTTCTTCTCCACGTAGCGCTGGCCGCCGCAGCTGCCGCACGGGTCGGTCACGATTTCGCCCGAACCGCCGCACTGCGGGCAGGTCGAGCTGAACATGATGAAACCGCGCTGTGTGGTCGCTTGTCCGGTGCCCCGGCAGGTTCCGCACTTCGTCGGGCGTGTGCCTTCCTTGGCACCCGTGCCCTGGCAGGTATCGCAGGGTGCGGCGCCCCGGATGACGACCTCTTTCTTGCAGCCGGCCATCGCCTCTTCGAACGCGATGGCCGCTCCGATGCGGATGTCCTGGCCTCGGTCGGGCGCGCGGCGCCCGCCCCCGCCGAACCCGCCACCCCCGAAGCCCCCGAAGAAGTCGGAGAACATGTCCTGAAAGTGGTTCAGGATGTCGCCCATGCCGGCGCCGGAGAAGTCGAACCCGGCTCCACCGACCCCCTGGTGTCCGAAGCGGTCGTACTGAACCCGCTTGTCGGAATCGGACAGCACGGTGAAGGCCTCGGTGGCCTCCTTGAACTTGGTTTCGGCTTCGGCCGAGCCCTGGTTGCGATCTGGGTGGTATTTGAGGGCGAGCTTTCGGTACGCACGACGAATCTCGTCGTCACTGGCATCGCGGGCGACGCCCAACACCTCGTAATAATCGCGCTTTTCGCTCATGAGCCGGCTTTGCGGAGGGTGAAGAAGCCTGGAGCAAACTAAGTCGTCGCTCGGCCGTGTCAACGTGCCCCAAAGGGGCCGGCTTAGCTAGTTCCGGCCCGAAAAAGGCTCCGGAGCCCAATGTCGCTGGCTATCCGCCGGCGACGCGGCGGAGTGTGGGGGTGAGGAGTCGCGGCTTCGCCGCGACGACGAGGGGTGCGAGGCCAACGTGGGACAACATCCTGCGCGTGGCACAAACCGAGGCACGCGAAGGCGAAGCCTGAGGAGTGACGAGGCCGCCTCAGCACCGCCGGGGAGCGAGTCCCCTCGCGACCCGCCGGAGCGCAGCGGGACCGTGGGGTGAGGAGGAGCGGCTTCGCCGCGACGACGAGGGGGGCGGGTCCGCCCCCCTGAAGGACTAGGGTCCGCCCCCCTGAAGAACTAATCGCCCAGGCGGACGGCGACTTGTGCCGGCACGCCGGAAGACAACTTGTCACGAAGCTCGGCGATTGCCCAGTCGGCGGCCACCAGATCGGCTTCGTGGGCGGCGTTGATCTGAGCGAGCTGGTTCAGCTGTGTCTCGAGCTCCTCGGCGCGCTCATCGTCCGGAGCAACGGCTCCCGCACGGAGCGCCTCGATTTCCGCGACGAGCTCTCGACCGTAGCGTTCCAACTTCTGGATTTCGCGCTCCAGTACCCCGACGCGGTTGCCCCTGTCGACGAGTTGCGCTTCGAGGGCCGCCACGTCCCGACGCACGTCCTCGGATTCTTCGTCGCTCTTCTTCTCGAGCTTCTTTTCCAGCTTGTGGAGCTTCTTCTCCAGCTTTTCGACCTTGTGGCCCTTCTTTTCAAGGGTGGCCTCCAGCTCAGCTTTCTCGCTCTTCAGCTCGGCGTACGCGGTCTCGAGTTGCTCGAGGGCTTCTGGGTCGGTCGGCTCCGCCTGAGCCTCTTCGGCGTCCTGCAGAGCCGCTTCCAGTTCCTCTTGCAGGCCCTGAACGCGCTCTTCGGCCCAGTCCCGTTCTTTCTTGGCGCGCTCGGCGAGGCGCTCGGCCTCGTCGAGGCGCTCTTTGAGGAGCGCAAGCTCCTTTTCGGCGGCGCGTGCAGCGACTTCGTGCGCGCGGAGCCTGGCCTCCGCCTCGTCGTCGTGGGCGGCCTTTTCTCGGAGGCGCTCGAGCTCGGCTTCCGCATCGTCAGCGCGTGAGTCTGCGGCGGCTGCGCGGCTTTCGAGCTCGCGGATCCAGCTGTCACGCTTCTCGAGCTCGCTCCGCATCTCCTCGAGCTTCTGAGGATCCGAGGCATTTTTTCGAGCCCGGCCGAGCTCCGCCTCCAACTGGGCGATGCGCCGTTCGGCCCGCTCGGCGCGCTTCGTTTCGGAAGCGCTCTCGCGCTGTTTGCTCGCGCCCACCGCCGCGATGGGAAGCTGGATGATGGCCATCTCTTCGAGGTCGACGTCCCCGTTCGACCCCACCGCGATGTACTGCTCGGGCTCTTCCGCCCCACCGGGCACGAAACCACTGTCGAAGGCAGGGACAGGCTCGCCTTCGGGGGCGAAGTCGACGATCGCGTACCCCACGAATGGTGTTTGCCCGAGCATCCGCACCTGCCCGAGCTCTGCGGAGACCGCGTCGTAGAGACCGTAGTAGTCTAGCTCTTCCGAGCCACGTCCCGAATCGACGAGGCGCTGCTCGGCGTCCGGGTTGGGAGTGGCGACGAGCGCGACTCCCGAGCTGCTCAGAGCGCGGCGCAAGCTGCGCAAAGCGGATGAAGGATGGGGGATGGCGCTGAGGTTTTCGACCAGCGCCAGATCGAACGCTCCCTCCCGAGCTGCCAGTCCGCCCTCGCTCAAGGGGGCGAACGTGATGCGTCGTTCCGTGTTCCGCGTGGCGGCCTGTGCGACTCGTGCCGGGTCTGGGTCGTAGACGTGAATGAGCCGTGCACCGCGGTCGAGGAGGTGTTCCGCGAGGGATGAGCTAGCGTCTCCGAACACGAGGACACGGCGTCCTTCGACGAGGGGCTCTGCGTAGGCGACGAGGGCGGTACTGGGCCGAATCGGTGCGTCGTGCATGGGGCGCGGAAGGGTAGCACAGAGGGGTACTTCGCTGCACACGCCCGTACCGAGCTTCGCAGTGCTCGTGGCGCGGGGGTCCTCGACCGGAACGAGCGGTGCTGGCTATAAGGGCTTCATCCGCGCCATGGCACACGTCTATCGAAAGATTCTGGTCGCTGACGGATTCACCCCCGTGAGCGCGTACGCCTCGCTCCGGACCCGAGCCGGGGGGGGATCGTTCTTGCTCGAGAGCGTCATCGGTGGCGAGCGCTGGGCTCGCTACTCGGTTTTGGGTTATCGCCCCAAGTCCGTGGTCGTGCTTGAAGGCGAAACGGGAGTCGATCCGTTCACCCGCCTGGCCGAACTCGTCCCGGCGGGCGGAGAGAACCCTTCCGACCCGGCTGAGCGCTTCGCGACGGCCCACGTCGGCGTGCTCGCTTACGACATGGTGCACTTCGCGACCAAGGTCGACGAGTGGCCGAAGGAATTGCAGGGACCGATCGCGCACCTGCTCGGAAACTGCACGGTGATCGTATTCGACCGCCTGACGAAGACCGCGACCATCGCGTCCACGGATGAAACCGATTTGGCGCGCGCCGCCGAGGACCTCATGCAGGTGCAGGCGCTCCCTCCGATCGATCCACCCGATCCGGCAGCGCTCCCGGCCGACATCGAGGTCAACACCAGCGACGAAAAGCATTCCGAGTCGGTCGAGCGTTGCCGGGAATACATCCGGGCCGGTGATGCGTTCCAAATCGTTCCGGCCCGCACGTTCTCCGTCCCGACGAACGGTGCCGATCCGTTCGACGTGTACCGCGCCCTGCGGGTTCTCTCGCCGGCACCCTACATGTACTTGCTGGAGCTTCCCGCAGCAGAGGGAGCGCCTGAAGTCGCCATTGCGGGAGCCAGTCCGGAAACCCTGGTGCGCGTCGAGGACGGAAAGATCTCCCTGCGGCCCATCGCCGGAACCCGACGCAGAGGCCGTTCCGCGGACGAGGACGAGGCGCTCGCCGCCGAGATGATGGCGGATCCGAAGGAGCTCGCCGAGCACGTGATGCTCATCGACCTCGCCCGCAACGACGTCGGCCGGGTTGCCGCGACGGGAAGCGTTCGCGTGCCGCGCCAGATGTTCGTCGAGCGTTACAGCCACGTGATGCACATCGTCAGCGACGTCGAGGGGACGGTCGCGGAAGACAAGGGACCGTGGGACGTGCTCCGGGCCACCTTTCCTGCGGGGACCCTCTCGGGGGCTCCGAAGGTGCGCGCAATGCAGATCATTCGCGAGCTCGAGCCTCGGCCGCGAGGACCCTATGGTGGCGCCATCGGGTACGTTACTCGAGGCACCGATCTGGATTTCGCCATCGGAATCCGCACCGTCGTGATGAAAGACGGGCGCTTCGAGGTGACCGCGGGTGGGGGCATCGTTGCCGATAGCGACCCCCGACTCGAGTGCAAAGAGACGCGGAACAAGGCTCGAGCGGCCCTGGCGGCCGTGCATGCGGCACGCCAACGCGCCCAGCGTTGAGTCGACGACGGAACTCTAGCGATGATGCTTTCCTGGGTGGACGAGAACGCCTTCGGCCTTTTCGTCAGCTACTACGAGGTCGAGGAAGACGAGTACGGTCTCGAGCGTGAAGAATTCGTCGAGCGTTTCGAAGCGTTCCGTCGGGCCGTGTACGATTTCGTCGCCCTTCATCCGGTCGGCGAAGGCGCCCGAGCGCTCGATCTCGGGCAAGCCGTTTACGTGGAGCTCGCCGAGGGAGACGAGAGCGTCGATCTTCTGGGTTGGATGCGCGAGCTCCGAAGCGCCCTGAAGGAGGAGCGATTCGAAACCGTCGGCGCCATCACCCACGGAAGCCGCTGGGTGATCCCGGACGAACCCAGCGAACCCCACACCCAGCTCGTGGGAACGGTCAGCCTGACCTCCTGGTCCCGGCCCAGCGAACCTCTTCGTCGCGCTTTGTTCGTTGAGACCGCGTCTCGCCCCAGTGGCAACGACGATGACCCCGGGTGGGGGCCGGGCCTCTACTTCGACACCGAGGCGGTCGAAGCCTTGGGACGTTCTCCTAAGAACGCGCCAACGGCTCTGGAAGTGGCCGGGGCCTCGTTCTATCGCGCGGGCCGCTGAGCGGCCCAAGCAGCCCGCCAAGGAAAGGCGCCCCCGCGTCATCCGCCCTCCAGCGGAGGCCCGCTGCGTGCGGGTCTCGAGCACGCGGAAATGGGCAAGCGCGCCCCGAAAATCAAGCGCCGCCGAAGGATCGCGTTGCCGACTATCTCGGTGTCAGCGTGCGGACCCTCCAGCGGCACCTGCAGATCGCAGGGACGTCGCACCGCAAGCTGCTCAATGAAGTTCGCGCGGGTCTTGCTGAAGAGTACCACCGCGGCGGGCAAGCCCGTCGCCAGGAAATCGCCGATGCCCTCGCCTACTCGAGCATGCGCTCGCTTGAGCGCGTGTTTCGGCGCTGGCGAAACGCCTGAGCGCTTCCGAAGCCGGAACCGCCTGCACCCGAGCCTCCTCTCCAGGCCCGGCACCGGGGGGAATGGCTCCGTTGCACCAGAAACGTGGCGGGATCGATTCTGCGAGCCTGGGCTCGGCAGACGCGGGCTGAGAGTGGCGTGGGAGAGGTCGCCCCGCGGACGGCCCGCCGGTCAGAGGCTGCGCTCGTAGATCCGGTACTTCTTGTAGATCTTTCCGCCCATGAACTTGATGCCGACGTTCACGGGAGCGTTGTCTTCGAGGGTCCAGCTGAGCTCGCCCCAGTCGATTCCGAGGCGGGCGCCGGATCGACTCAACTTGGCGTACATGAACGTGGAGAGCGCTCCGTACTTCTTCGTCTGACGGAACTTCTTGCGCACGCCGAGCAGCGCGAGTCGCGCCGTCTTTCCTCCCTCGACTTTGAAACGCCAGAGGAGTTTGGCGAAGCCGACCGGGAAGAGCTTGCCATCCAGATCGTGGATGAACTCGTTCAAGTTTGGGATGGCGATGGCGAAAGCCGCCGGTTCGCCATCGATCTCGACGATGTACGTGAGCTCCGGCACAAGCAAGAGCTTGAAGTCTTCCGCGAGCTTTGTGAGCTCCGGCTCGGTCAAGGGGACGAACCCCCAGTTGTCACTCCAAGCATCGTTGAAGATGTCCATCACGAGACGGACTTCGCTTTCGAGGTTCTTCTTGTCCACGTGGCGCGCCGACACCTCGGGCAGTGCTTCGATCACGTCGACCGCTTTTTGGGCGCGCTTCGGCAGCTCGCCCACGACGTAGCGCCAGGCAAAGAGATCTTTGCATTTCGTGAGCCCAGAATTTTCGATCAGCCCGCCCTGGTATTCACGATGGTGCGGCATCATCACCATCGGAGGTGTATCGAACCCCTCGATCAGGCAACCGAGCTCCTCGTTGGAGTTCAAAGACATGGGGCCGATCATGCGCGTCATGCCTTCCTTCTTGAGCCACGCCGTGGCTCGCTGGAGGAGGGCATCGGCGACTGCTTGGTCGTCGATGGTGTCGAAGAAACCGAAGAAGCCGCACTTCTCCTGGTAGCGATCGTTCCAAGCGTGATCGATCTGCGCGGAACACCGACCGACGCACCACCCGTTTCGGTACGCGGTGAAAATCACGCCCTTGCCGTGCTTGAAGAAGGGGTTTTTCTCGCTCAGTCGCTGCTTCAGGTCGAAGTCGAGGGGTCGGACGAAGCTCGGATCGTCCCGATAGATGTAGTCCACCACATCGAGGAAATCGCGCAGATCGCCCCCTATCGCCACTTCCCGAATCTCGATTGCCATGAGCGGCGAGATACGGGCCTCGAGGGAGTGAGTCAACAGCCGGTTCGCCGCCCGGCGAGCGACAGGCGGTCCTCAGATGACGCCGTACTTCTTGCCGACCTTCTCGAACGCCTCGAGACCTCGGTCGAGATGGCTTCGTTCGTGAGTGGCCATGTAGCTGGTGCGTAGCATGGCGCTCTTCGGCGGCACGCCCGGAGAAATGAATGGGTTGGTGTAGATCCCGTATTCCTCCAGGAGGTCGCGCCACATGAGCAGGGTGCGGAGGTCCTGACGGATGTAGATCGGGATGACGGCGGTTTCCGTGTGACCGAGCTCGAAGCCCAAGCGACGGAGCTCGTCCCGCATGTAGGTGAAGTTTTCGTGCAGCTTCTCGATGCGCCACTGCTCCTCCCGCATGACGTCGAAGGCAGCCATCGCGGCCGCGACGGAGGGTGGGGCTGCGCTCGCGGCGAACATGAAGCTCGGCGCGAAGTGGCGAATGTAGTCGAGCACCTTGCGCTCCCCGGCGAGCCAACCGCCGATGCTAGCGAAGGACTTCGAGAAGGTGCCGCCGATCAAGTCCACCTGATCTTGCACTCCGAAGTGGTGCGCCGTGCCTCGCCCCTCGGGGCCGATGACACCGAGGGCGTGGGCGTCATCGACGAAGATGCGAGCGCCGTGCTTCTTGGCCACCGGCACCAACTCGTCGAGCTTGGCGATTTCTCCCTCGGCGCTGAAGACACCGTCGGTGATGACGAAGGCGCCGTCGTCAGGACCCAGCTTCTCGAGCGCGCGATCCAGTGATTCGGGGTCGTTGTGCTTGTAGCGAACCTGGCGCGCCCCAGCCGCCTGCCCCAGGCGCACTCCGTCGTAGAGGGACGCGTGAACGTTGCGGTCGATGACCGCCACGCTCTGCTTGTTCGAAAGAAGCGCTGACAGGGTGGCGATATTCACCTGATACCCCGTGGTGAAGACGAGCGCGGATTCCTTTCCAAACCACGACGCGAGCTTCTCTTCGAACTCCTCGTGCAGCTTCATCGAGCCGTTGACGAGGCGTGAGCCCGTCATGCTGGTCCCGAAGCGATCGATGGCGGCCTTGGCGGCCTCGCGCACCTTGGGATGCGTGGTGAGGCCGAGGTAGTTGTTCGAACCGAACATCACGACCCGCTTGCCGTCGATTTGGGCGTCGGGACCGTCGTTCACGTCGAGCGGGCGGAAGAACGGATAGATGCCTCGCTTGCGTGCGTTGTCCGCCGCGGTGAACTTGAAGCACTTCTCGAGGACGTCTTTGCCGCCGATGGTGGCGAGCGAGCGCCGCTGGTTCATCGACTCTTCCATGTCGTCGGAACCCGGCTCGGATTCCGCACTGCTCCGCCCATCGGCGCGGATCGACGAGGGGGTGCCGACGGTCGCACTCGCGTGACCGTTCGAATGCCCGTTCTTCTTCGCGGGCGTTCCGTTGGTCGGCTCCGGATCGTCGTCGAGTGCCGGGTCGACGTTCGGCAGCTCGTAGCCGTCGCGAATGATCTTCCAGGCGGCCTTCATTCGAGTCGGCGCATCCATCACCCCGACGGCTGCCTTCATGACGCGGTCATCGGTGACCACACGCATGATGGCGGGGTTGTTGAGGGCCTTCATGCCTTGTTGGAAAATCTTGTCTTTGAAGCTCATCGGGCGGTTCCTGACGCCATTCTGAAGCGGCGGCGCTCCGTCTTCGAATGGAGGACTATCGTGAGGCTGGTTGGCAGTTGTCGGCGAGTATCGTGGCTCTGACGTTCGACCCGCATCGTGACTTGAGCGTCGTCTCGTGACGCAAGAACTCGGATCCGCACGAACGGTGACCGACGAAGGTGCGGTCTCCCTGGTCACGGGAAGCTAGGCGACGAGTGGGGGACGCGTCAACGCGCGCGAGCTGCGCTCGGCGTGAGCATTTCCTTGGTCGTTCGGCGTGTTGCCTGCGGCATTTGAAGGCTTCCTCGCGAACCTCACCGCGCAAGCTTTGCTGCACGGCCGCTTGCCGTAGCGGAGCGGCACACCGCGAACTCCGCTTCGCTCCGCAGGTCCAGCTCGCTCTGCGATGGCAATGGTCCGGGGATGCAGCGATCTTTCCCACCGAGGATGTGCGGCCGACACGCGATTTTCTTTCGTCGAAGGGACGACGAAAGGGATTGGGGCGCAGCGCAGCTCACGGAACAGGTGTGACCAGTCTGCTCCGACAAGAGGTTCAACCAGACGGAGCGAGGAGCTGGCTCAGCGAGCTGGCCCACATCCGTTTCGAGTTGCCGCGAGCCGCTCTACGCCGATTCGTCCGGAGGCCAGACTTCTTCGCCAGTTTCGTCGAGTTCGACGTGCTCCAAGTAGAGACCGTCGGGGGGAGCGGTCATGCCCAGGTCCTCTCGACGCTTCGATTCGAGCGCTCGGAGTACCGCGCCCGGTTTCAATCGACCGCGTCCCACGTCGACGATGGTGCCCGCGATGATCCGCACCATGTTGTAGAGGAACCGATTGCCCGTCACCTCGATGTCCACAGAGCGGACGTCGCCCACGGCGGGAGCGACCACAACGGAGTGGAGACGACGGACTGTCGTTTCGCGCTCGTCTCGCGCGCTGCGAAAGGCTGCGAAGTCGTGCTCGCCGACGAGGTGGGCTGCCTCCGTTTGCATGGCTTCGAGATCCATCTCGTTGTGGACGCGCCACGCGCGCCCCTCGAGAAATGGATCGCGAACTTTGGAAGCGAGGATTCTGTACCGGTAACGCTTGAACAGGGCGTGAGGACGCGGGTCGAAGTCGGGGACGACTTTGGCTGCACGCACGACGGAGATCTCGTCAGGCAAGTGTTGAGAGAGCGCGAGCACCCAACTGCGTGAGGACAAGTCGCGGTCGGTGCGGAAGACGGCCGGGTTACCTGCCGAGTGTACCCCGGCGTCGGTGCGGCTCACGCCGATCACGGGCGCGGCCTTTGGATCGATGGTGCGAATGGCACCATCGAGCTCACCCGCGATGGTCCGCGCGTTGTCCTGTCGGACGAACCCGGAGAAATGGTGTCCGTCGTAGGCGACGGTGAGCAAGACTCCGAAGGCGCCCTGCCGGCGCTTGCGCTGCGACGCTTCTTCCGCAGCGTTTCGTTCGTCGAGGGTCACCCGCCTGCGCCAGCCGCGCCGAAGGGCAACTGTGCCCCGGGAAGGGTCGCGCAATCCTTCGCGGCGGCCTCGTTGCGCCAGGCGAGAAAATCCGGGTCGTCGAGCACTGCTGCCGCACCTGCGACCCCCAGATCTTCAGCCAGGGGCATCGGGGGGCAATCTGGCGTCACCCCATCGCTGCCGCAGCCCGCAGCTGCGCTCGAGAGAGCCAAGACGAAAAGGAGAGCGCAGGTGAGTCGAAGTGTCGAGCGCGACGTCATCTCATTCTACTTTGCGATTTACGTTGCAGTGGTGGCTACTGCGCAGGGGTGAAGTTCAACGGGACTTGCGCGTTCACACATCCCCCTTGAGGTGCGGGATACTTTCCCGATCGGAACATCTGCACCACGCAATTGGACACCGTGTGGTCTCCGAGAGCATCCTGGGTGATGCTCGCGCTGCAGGCCTGGCCAGTCGAGCTGACGGTGATTGCCACCATCATCTTGCCTGACAAGGTGGAGTTCTGGCGCAGGGCGCGCTGGTAACAATTGCGTGCCTGGCCTCCCTTGGCGGCCAGGGCTTGCTGACCCTGCACGGTGAGCGTGCCCTCGCAAGGCTGCGCGCAGGCACCGCCCCCGGTGGACTTCTTGGCCTTCGGTTTCTCCGCGGTCGCCTTCTTCTCTTCTTCGGCGAGCTCTTCTTCTGGCGGAGGTGGAGGTGGCGGTTCGGTGAAGGTCACCTCTTCCTTCTGCTCCTCGACCTTCGGGGAAGGAGCTGCTTTGGCTGGAGGCTCTTCCTTCTTTGCGCCCAACTTCCAATACAAGAGGCCGGCGATGGCAATGGCCATGAGACCCGCGGCGACGAGGTATCCGAGACTACCGCCCGACTTCGGAGGCGGAGGAGGGGCGGTGCTGGTCATCGATGGACGACTATAGCCAGACCCGCCGCGGCATGCGAGCCGGTGATTCGCAGGCCAGGCGAGCATCGCTTGCGATGAGCCCTGATTTCGAGAAGTTGGTCATTCCAGCTTGTGCGACGATTGGTGAGCGGCGTGCGAGCGCTCGAAGAAAGTCGCGGCCGAGTCGCCCCAGGAGCGACTACTGAGCACCTCGAGCCCCGACTCCGCACCGAGAGCCACGGGACGACCCTTCGGGTGCCCGAGAACCATGCGGGCCTCCGAGGAGAGCAGGGCAGGGCGAATCAACCGACGAAGCGCTCGCTCGGCGGACTCCATCGCTGTCCACGGAGGATCGGTGACGATCAAATCGTAGGGACCCTGGCGAGCAATTGCGGCCACCGCCCGCTCCACGGGCGCCCCGATCAGGGTGATGCGTTCGGAGACTCCGAGCGCTTCGGCATTCTTCTGAATTGCTTGAAGCGCGGGTCGCGCACTCTCCACGAACACGACGGAGTGCGCTCCCCGCGACAAGGCCTCGAATCCGAGCGCTCCGGTCCCGGCATAGATGTCGATGACGCGACCAGAAATCGTGTGAAGCATGGAGAACCACGCTTCGCGGACGCGGTCGGTCGTTGGGCGTGTCTCGAGCCCCTTCGGCGCCACCAAACGGCGACCGCGCAGGCTTCCGGCGATGATGCGCATGGGAAGTGATGCTCAGAAATCGAGGCGGATGTCGAGTCGTGCGCTACTCGGTCCGACGGCGACGTGCGGCCTGACGGAACTGGTTCGAGCGGTGTCCTCAGGAGTTGTGGTTCGGTCTTTCGCCGTGAGCAGCAAGATGACGCCACCGGCCAGAGCGGCGCCGCCCAGCCCGAAAAAGACGAACTGCATCCCCTGAAATGCCTTTGCGCTGTCGCACAGATCGTCGATTTCCGAAGGCGATGCCTGACCGGGGATCACCCGGCCGTGTGCGGCTTCGTCGCAGGCGCGCTCGTTCTTCGCGAGCGCCTCCCGATAGCCTCGATAGGCCTCGTCCTGGTTGACCTGGTGCACCCGCCAGGAAGAGTACCCGCCCGCCAGGGTCAGCGCTCCGCCGACCACCAGGGCTCCGTAGCCCGCCACGCGATTGCTCACGGGACCGGAATCGTCCGAATCTCGAGGGATGTCGCGCTTGCGCGGCGATAGCATCAAGTCTGCCGGTCCGTCCTCCGTCACGGTGATGCGACCGGAGACGTCTTGGTACCCGGGCGCTCGGATCAGCACGTGGTAATCGCCAGGGGGCAGCATGCGTTCGGCGTAGCCGTTCTCGATCCTGCCGGCGGGGCGACCATTGATGGTCAGCGTCCCGCTCACGTTTTCTGCCGTCACATAGAGCTCCCCTTCGGGGGCCCGATCCCGCTCGTCCGGAGCGAGGAGCTTTTGCACGATGCGGTGTGCGACCTTCCGGAGGCCGAGGTCGTCTCCATGCTTGAGATCGGAGCGGTAACGGACGGTGACCTCCGCCTTCTGTCCGCCGCGCTCCCAGAGGTGAACGCGCGCCGTCACCTGCCCCGCCTGCTTTGCGACCGTGCCCCAGATGTATCGTTTAGCCCCCATTCTCTCTGCGAATTTCTCTTGGCAGGCTGCGTCCGGCGGCAGTTCGCAGTTCGACGTCAGGCCGAGCACCTCGAGGGAGAAATCCCGCTCGGCGAGCGTGAACCGATCGTCGGATTCGATTTCGTGCGACAACGCCTCCGTCAACGCTTTCGCGTGGCGGTGAGCCGTTTCACCGTGGATCGTCGGTAGGAAGATGGGCTCATCGGAAGCGTGCGCTGGGGATGACCACGAGGCCGCGCAGACGAGCGTTGCGCACGCAACCAAGGTGGACAGCGTGCGTGCGACGCGCGGACCTTGGTCGTGAAGAACCGGGGTGGGGATGGACATCGGCCACTCCAATTTACCGGAAAGACAGCGGCCAAAAAGGATGGCGCCGCGGTTCTGTGGTGTGGGGTGGGGCCGTGGCGGAGAGCGGGGTACTCCGTCGTGACGGTGCGCCCGGGCCTCAACCGGTCTCGACCTTCGTCCACATTTGGCGACGCATACGCTGTCGCCGCCGGTCTTTCTTCGTGATGAGTCGCGCGGCTCCCCAGGCCGCGAGGAGCTCTCCTTCTTGGCCGAGAGCGGGGAGAACCGTGGGTCCCACCAAGTACGAGCCTGCGATGGGACCTCGCACCGATTCCCCGGCGAGCCCCAAGAAGCCGACCGGTTCCACCGAGTAGCGCCACTCCATCGGTTCGGGACCCGCCGTCGCCTCCTTCAGATGAATGCGATCGAGCTCTCGGCGACGTAGCGAGCCGTCGGCGGCCTTTTCGTACAGCCACGCCGGCAGGCCGTCGTGAGGCGAATCGACGGCTATCAAGTGCTCGTCCAAGAAGGGCAGGTATTCGCGCACAGTGCCGACAACCGCCTCTCGGGCCTCGAGCAGAGTCAGATTGCCTCGTGCGGGGAGCAGCATTTCCGCAACCAAGAGCGTGCGGGCTTCGCGATCGCTTTCCTCGTCGCGTTCGACCGTCCCCTCGAAGCGCGCCGCATCCATTCGGGCGAGGTGCACCACGGGACGCCGCGGAGTGGGGTTCTTTGGAAGGAGGAAAGACTCGGTGGGCAGAGGGACCGGCAAGCCGTGCGTGCGTGCTATCAGGGAAACCACGAAGCGACCGGTCGTGGCCGTGAGTCGAGGCCAATCGTCTCGCGCGCGCCGGGTGATCCCTTCGCCGTGGGCGAGCTCGGCGATCAATTCGCCACTATCGCACGAGACGACCGCTCCGGCGCCCGTCGCGCTTTCCTCGCCGTCTTCGACGATTCCGGCGACGCGCCCTCGCTCCACGATGATCGAGACCGCGCGTCCATCGAGGCGACAGATCCCGCCGTGAGCTTCGATGCGATCGATCAAGAAGTCGGCGAGGTCCTTCTCGCCTCGAGGCAGTGAATGGATCCCTCGAGTCCACGCCCCATGAAGGCGAGCCAAAGCGAAGGCGGGCAGTTGCTCTGGCGGCAGATCGAGGTGGGTCGCGAAATCCACCGGCGCTTGCACGACATCGCGAAAGGGATGTTCCGCAGGGAACTTGCCGAGCAGTGCGCTCGGTCGACTGTCGATGAAGGGAAGCGTTCCAGCGATGCGTGACGTCTCGAGTCGTTCCCAGGTGGAACCGGGAGGCCACACCGCGTCTTTTTCGAAGGCGGCGTCAGCCGCCGCGTTCACCTCGGCGAAGGCGGCGTAGAGCTCGTCGACCAGCTGACGGATCTCGGGGAACTCTCGATCGATTTCGCGGGCGAACAATTCTACGTCTGGCGGCAGCTCCAAGCGCTGCCCTGGCGACAGCACCGCGAACATGGGATCTAGTGGCACCGTCAGCCGCCGGAACCGTTGGCTCTGGGCGAGCTCCTGGATCACCCGTCGAAAGCTCGGCGAAGTCGCCGACAGCATCGTGAACGGTCGACGGCACATGGTGAGGCCTTCGACGCGGTAGAACGGCGGCTTGTGCCCCTGGCCGAGCACGAGGACACGAAAGTCCCTCCGGGCCAAGAGGGCAGCGGCCATCAAAGCGCCGATCGAGCGGCCCAGCACGACAACGTCGTAGTGACGCGACGTCACGACTCCTCGCGCTGTCTCGTTGATGGGGTCACGCGCACGATGGTGCGCCCGGAATCGGACGAGGCCAAGGTCACCCGGCCTTCGGCGATCCATCGCAGAGCGGACACGAAGGCCTCGTGCTCCTGCTCGAGGATGCGTGCGCGCAGGCTCGTCTCATCGTCCGTTTCGAGCACGGGGACCGCGCGCTGCAGGATGATCGGACCGGAATCTACGCCCCCGTCGACGAAGTGCACGGTGCAGCCGGCGACCTTCACGCCGTAGTCGAAAGCCTGCTTTTGGGCGTCCACGCCGGGAAACGCTGGAAGAAGGGCGGGGTGAATGTTCACGATGCGGTTCTCGAAGGCATCGAGAAATACGGGGGACAGCACGCGCATGAACCCCGCCAGGACGATCCACTCGGCGCCCGCCTCGCGCAGTGCGCCGACCATGGCTTCGTCGAAAGCTTCCCGCGATGGAAATTCACGGTGGTTCAGGACTCGAGTGGGCACTCGTGCCTTGCTCGCTCGCTCCAGGGCAAATGCCGATGGCTTGTTCGACAGCACCAAGCGGGCATTCGCGTCCAGCGTGCCGCTTTCGATCGCGTCGAGAATGGCTTGTAGGTTCGTGCCGCTACCGGAGACGAGGACGCCGAGCTCTAGAGTCACTGCCGAGACTCCTCCGGATCGTTTTCGTAGAGGACGCGCTCGGCTGCGTCGGCAGGGGTCTCGCCGCGGGTCACCAGGTGACCGAGTCGCCAGGCATCTTCGCCTGCAGCATTCAGAGACGCGATGGCTGCATCGGCTGCGTCTTTCGAGACCACCGCGATCAGGCCGATGCCCAAATTGAACGTCTTGCGCATCTCCCCGATCTCGACGGGACCTCCCTCGGCGATCAGCTTGAAGATGGCAGGCCAAGGACGCGCACCGTCGATGCGGGCATTCACCTCGCCCGGGAGAACGCGTGGCAGGTTTTCCGGAACCCCACCGCCCGTCACGTGACAGAGGGCGTGAAGGTCGGTGCCGAGCGCATCCATCAGCTCGGCGACAGCCTTGGCGTAAATGCGGGTCGGCGTGAGGAGGGCTTCGCCGACCGTGGTGCCGAGGCTCTCCACCTTCGAATCGAAGCCGAGCTTCAGTTCTTGCTCGATGACGCGACGAGCGAGGGAGTACCCGTTCGAGTGAACGCCACTCGAGGCGATGCCGATCAAGACGTCGTCGGTTTGGACGCGCTTTGGACCGAGGAGTTGCTTCCTGTCGGCGACTCCCACGGTGAAACCCGCCAGGTCGTACTCACCGTCAGCGTACATGCCCGGAAGCTCGGCGGTTTCGCCCCCGAGCAGGGCGCAGCCGGCTAGCTTGCAGCCGTCTGCGATGCCCCGGATCACCTCGGCGGCCGTTTCGGCGGCGAGACGGCCCGTCCCGAAGTAGTCGAGGAAGAACAGAGGGCGGGCGCCGGTGGTGATCACGTCGTTGACGCACATGGCCACCAGATCTTGGCCAATCGTGTCGTGCTTGTTCAGAGCAAACGCGATCTTGAGCTTGGTGCCGACGCCGTCGGTGCCGCTGACCAGCACTGGTTCCTCGAGGCCGCTCGGAATGGCGCAAAGCCCGGCAAAGCCACCCACGTCGCCGAGTACGTGGGCGGTGCGCGTAGCAGCGGCCAGAGGCTTGATCTTTTCGATGAGGGAGTTCGCCTCGTCGATGTCGACGCCTGCTTGTCGATAGGTCACAGCCATGGCGGGAGCCTCATAGCACTCCCCCGGCGTCGTACCCAGGCTAGATCCCGGCGCGAAAAAGAGCTTCGGGCGTCGCGGGCCCCTGATGGGGCGGGGACCCGCGACGCCCTCCGTAAGCTCCGCTT
>JBNKGC010000113.1:0-18606 GCA_050289625.1 Polyangiaceae bacterium | reverse complement strand
AGCACCGGAGCGCAGGGAAAACGAAGCCAAAACTCAAGATCGGCGGGCGTCCTGGTCCGTTAAGATACCGGCGGTGGAGGGGTGTGTGGGGCGCGGGCTGCGCGAACGTGCAAAGGGGATCGATGGGCCTTTCGCAGCTTCGACAGTGGACACGTAGCGCCCTGTTTTGCAGCGCGCTCACCCTCGCTTCGGGGAGCCTTGCGCTCGTTCCCATCGGGTGCACCAAGGCGCCGTTCACTGGCAGAAACCAGCTCAAACTGTTCCAAGAGTCGGAGCTTCAGGCGGTCTCGGCCACCCAGTATCGGCAGTTCTTGCAAGAGAGCGACGTCGAGAACGACACGAAGCTCGGCCGGGAAGTACAGGTCATCGGCAAGCGAATCGCGCTGGCCGCCCAAGTCTATTACGAAAGCATCGGGGACTCCGAGGCCCTTCGCGGCTACCAGTGGGAGTTCAACGTCGTCGAATCGCCGGAGGCGAATGCTTTCGCGATGGCGGGAGGCAAGGTCGTTGTCTTCACGGGCCTCTTACCCATCGCTAAGAACGCCGATGGCCTTGCCGTGGTGATGGGCCACGAGATCGCGCATGCCATCGCAGGTCACGGAAACGAGCGCATGAGTCAAGAGGCGTTGGCTGCGCTGGGAGGCGCGGGCCTTGCGGTGGCGATGCGGGACAGTCCGCGCGAAACCCAAGCGGCGCTGATGGCCGCCTACGGCGCGGGAGCGACCGTGGGTGTGCTCCTCCCGTTCAGTCGCAAGCATGAATCGGAGGCCGACGAAATCGGGCTGATTCTCTCATCGATTGCCGGCTACGACCCGAGGGCAGCGGCACCGCTATGGGAACGCATGGCGAAAACGGGAGATACCCCTCCCGAGTTTCTCTCGACCCATCCGAGTCCCGAAAACCGGGCCGGGGAGCTCGAAGCACTGGTTCCCAAGGCTCTCTCTTACGCGAAGAAATACGGACCACTCGTCGACGAGCGCCTGGGGCCGGTGAAGAAATGAGCCCGTCAGCGCGCGAGCTTCTCGAGCTGCGTTCCGGTGACGACGAGGCCGCCGGAGACGTGGAGGCGTCCGCGAAACGGTGTCCCTTTCGGCAAGGGTCCGGCGTCACGCAGGAGGCGCGCTTCGAAGGAGCTGCTCTTCAGATCGACCGTGGCTTCCACTTCGTGAAAGCCTAGGAACTGGCGACTGATCGGGTACTGGGATTTGTAGACGCTCTCTTTCAGAGAGAAAAAGAGCGTCCCGAGGCGCCGAAGCTCCTCGCTCCCATCGGAAGGATCGAAGCCCTGGCGACGAATCTCCTCGGGCGACATGATGCGGGGCAAGAGACCGCTCGCGAGGGGCTCGTCGAGTTCCGCATCGATTCCGATCGATGCGGCGTCGCGCGTCACGACCGCTGCGGCAAAATGACCTTCGAGAGCCCCGGTGTGTGTGATGGATCCCGCGACGCCCTCGGGCCAGATGGGACAGCCGTCCGCATCGGCCACCAGATCGTGAGCGGTCACTCCGAGGTTCGAAAGGGCCGTGCGGGCGCAATGGCGACCTGCCTGGTACTCGAGGCGTCGTTTCTCAACCCATCGCGGACCGACCGCACTTGCCTCGCCAGGTGCCAGCGGGGACAGCCGATCACCCGCCACCGCTTGGCAAAGGGAAACCGGCGTCTCGAACAAAGCCTCGAGATCCGTTTCCGCGAAAGCTCGACGCATTGCCTGCACCACGAGGCCCGAACCTCGTTAGGTGTTCCAGGGGCGGGAAATCACGCAAGCGTTGATCCCACCGACACCCATCGAGAGCTTGCCGACCGAAGCAGGGGGCAGGTCGACGGGCTCGTCAAACACGAGCTCCTGGTTCAGCTGTTGGATGCTTTCGTGAAGGTCGCGCTTCGAAAGTGGTGTGGGGTAGAGGCGTCCCCGAGCGCAACCCAAGTACTGGGCCGTGAGCTCCCAGCCGCCCCCGACGCCCATGCCGTGACCGAAGGTTCCTTTGCGTGCCGTGACGAGCACGCTGCGGGGGAGGACCGTCTGGAGGTTCTCTAGCTCCAGGTAGTCACCGGGAGTTGCGGTCGCGTGAAGATCCCAAGAGCCGACGTCTTCGGGGTTCACGCCTGCGACACGGAGGGCTTGCCGCATGGCCGAACGCGGTCCCTCTTCGGAGGGTGTAATGATGTGGTCGGCGTCTGCCGAGACTCCGACGGATAGCGGTTCGAGGCCGAGAGGTTTGAAACCCTTCGAAAGGCCGTACTCGAGATCGCCCACGACCCAGATGCAGGAGCCTCCAGCCACGTGAGTTCCCTTGAGGCCGCTCAGGGGCTTCGAGAGATCTCCGTCCGCTGCCAGGACGCGGGCGTTGTAAAATGCTCCGACGGTCATGGGGTGAGGCGGCGGATCTGCCGAACCAACGACCACCATCTTCGCCTCGCCGCGCGCAATGGCATCGAGCGCAAGCTTCAGCCCCACGCCGAAGGTGGAGCAGGCGGCGACGGGCGCGAAGGCAAAACCCTTGATCCGCCCGAGCATGGAGATTTGCGAGGCGGGAGTGTTCGGGATGTTCCAAAGCACGTTCGCGGAGACGCGGTTCCAGGGTGGCTCCGGAGTTCCCCACTTGTCGTGCAGCAGCGCGAGGCGCTTTCGCTTCTCGCGGATGACCTTCAGCTTGCCCGTCTCGACGTCGCCTTCGACGCGCAGCGCCTCGATTTCGCGAAGCTGAGCGAGGTAGTCGGACAAACCGTCAGCGCGCGCCGCCCAGTACGCGAACCACGCGTCCTCCGCCTCTTCCCGCGCGTCGGGGTCGACGATTGTTTCCGGGTTTTGCACCGGAACGTCACCGTCCTTCGCTAAGAAGGCAGCGTAGGCAGCGTTGCGCTCTGGAGCGGACCAAAAACGGTTCCAGCGCCGTTGCGCGCGATAGTGCTCGACCGATGTGCGGTACACCGTCGGATAAGCGCCGAGAGCGTTCCCCACGTAGACGTGGGCGGCGGGGCCGAGTTCTTGCAGCGCTTCTTCCAGGCCGGGGTTTTGACTCAGCGATTGAATGAACGACCCCACTGCATAGAGCGTCGTCGGGTCCATCTTGTCGGTGAGCTGTCTCACACGACTCGGAGGGAAGCGTTTCTCGATCCACTCCTGGTAGTCGGTGAAGTCGAACTTCGGTTGCCCGACCAAGAAATTGTCGGGTCCGAAGCCGTTGAACGGTGAAAGCCAGGACTCGGCCCGGTCGAGATTTCGAGCGAACTCCTCGACGTTTGCCGAATTCGGGGCAACTAGTCCCCAGCCAAAAATTGCCGCTCTGCTCATCGCTTGTCTCGGCCGGAATGTGCCTGGGTTAGCCGCGGAGTCAACCATCTGGGCTAGAGCGACGGCATGGGGATCGCAGTCTGGGACGACATGACCCAAGGTCCTTCGAGCGCCACGCGCGAGAGGCGCGAACCTGGCTTCGCACGCAGTGCGTCAGGAGGAGAGGGGGGTCACGCGCGCGGGGTGGAGGCCTGGAGATGCGCTGGAAACACCCGCGGGGCAGGCCGATTTCGACCGTTCCCTGGATGCCGCCTCTCGTTAGGTATAACGCTTAGCAGTTGGTACTGCACGGGGGGCCCGCCTGACACAGAAGAAACCGCGACAATGACTTCGAACGACACCCTTGCCCAAGCGAATGCGCCTTCTTCCTCGACCGCGGGCATCAGTGCCCTCAGCGTCTATGTGCCTGCTCTGCGAGTGCCCTTGGAAGCGTGGTGCGAATGGACCGGCAATCCCTGGGAGAAGGTGCGGAACGTCGTGGGGCGCAGCTTCCGCGTCCCTGGCCCTCACGAGAACGTCTACACCATGGCGGCGAACGCCGTGTTGCGGCTGATCCGCGACAACGACATCGATCCTTCGCGAGTTGGATTCCTCGGCTTGGGAACGGAGTCGAGCACCGACAACGCTGCGGGTGCGGTGATCGTGCGCGGCATGGTCGATCGCGCCCTCGAAGAACTGGGCAAGCCCCGCCTCAGCCGCAATCTGGAGGTTCCCGAGTTCAAGCATGCGTGCCTCGGGGGCGTGTACGCGTTGAAAAGCGCGATTCGCTACGTCAGCTGTGACGGGGCAGACAAGTTGGCCATCGTCGTGGCGGCCGACGTTGCCGAATACGAGCGGGGCAGTAGCGGCGAGCAGACGCAGGGCGCGGGAGCAGTAGCTCTGCTGATCGAGCGCGAGCCCAAACTTCTCGGTGTCGACTTGGCGCGCGCAGGCAGCGCCTCCGACTACCGGGGGCCCGATTTTCGCAAGCCATTCGCTCGCCATTTCCACGAGGGATATGCCGAGCGCACGAAACGTTTGAACGATTTCCCCGTCTTTAGCGGCCGCTATTCGACCTATGCGTATCTGGACGAGACCGTCCACGCCGTCGAGGCCATGCTCGGTCATGTCGAAGGACGGGCGGGTCAGTTTTATCGCGACGTGACAGCCTTGTTCTTTCATCGCCCGTACCACCACATGCCGATCCAGGCGATGTCGTTCCTGTACGTGCGAGGTCTCGCTCGCAGCGATCATCACGAAGCGGAGCTCGCCGAGCTGTGCGCCGAAGCTGGAGTCGAAGTCGAGGCAGTTCTCGCCGAGACGCGCTCGACGCCCGATCTCTACGCGCGAGTCCTCGAAGGAAACGCGGAGGACGACCCGTACGCCGCCACGAGTGCGGTCGCAGGGCGCGTGCGCAAGCGTTCCACCTTCCTGGAACTCCTGGACCAGAAGATGGGGCTGGGCGCCGAGACGACGAAAGACCTGGGTAACCTCTACAGCGCTGCCCTACCTGCGTGGGTCGCTGCCGGCTTCGAGCAGGCGGCGGCGGAAGGGCGAAAGCTGACTGGGCATCCCATGGTGATGGTCGGCTACGGGAGCGGTGACGCCGCGGAAGCCATCCCCATGGAGCCCGTTCCGGGTTGGGAAAAGGCGGCCGCCCGCATCGGGTTCGCTCGCGCGCTCGAAGGCGCCGTGGATCTGAACCGAGAGCAGTACGAGGCCCTCCACGACGGGCGCGAGGTGCCCGACCTGGACTGCAGACCGCGCGACGAGTTCGCGATTCTTCGCGTCGGTGAGCGCTACGAAGCTTCGTTTCAGGATCTCGGCGTGGAGTACTACGGGTACGTGCGCACCGGGCCAGACGCCGAGTAGCTCGCGCGGCACCTGAGCCCGTGGAATGCCTCGCCTCCGGGTCGGTCGCCTCGTCGTCTGCCGACCCTGACTGGGGTTGCGTTCGTTTTTGTTGGGCGCTGATCCAAGAACCAATTGGGGGAAGGCGCCCCCGCTCGAGGGCGATCTCCCTATGGCGCGTGAGCTTGGAAGCGGGAGAACGACCTGGTTGCGAAAAGTGTCGGCTCCAAGCGAGTCCGGGGCGTTTCGCGCTCTTGGGGGAAGGCGCCCCCGCGACGCAACACAAGTAGCGAAACAAGGCATCTTGCGGCCAGGAGTGGGTTTGAAAATGATGGCGAACGGCCCGCCCCTCCCGAGCCCCGTTTCGCCGTGCAGACCCCCTCCACTTCCTCGACGAATGCGCTGATTCGCCTTTCCGGCCGAGTTCGCTTTTTGGCTTCCGCAACGGGCGTCGCTTACGCGATCCGGTGCGCTCTGATTGGTCGCTTCTGGGTCGCGGCGGTGTTCATGGGGCTTGTCGTGCTGCTCTTGGTGCTCCCCGAATTTCTCGAGCGGCGTCGGCGCAGGTCCGTGTATCGCTCCGGGAGCGTCGTCGAGATCGTGGACACGGCGGTACTCGAAGCCGACCGAGGTGACGCAGTGGTCGTGGAGCGTGCCCTCGCTTTGGCGGCGCTCGGAGTCACCGGTGCAGCACGCCTTGCTCTGCAGAGCGTCGAGGGCACCGAGGCGTGGCAGGTCTGGCGTGAACGACGTTTGCTCGCCGAGGTGCTCATCGAGGTCTACGACGGCGAATACGAGCGAGCCTTTCGGCGTGCTGCGGCACTCGACTTGCTCCCGCTGCCCGACAGCGTTCGCGCTCGCGAGCGAAGTCTGGCGGTTCGAAATGCGGCGTGCGCCATTGTACGAGCCTTTGCTCTGACGACTCGTCCGGGGGACTTGGAGATGCTGGCCGCCGGTCCTTCCTACGCGCCGATTCTCCATTGGACGACCCGCTACGCCGCGGCAGTGATTTGCGTCGAGAGGGCTGCCTACGATGCGGCCTGGTCTCTCGTGAGCGAGGCTCCGGAATGGCCGGAAGAGAGTGCTCTTCATCTGATCCACCGCGAGATCGCCGAGTGGGTGGCCCCCGGCCGGGCCGCCTGACTCTGCCGAGTGGCTCCGTGACGGGGTTTTTGCTAAACGCCCTCGCATGAGCGGCCATTCGAAGTGGGCGACAATCAAGCGGAAGAAGGGTGCCGTCGACGCAGCTCGCGGCAAGCTCTTCACCAAGCTGATTCGGGAAATTACCACAGCGGCACGGATGGGTGGGGGCGATCCGGACGGCAATGCGCGTCTGCGAAAAGCCATCAACGACGCCAAAGCCCAGCAGATGCCGAATGACACGATCAAGCGTGCCACGCAGCGGGGGACGGGCGAACTCGACGGCGCCAACTACGACGAGGTCCTGTACGAAGGAACGGGCCCCGGAGGAACGCTCTTTCTCGTCGAAGGGATGACGGACAACCGGAACCGCACGGTGGCGGAGCTTCGGAAGATCTTCGAAAAGAACAACGGCACTCTCGGGACGAGCGGAACCGCTGGCTGGGCTTTCGACCGCCTCGGGACGATTACCCTCGACAAAGAGAAGGTCACCGAAGATCGACTCATGGAAGCCGCGCTTGAGGCGGGTGCGGAGGACTACCGCGACGAAGGCGAGGTCTGGGTCGTCTACACGCCGGTCGAGGATCTGTTCGACGTCGTGGCGAAGCTCGAGGAAGCGAAGCTGCCTCTCTCCGAGAGCAAGCTGGCTTACGTCCCCAAGACGAAAAAGGAGGTCAGTGGACGTGACGCCGAGGTCTGCATGAACCTGGCCGATGCTCTCGATGACCACGACGACGTACAGGATGTGTTCAGTGACTTCGACGTGTCCGACGAAGAGCTGGCACGCCTGACGAGCGACTGAGCAGCAACTGCGCGTTCACAATCCCGGCTCGCGGAACTGCACGATCGAAAAGTACGTGAACATCGCGTGCGAAACGATCACCGGCGGGAGGCGCCCCACCACGCGTGCGAAGAAGCTCCACACCAGGCCGCAGAACAGTGCCGCCACGAACAGGAGCGGATTAGGACCCGCCTCCGGTGCTCGTAGCGTGACGATCGTCGGAGTGAGGGTGGCGCCGTAAAGGAGGGTCGATGCGATCCAACCGCGCCGATCGCCGAGCGCCTGCGTTGTTTGCGCTTGGATCCATCCTCGCCAAACGAGCTCCTCGCAAATGACGACGAACAGCAAGAGCGCAGTCAAGACGGCCGAGCTCTGCACCGCTTCGGGATCGCCGACCTGGAGATAGACGTTCAAGAGCCAGGCGTGCTGGGGTGTCCCGGAGGGAGCCAGCGTGATCCGCGCCGCCCACGAGGCGACGAGCAGGGCTGCACCGACGGCCACTCCCATCGCGAGATCGCCGGGGCGTGGCCGCAGGAGCTCGAAGAGACGGTCTTCGCGATGGAGGAGGAACGCTGCGAGAGCGGCCAACACGGCATAGGGACCGGCGACTGCTCCCCAGAATGCCATCGTACCCGCTAGTTCGGGTCGGAACGCGAAGGCGACGGAGACCGTCGCGAGAGCGGTAACGATGGCGGAGATCTTCACGGCGGGTGGGGTGCGTTTCGAGTCGCGCGGGAGTCGGGTCGAGGGGCGTCAGGGCGAGGCGATCGCCTGGGATCAGAGAGTCCCCTCTTGCGGCTTTTCGGCTTCTTCGAGGCGCCTTTCGACCCAGTCGAGGATCTTTTCGCCCAAGGTGGCTTTGCTCAGTCTTCCCAAGGAAACGCAGTCGCGGACGCCGACGAGTAGCGCGCGGTTGTCGTCTCGACCCAGGGAGTCGTCCGCGTGGTTGGCGACGACCAGGTCGATGCGTTTCTTCACGAGTTTCTGCCGGGCGAGCCCGGGCATCTCCTCGTCCCGTGCGGTCTCGAGCGCAAACCCCACGAGAACCGGAAGTCGACTGGCGCGTGCTGCCCCGAACTCGGCCAACAAATCGGGATTGGGCGTCAGCTCGATCGTTCGATCCTTGTCGGTTCGCTTCAGTTTTTCCGTTGCGGGGGCCTTGGGTCGATAGTCTGCAACCGCGGCGGCCATAATGAGGGCGTCCGCTCCCGAAAGATCGGGTCCCATGGCTTGCCAGAGTGCTTCGCGCATCTCGAGCGCCGACCGGACCGAAACGCGCGTCACCCCTTCCGGCGCGGCGAGCTGCACCGGTCCGGAGACCAGAGTTACGCGACCTCCTCGGGCGGCGGCTTCCGCGGCCACTGCGTAGCCCATCTTGCCGGAAGAGACGTTGGTGAGTGACCGCACCGGGTCGATTGCTTCGGAGGTAGGGCCGGCGCTGACGACGACGTGGCGGCCGCGGAGGCCGGTGCGCGGGTTGAGCTCGGCACCCACGGCCTTGGCGATCTCCTCCGGCTCGGACATTCGCCCGAGCCCGTAGGCGCCGGATGCGACCTCCCCCTCCACGGGCCCGATGAAGCGTGCGCCGTGCTCAACGAGAGCGGTGACGTTCGCTCGAACGGCGGGGTGGGCCCACATGCTCGGGTGCATCGCGGGTGCGACGAGCAGAGGACAGGTGCGGCAAAGGCAGGTCGCCATGAGAAGGTCGTCGGCTCGTCCGGTGGCGAGGCGCGCCAAGGCGTCTGCCGTGGTTGGTGCGACGACGATCAAGTCGGCGCGCGCCGCGAGGTCGACGTGGAGCTCGCCCGGCGCATCGAACATGTCGGTGTGCACCGAGGCACCGAGACCGCGAAAGGTCGACTCGCCCACGAATCGCCCGGCGGAAGAAGAAGGGATCACGTCCACTTCCGCGCCCTCCTTGCGGAGCAGGCGCAGAAGGGCTGCGGCCTTGTAAGCCGCGATGCTTCCGGTGACGCCGAGGATGATGCGACGGCAGCTGAGCCTGCCCGACGGGGAAGGAGCGCTCGATCCTGCGCCGGAGCCTGTGTTCGGTAGGCGTTTCGGCTTGCCGGCGTGGGGTTTGGGCAGTCGATCGTTTTCCGACGCACTCATCGTCATCTGCCTATCATGGGAGCTCACCAAAAGGCACTCGCGTCGTCTCGGGAGAGCGGCCCGGGGTCGCGAGGCGGCTAGCGTCCGCCGGAGCGCCGCGAGACGTACGGGCTTTGCGTTTCGAAGTAGCGCCAGGGACGGTCGCGAAAAGCCCCCGCGTAGTCGATTCCGATGCGCGGACTTCGGGAGATTCGGGCGACGGGCGAGCCCGAGCGGGGTTCGGCGAGGTACAGCGGCCCTCGCGTGAGGTCGCAGCCATACAGCGCACCATCGATGCCGAGAGCCTTGCAGAGTTTGCCCGGACCGTTCGTCAGATCACGGCTGGTCGTGTTTCTGTGTCGGCGTGCGGCCATGAACTCGGCCCCCGCCACCGGCTCGACGGCGCGAATCAGCACGGCATGCGGCATCCCGGGCGCGCTCGTGACCAGGTTCACGTGCCAATGCATGCCATAGACGAAGAAGACATACGCGTGCCCCGGGGGGCCGAACATTGCCTCCGTTCGGGTCGTGCGACGCCCACCATAGCTGTGGGCCGCACGATCCTCCGGTCCTCGGTAGGCTTCGGTCTCCACGATCCGCCCGGCGAGCACACCATCGGGTGTCTCGTGAACGAGGAGTTTTCCGATGCAGGCCGGCGCGACCTCGAGGACGTCGCGTGCGTAGAACGAGCGTCCCAAAGGTTTCGCGAAACGGCGCTTGCGCGGGAGGGACATCGGCCAGGGCGACAACTTTCGGAGGTCAGGTCGCGCGAAAGGTCCGCTTTCTAGAAACCGAGGAGGCGGCCGCCCTGATAGACGAGAAAACTCGCGGCGTAGGCCAGAGCCGTCATGTAGCCGAAGAGAAATGCCGGCCACCGCCAGGATTGCGTTTCGCGACGCACCACGGCCAGGGTGCTCATGCACTGACATGCGAGGGCAAAGAAAATCATGAGCGAGAGCCCGACGAGTGGCGTGTAGGCAGGGGAGCCGTCGACTCGCTTTTCGTTCTGGAGCTTTTCGCGCAGTGGAGCGCTCTCTTCGTCCGACTCTGCGATGCCGTGGACCAGCCCGAGAGTCGACACGAAAACCTCGCGCGCCGCGAATGCCCCGATGATGCCGGTGGTCATTTTCCAGTCGAAGCCCAGCGGCTTCATGACCGGTTCGATGGCTTTGCCGAGTCGCCCACCGTAGCTATTTTCGAGCGCTCGAGCTGCCTCCGAGGCGTCGCCCGGCGCTGTCGGTTCGGCGCCTGGGCGCTGTTCCGAAACGGAGACCGATTCGCTCGTGGGGGCCGCCGCCGCGGCCAGCGCGTGTGCGGCAGTGTACGCTTCCGACGGACTCGTCGCATCTGCCTTGGGGAAGGACAGAAGTCCCCACATGGCGATCGTGCACACCATGATCACGCCTCCCGCCTCACGCAGGAATTGACCCGCGCGCTCCCGCATCATGCGCAGAGTGGCGCTGAGCCGGGGGAGTCGGTAGGGCGGTAGCTCCAGGATCAATGGGACGCTCTTCCCCGGGACGACGGTTCTTCCGAGCACCGCGGCCGCGACCAGAGCGACGAAGACGCTGAACAGGTACATCGCCACCATCAAGAGACCCTGAACGGGCAGCCCGAAGAAGTCGTTCGGCGGGAACAATGCCGCGATGAGCAGCGTGTAAACGGGGAGACGTGCCGAGCAGGTCATCAGCGGGACCACCAGCATCGTCAGGAGACGGTCCCGACGTCTCTCCATCGTTCGCGTCGCCAAGATCGCCGGCACCGCGCAGGCGAAGCCGGAGAGCATGGGCACGAAGGCGCGCCCGTGGAGACCCAGGCTCCGCATGATGCGGTCCATCAGGTAGGCAACGCGGGCCATGTAGCCTGAATCTTCGAGCAAACCGATGAACAGGAAGAGGAGCAGGATCTGGGGGAGGAACACGAGCACGTTTCCGACCCCGCCAATCAGGCCTTCCGTCAGAAGATCGCGCAGGAGCCCTGCGGGGAGGGTGCCTTGGACGATTCCCTGGAGCCAGCTCACGCCGTCTTCCAGAAGACCGATCGCTGGATCGGACCACGAGAACAGCGATTGGAAGAGCAGCACCATCACCGCCAGAAACAGCACGAACCCGAAGACCGGGTGGAGAAGGATCCGGTCGGTGCGATCCGTCCAGAGGCGCTTCGATGTGGCGGGGGCTTCCGTTCGCACCAACGAAGGCTCGAGTTCGTCCAGGTACGCGTAGCGTGCCGCTACTATCTCCAGATCGACGTCGCGACCTCCTTCGTGTACCGCCTGCACCGCTTCACGCAGGCGCGGGGGGATGTCTTCGAGCTCGTCCTCTTCGTCGATGCTGCTGAGGGCCCACAAGGCCAGGGCGCGATCCCGCTCCACGCTTCCACGCCACTCGCTCGGCATTGCGTCTGCGATTCGGTCCAGATCGGTACGGAGCGCCACCGGGTAGGGGACGTGCACTCGTGGGCTCTGCGCCGTGCCAAGGGTTTCGAAGATGGTCTTCCTGAGTGCGTCCACGCCGATGCCCATTCGGGCGTTCGTCGCGATGCAGGGCACCCCGAGGACAGCGGAGATCTTTTCCGGATCCGGGGCGGGACTCGGGGCCTCGTCGATCATGTTCAGGGCCACGACCGTGGGTACCCGAAGCTCGAGGAGCTGCAGAACCAGGTAGAGATTGCGAACGAGCTGCCCTGCGTCGATGACCACCACAGCGAGCGTCGGTGCGGTGGTCGCGAAGAGGCCAAGAGCGGCATCGATGGCGATTCGCTCTTCGTGAGAGCGGGCTGCCAGCGAGTAGGTTCCGGGCACGTCGACCAGCTCGACCGGGGCTCCGTCCGGCGAAGGTGCGGTGAGGCGTGCAACGCGCCGCTCGACCGTGACCCCAGGGTAGTTGCCGACGCGCGCCGATTCCGAAGCCAGCGCGTTGAACAAGCTCGTCTTCCCGACGTTGGGATTGCCGAGCAACACCACCGACTCGAGCTTCGTGAGGCGTTCGCCGGAAGGAGCTTGGTCGTCGGAGGAGATGTCGCCAGAGGGGGCGAGCGTGGGATCAGGCTGCATGGGGCTCGACGGAGACGCAGCTGGCCTCCGCTTTCCGAATGGACAGGCAGCAACCGCGACAGTGAAGCTCGATGGGGTCGCCGAGGGGCGCGGTCCGCAGGACTTCAACGAGGGTGCCCGGCACCAGGCCGAGCTCCATCAAGCGCCTTCGAAACGCTCTCTGACCGCCGACAGCCACCACCCGAACCGCCTTTCCAACCGGAGTCTCTCGCAGAGTCACGGCGGAAAGCTAGCTCGATTGAAAACGACTTTCAAATTCAATCGTACATAGAAGGCGCCGGGCCTGCCTTATGAATCCCGCGGGATTACAGGTAGTTCGGCCGATCAATCCCCCGAATTCGCGCCGAGCAGATTGTCGAGCATAGCGCGGAGCACGTCCGGCTTGACTGGTTTTTCCAGAGTGAGGTTCCCGACCCGTTCGAGATAGCCCCTGGCTCGGTCGGTGAAGGCGCCGCCCGTGAGGAACACCACTCGCTCGGCGATCTCGGGAACTTCCTCGAGCAGTGTGGCGTGGAAATCCATGCCCGTCAGCTCGGGCATCATCAGATCGCACACGATCAGATCGTAGTGGGCGCCTTGGCGGATGAGTGACAGACCCTCGCGTCCGTTGCTGACCAGATCCACGTCGTGTCGTTTCGACAGAATCCGACTAATGGATCGCAGAATCATCGGCTCGTCGTCGACGACCAGGAGGCGCGCTCGTTCGCGCGGCGCGTGACTGGTAGGGGGACGAATGGACTTCGGGGTGCGCTCCGATTCCGAGAGCAGCTCGACGGTGAAACAGCTGCCGGCGCCGATGTTGCTCTCGACCGAGATCCGTCCTCCCATCGAATACACGAGGCCGTGGCAAATCGAGAGACCGAGTCCGGTGCCGACGCCGACTGCCTTGGTGGTGAAGAAGGGATCGAAAACCCGATTCAGAATTGCTTCCGGGATGCCTCGTCCAGTGTCTTCGATCTGAACGGCGACTCTCTCTTCGCCGAGGTTTCGAGTTCGCACTGTGATGAGGTTGTTGTCCGATGCTCCGTCCTCGATGGCCTGAGCCGCATTGACCAAGAGGTTCAAGAAGACCTGCACGAGTCGGGTCTCGTTGCCTCGCACCGTCGCCACGGCTTGGTACTCACGGCGTAGGTTGGCGCGGTATCGGATCTCCGTTTCCGCCATGTGGATTGCGCAATCGAGCACGGATTCGAGATCGACGGGCCCCATCATCTCGTCGTCTTCGCGGGTCATGCTCTTCAGATCCCGGACGATTCGGGCCACGCGATCGGTTCCGTCTCGCGCATCGATCAGAGCTTGATGCATGGGGCGAAGTATGTCGGCGACGGTCGCTCCGGACGCGCACGCCGTTGGATCGCCGGGGCTCGCATCCGACGAAAAGGACCCGTTCCAATCAAACTCGTCAGAGCGCGAGCTCGATGGAGATCTGTCCACCGTCCGCAGGCCCTCGAGTTGTTCGATGCAATAGGAGAGATTCGAGATGACGTAGGAGAGGGGATTGTTGATCTCGTGCGCGACTCCCGCAGCGAGCGTTCCGAGGGACGCGAGACGATCCGAGCGCTCGAGTTGATGTCGGATCTCGCTGGCTTCAGTCACGTCGCGAAGGGTGGTCATGACCGCCGGAGCACCGTCGAACTGAATCGAGTCGTGAAAGAAGTGAGCGACGATGCGGTGACCCCCTTTGGAAAGGGCGCGCTCGTCCTCGCGCCGCTCGGACTGGCCGCGGGTGACCGCTTGGAGCGCCTCGAGAGCCTCGCCGTGTTCGTCGGGGGCGATGTGGATTCGGAGCAGATCTGACGGAGACTTTGCCAAGACCGCCTCCTTGCCCTCGTAACCCAGCATTTGAACGAGGGCGTCGTTCACGTACAGAAACGTCGAACCGCGGTGAATCCCGATTCCGTCGTGGAAGCTGTCGATCAGGTTGCGGAACCGCGCCGCCGAGCGACTGGAGGGAGGCTCGGACTCCTCGATGCCCGGCGCGGGCGGAAGCAGCTCGCTCAGGCTAGCCTTCGCCATGGCCTGGAGAACGGCACGTGTGCGAGAGGCTTCAGGGCTCCGTGAAGTTTGTTGGCAAGCGGTCGTTTTCGGCGCGTCCTATCGTTGCCCCTCGGGTCCCCCCCGAGACCTCCGCGGCGGTGTGGCATTCGGGGCCGCGTTCCCCCACCGGAAGCGCTGTTGACGAACCTCGGGGCGTTCGACAACGTGAGCCACACATGTCGGTACCGCTCCTGGATCTCGGGGCTCAATACGCTCGTATTCGACGGGATGTCGAGGTCGCGATCCGCGAAGTGTTCGAGTCTCAGCGTTTCATTTTGGGACCGACCGTGGAGCGGTTCGAGCAGGCGATTGCGGACTACATCGGAGTATCCCACGCCATCGGAGTTTCCTCGGGAAGCGACGCCCTGCTCGCTGCATTGATGGCCGAAGGTGTTGGCGCTGGAGACGAGGTCGTCACCACGCCGTTCTCGTTCTTCGCAACCGTGGGGGCGATCGTGCGGCTCGGCGCTCGCCCGGTCTTCGTCGATATCGAGCCCGAGACGTACGCACTCGATCCCGCTCGCGTGGAGGCTGCGATTTCCCCACGCACGAAAGCTCTGCTCGTGGTGCACCTCTTCGGCCAGACTGCGGAGATGGGACCGTTGGTGGACCTGGCCGAGCGCCGCGGAGTCCTGCTGATCGAAGACGCAGCGCAAGCCATCGGAGCTCGATTCGGTGCCCGCCAAGCCGGAACCTTTGGCGACTACGGTTGCTTTAGCTTCTTTCCCTCGAAGAACTTGGGCGGAGCTGGGGATGGCGGACTCGTGGTGTGCCGGAACGCGGATCGGGCCGCGCGCATCCGCCGCCTGCGCGTCCACGGCGCTCATCCGAAGTACGTTCACAGCGACGTCGGGGGCAACTTCCGCCTGGACGCTCTCCAAGCCGCGGTGCTCGGCGTGAAACTGGGCCACCTGGAGACGTGGACCGAGGAACGCAGGAGGAACGCCGCACGGTATCGGACCTTGTTCGTCGAACGAGGCCTCAGCGAAAGTGTCTCTTCGGTCGTAGCTCGAGAGTCAGTGCCGGTGGTCCTCCCGCGGGAAGCCGATCAGCGCCGACACGTCTATAACCAGTTCGTCGTTCGCGTCGCCGAACGCGACGCATTGCGCGAGCACCTTCGCGCCCGCGGGATAGGGCACGAGGTCTACTATCCACTTGGCCTTCACCAGCAGCCGTGTCTTGCCCATTTCGGCTTCGGCTCGGGAGCTTTCCCCGTGAGTGAGCGCGCCGCGCGTGAAGTCTTGGCGCTGCCGATCTACCCGGAGCTCGACGATGACCAAGCGCGCTCCGTAGTCGACGCGTTCGCCGAGTTCTACGGGGGCCGGTAGTTCGACCGGTTCCCTAGTGGCCCGGTTCCCAGGTGGCCCCTCCCGGACTCGAACCGGGACGTCCTTTCGGACAAAGGATTTTAAATCCCCCGCGTCTACCGATTCCGCCAAGGGGCCGTTGGGGGCGCGATTCGACAACGAAAGCTCACGAGAGTCGAGCGTTGACCGACCTGCAGCTGGCAAGAGTCCAATCGGTGGCGGGAGGCCAGCGCGCTGCGCGAGCCGCTCCCGTTTTTTCGAGCATCGCGGGCGAGGATCGCTATAAACCGCGGCTATGCAGCCTGAGGACTCGGATCCTTCGCTTCGTGATGCCGCCAGGTCTGGTTCGTCGGGCCCTCAGCGGTTTTCGCAACCGCGCGTCCTCGCCGTTGCCGGTTCGGACTCGAGTGGAGGAGCGGGGATCCAGGCGGACGTAAAAACCCTCACCGTGCTCGGGGCGTACGCTGCGACGGCGGTCACGGCGATCACGGTGCAGAGCACTCACGGGGTTACGGAGATCATGCCGATTCCCGCCAGCGTGGTCGGCGCTCAGATGGACGCAGTGCTCGACGACATCGGGGCCGACGTCATCAAGACGGGAATGCTGGTGAACGTCGACATCGTGCGAGCCGTCGCGCTGCGCGCTCGAAGGCTCGCGCCTGGCGTGCGGCTGGTGCTCGACCCCGTCCTTGCGGCGAGCGACGGTCGCGAGCTCCTGGCCCGGGACGCCGTGACGGCGTTCGTCGACGACCTCTTGCCCATGGCGTCTCTCGTGACGCCGAACGTTCCCGAAGCCGAGCTCCTCACCGGGGTGACCATCGCGAACCTCGATGACGCGAGCCTCGCTGCAGATCATCTCCTGGCCGCAGGCGCCAGCGCCGTGCTGGTCAAAGGCGGGCACCTTCCCGGCGCCAAGGAGGCGGGAGAAGTGACCGATCTGCTGCGGACCGCCGATGGTGAGCAGCACCTCTTTGCGAGCAGCTTTCTCGAGAGTCGAAGCACCCACGGCACGGGCTGCACCCTGGCGTCGGCGATTGCGGCGGGGATCGCCGAGGGCTTGACCCTGCACGATGCCGTCCAGCGCGCTCACGACTACGTGCACGAGGCGATCCGGCGCGCACCCGCTCTCGGCCAGGGAAAGGGTCCCTTGCTGCATGCTCACCCGTGCCTACAGCGGTGATCAGCTCTCGTTGATTGCCCTCCGCCATTTCGGCCCCGAGCCGATGAGGGCCGAAACGTTTGCCGCTCTAGTGATGCAGATTCACCTTCGAAAGCAGCGTTCTTGCCTCGTTCACGAGCGGGCTCTTGGGAAACCGGCGGATGAACGAACGCAGCGTGGCCTTCGCGTCGTTGTAGGCTTCCATGTCGAGTTGGGTCTCGGCGAGCAGGAAGGTCGCTTCGTCGAGGACTTCCCTGTCGGCGGAGGCTTCGGTCAAACGCATCAGGAGGGGAATTGCCTCGCGCTGCTTGCCGAGTGACCGGAGCGCGCGAGCGAGCTCGTAGGTTGCTTGTGGACCGTGCGCAGCGTCGTGCTGAAGATCGAGAGCCTCGCGGAACGATTGGGCAGCTTCGTGCCAACGACCCGCACGCGAGTGCTCGACGCCGGTTTGGTAAGCGATGAGTGAGAGTTCGGTCTTGGCGCGAGCTGCGGCTTTTTCGAACACGGCTCGCTCGGTGGGGGTCAGGTTGAGACGACTGATTTCGGGTGCTTGCGCGATGATTTCCCTGCGCTTGTCGTCTTGGACGAGCGCGTAATACTCGGCGGCTTTTCGAGCCGCGGCGGTGCGTGCTTCTTCTCGCTCTTGGACGGCTTCCAGATCCTTGTCGGTCGCCTCCAGCTGCTGCCGAGTGTTCTTACCCTCCTCACGCACCGCATCCACCTGGGCGTCGAGAGCGACCTTCGTCAAAATCATGAGAACGGCCACGACCACCACGTAAGCCGTCACCGAGTGGACGAAAATCTTGCGCTCGTAAGTCTGCTGCCTCTTGGCAATGCTCTTCAGGTCAGCCGACAGTGCGTTGACCAAATTGTTCGTCTTGATGGTCAGCGAGCGGCTTTCGACGATTTCGCGTTTGATTTCTTCCAGGTCGTATTCGTGCATCGGGGGAGCCCTGGCATTTTCGAGGCCGTGGCCGCGGGGGGCAGATTCGCCGCGGAGACCGGGGTCCTACCGCGAACACGGGTCGTCTCGCCCAACGCGAGGCGGCCGTCCAGGCAAAAAAGGCCCAGAATAGCACCAGGAGGGTGACCGGGGGGCGGGGCCTTCAGGTCTTTCGGCCTTGAATGCGTCAAAAACTCCCTGTAACACCCGGGCCCTCGGCGGTTGCCCCTCTTGGGGAGATGCTGCCCCCGAGAAGATTTCGAGTGAACAAGCCGCCCCGAGGAGGGCCAACGAGGCAAGCACAATGGACACGAGCGACATCAAGAAGGGCGTGAAGATGATGATGGACGGGCAACCGTACGTCGTCGTCGATTTCCAGTTCGTGAAGCCGGGCAAGGGGCAGGCTTTCACCCGCACCAAGATGAAGAACCTCCTCACGGGCGGAACGCTCGAGCGCAACATCCGTTCGGGAGAAAAGCTCGAGCCGGCCGACGTCAGCGAGCAGGGGATGCAGTACATCTACCCCGATGGTTCGGACTACGTGTTCATGAACGTGAACTCGGGCGAGCAGGTGACCGTCCCGGGGGACGCCGTGGGTGACGATGCCGGGTTCTTGCAGGACGGGGCGGAAGTCCTGGTCACCATCTACCAGGGCAACCCGGTCAGCGTTTCGCTGCCACCCCACATCGTTGTGCAGGTTGCCGAAACCGAGCCGGGCGTAAAGGGCGACACGGCGACGAACGTCACCAAGCCTGCGAAGATCACTACTGGCGCGACGGTGCAGGTCCCCCTCTTCATCGGTGAGGGAGAGTGGATCAAGGTGGACACGCGGACCCGATCCTACCTCGAGCGCTCCAAGGCTCCCTGAGCGGTTTTCTCGTTTTCAGGGGGGCTTTCCCAGCCCCCCTTGTCGCCCGAAGTGAATTCGGCCTCCTCACCCCCAACTCCCGTCTGCGCTCCGGCGCCTCCCACTT
>JBNKGC010000112.1:0-18630 GCA_050289625.1 Polyangiaceae bacterium | reverse complement strand
GCTCAAAAGCCATTTGGGCCAGGCTCTTTAGTGGGCTTCTGGTGTGAGGACATCTGCCACATAGCGAGCTCGAACCCCAGGTCCGGCGCACGCGGGAGCCACAGGAAACGACTCGACAATGTCGTCGCCGAAACATCTATTCGAGCGACACGTGCTCCAGGGCAAGCTTGTCGTCCCATGCCTTGACGACCTTCCCCACCAATCGCAGCTGGCGCCCCGAGTAGGGGCAGCTCACCGAGCACTCGTTCCCGCTGCAAGAGAGCTTGCCCTCGGTCACATGGTACAGGTAGGCAAACTCCGAGCCGACCAGTGTCGCGGAGCCGCCGCACGTGTTGCAGCAAGGGTTATCGCCCGGGCAAGCAACCAATGTGCAGGCGGTGTCCCCACGGCCGATCTCCGCTCGTTCCACCACGACGAAGGAGCCGACGCGCACGGAGGCGGCCTTCCATAGATCAGCGCCGGTCTGAAACGGCGCGGCGCAGAGATCACCCTTCACCGTGTGAACGCACCTGGCACGGTCAGGACACTCGGATTCGTCGCCGCGGAGATCACATGCGTCTCCGAGTTCCTTGCGCTCCCGTTCACACCCGAGCAGCCCAGCAAAGAGCCAAAGGGCCTGGAACGTGGCAGGCACGAGCCAACCTCGAAGGTCGACCTGAAAAATTTTCCGAACAGACACTGACACCGGCCTAGCAAGACCCCCTACCCGTCACCATTGTCGCGCGACGAACGCTCAAACCTGTCGGTCGCCGTCAGGCCGATCGGGCTTCTCCATTCCTCTCAGGTCAAACCCGGCGAAGAAGGAAAGACAAACGACTCGAGCTCGTCGATAGCTGGGGCAGTTGGCGGCCGCCAGGTGGTGAGGGCTTCGTCGGAACGGTGGACAGCGATGGCGGCTCTCACGACATCTACAAGACGACGCGTGTGAATCAGCCGTCCATCGAGTGGAACGCGACGTTCGATCAGTATTGGAGCGTACGGCAATCGAAACGCGAGAGTGGCACGATCACCGTCAAGAACCATTTTGACGCGTGGGCCTCGCACGGCATGAACATGGGCAGCATCTACGAGGTGTCGACGACGGTCGAGGGCTACCAAAGCAGCGGCTCCGCCGATGTCAGTCTTTCGATCCAATAGGAGGCGTCCCTTCGCTCGCGGTCTTTCAATCGTTGTGCGCGATCTGTCTTGGGAGACGTCAGACTCGGAGTTCGAGCGTCTCCAGCCCTCTCAGGAGCTCGAACACCGCGACGCGGCCCTGGTCATCGGCAGCAGCGAATTTTCCATCGATCAGACGTCCCGCCACTTGCGACGCCCCTTCGAAGCGCAGGCGCAGGCGAATGTCCAGCTTCGCTCGATCGACGAGCAGCACGTCGACGCACGAGGGCACCTCCGTCCCCACCCGCACGAACACGGCGATCCAATCGTCATCCGCATCGAGCACGTCGCATCGTTCGATTGCTTCGACGGCTCCGAGCGCCAGACGCGCTCCACCTCGGCGAATCAGGCCGAACGCTTCCAAATTCTCGGTCGGGTACGTGCCGAGAGCGATGTCGATGACCCCGGGGGTGACGACGGGCATCCCTTCGAGCTCGATCCGCCCCCGCAGACGATGGGGAGCAAGGGAGAGATTCCAGCACTCGCCCGAGGAGAGAGAGAACGCCAGGTGGCCAGGAACTCGCGCAATCGAAACGACGTCGGCGGCAAGCTCAGCGGAACGCCAGAGGGACGGTGTATCCAGCGACGTGACGTCAAGGGCATGAACGAAGTCGCCGAGCGCTACGTACCAAGTGCCGCCGTCGAAGGTCCGGGCGTGTGCGCCCAGCTCGAGTTCCGTCAGTCGTCGAGCCAGCCGCTTGGGCAGGTCGATGGCATGTACCAGGGCCAAACGGCCGCGGCGGACAACGGCGAGCAGACGATCCCGCGCGTCGGAAACAACGAGTGACTCCGCCGGGACGTCGAAGCGATGGAGCTCCTTTCGGTCGCGGCTGAACAAGACACAGCCCGATTCGCCGAACGCCACCAGAGTGCGACCGCCCGGCAAGGGCACCACGTCGTGCACAGGGCGGGTACCGCGGTCGGTATCTCGCACGAACACCTGACGCGGCGGCTCGAGGGCTGCCAGCCGGGGCAACTCGTCGTCGGATGGGATGACAGGCAAGTCGGCCCATAGTGCACCGTCGCCGCTGAGATGTGCCAACTCTCGCAGTTGCTTCTTCGAGAAGAGGTTCCGTCCCAAGGCACGATCCCGAAGCAGGCCGCGAGTCACCACGCGCGCGAGCGCATGCAAGCCGGGCGTCATGGTCGCTGGCCGTTGCTCGAGTAGGAAACGCCCGATCTCGGTGGCAACTCCTCCGCCGGTGCCCTCGGCTTGGAGCAAAGTGCGAGCGCGACGGCGCACGTCAGGAAATTGGTCGGGAAACCGGGCAGCCTTCTGAATCAAGGCGCGAGCGCCCATCAGGCCGCCTTGTTCGAGCGCTCGCTCGATCCACTCCCGCGAAAGGTTCCGGAATCGGCGATCGTCGCCAAGGACTTCGACGGCGCTACCGAAGTTTCCGGTTTCAGCCAAGTGGTTGGCCCAAATTAGGCGCAAGCCATCGCGCTCCTCGGGAAAGGCTTGAAGCCGCGCGATTGCATCTGCGAACGCGCCCTCGCGGCGTGCGATTGCGACCGCTCGCTCGCGCCGGCCCGCACGAAACCACTGGCGCACAATCAAACCCGCGGGCAGTTCCCGAGCTTCGGCAAGCTTCGCGGCATCGACGAGCATGCCGTGTTGGTCGAGGAACTCGACCGCCTCCTCGTTTTCTTCCAGGAGCTCGCTCAGCACGAAGGCGGCTTCGAGATAGCGCCCCTCGTCGCGCAGCTTTGCGAAGGCGCGGCGGTAGGTCTGCCTCAGCTGCCCGAAGAGCTCCGGACCGAGCCCAACGGCACCGCCACTGCCCGACGCTGTACCGAGATCGAGACTGGTGCGAAAAGTACCCGGGGGCAGGAGCACCATGTCATCGCCGCTCCCCGCCTTCTTGCTGGTAGGAAGCGCGCGCCGCAGAGCGTTTTCGAAGTCGCCGCGTTCGAAAAGCTCGAACAGCTCGGAGAGATACAACGCGTGCTTTCGACCGAGCCAGGTGCCCACATGACTCCGCCAGATCCATCTTTTGATTCGGCCCGATAGGCGATCCCAAAAGCTCGGGGACGCGGGCCCAGCAACCCGACCCGGCAGCTGCACGGGCGTGGTCGCGGTGCTTGTCGAACCGGCCAGGGTCGCGAGGATGCGGCCGAGAAGTCCGAATCCGCGAGCCCCGGCACTTGCGGCATGACCTAGGGCACGTCCGAGAGCACTTCGAAGGGCTCGCCCCCACCCGCTTCCCAGCGGCGCGCGCGAGGGGCTCGGTCGCGACAGCGCCCGCTTCAACTCTTCGAGCTCCGGCGGGGCGAGCCCCACCACGTTGCCCAGGGCCTCCCTCGTCGATTCGGCCTCGGGAGGAGCAGCGATGCGCAGCGGAGTGGGTGGAGCGCGCAGCGAAGCCGTTTCGACGAGTTGAAAGTCATCGAGATTGAACCACGTCGATGCATCGACCTCGTTGGCGTTCGAGAGCTCGTGTTCGACGACTCGACCGGCGCAAACATCGCGAACACGGACTCGTGTGGTGTCCTCGTCCTCGGTGGGTGTCCACGGGAGCGCACTGTAGACGGCGCCAACCTTCACGAGCGGCGTAGCTGCACAACTTGCCACCGCGCGCCGCTCCGCGGCGGGAAACAAAACCGCGAGCCCCCCTTCGAGCCGATGGACGCGAGCGCCTACCTGCCAAACCGCAAGCACACGGCGCCGAGCCGTTTCGACGTCTCCGCGCTCGACGACTCCGTGCACCAGGATGTGCCCCCGGTGGACGAGAGCTCGCGGCCGTGACGACCGCTGCCCTGTCTTTCTAACCGCAGCTCGGTTCACGACTCACCTACGGCTTCCGCTGCGGCGGATGCTCTGGCGCTGCGTTCGAGCGATGGCAGGGAGCGCACTTGCCCCCCCGAAACGTCGATCACGAATATCCCCCCGCCAGACTCGCAGGCGATGCGCTGGCTCGAATCTGCCAGGAACACCATCGTGACGGGGTCGGAGAAAGAAGTGAGGACACGACTCGACGTCGGGGTGTCGGTGACGAGCTGTCGGCGGTCTTCGGACAGGGCCAGGAAGGCCCAGCCGAGGTCTTCTCCGCTCCCTGGTTCTCGCGACGCTGGGATGAGTCCGACCACCTCGAGCGTCTCCCGAACGTTCTGATAGTCGACGCTCTTGCTCGAACCGTCATGGATGCCCCAGCGTTCGAAGCCGGCCCGCGCCGCTTCAGACTCGATACCGGACTCGCTGGCAGGGGCCTGGAAGCCGACGGCGCGGACTCTCTGGTGAGGCCCGGTGAGACTGGTGATGACACGCGGTGGTTGGGTGCACACCCCAGAGCTCGACCACGCTACCAGCTTCCCTTCTAGCGTCAGGCGACCGAAGGCAAGCGTCTGGTCGGGCGTGTGGCGAACGTAGTCGAGGTAGTTCCTCCGCCAGATCAGGCGGACGCAGCGGTCGACTTGCGCGCTCATCATCACCCGATCGCCAGCCAGAAGTCCGGTGAAGACGACCCCCGAGTTGTCTCGAAAGATGAGGAAGCGGCGGTGCCTGCCTGTGAGGAAGAGGTCTCCCAGCTCGCCCGAGCTCATCTCTGGGGGAAACTGTTCGAACTCGATCTCATGTAGCGGACCGCCGGGTACGTGAAGTAGGTAGCGGCGGCCATCGTAGACCAGGCCCACTGGCTTTCGCCGCGCCCAGTTCACCGCGAGCAGTTGACTGTCCGTGGGCGGCCTGTACTCGAACGAGGGAGCTGGGCCGCGATTCTGGACGTGATGAAAATCGACCCCTCCCTGCGAACGCACCATCAGGCGCCGCCCGCAGGCCGAGAAGCGGAGATCCCGAGATCTGCCCGAAAGCGGCGTGGGCACTGGAACCCTTTCGAACGGATTGCGAATGAGCTGGGCGCGCGCTGCCTCGGCGGGAAGCTGCAGCCGGAAATCGTGCCTGCGCGCGCCCACGCTGACGGTGACCCCCAACTCGTCACCCGCCTCGCACAAGGTATCGACAATCTCGATGCGCGACCCGCCATGTTCCTCCGCGAAGGCACGAAGGCTCTCATCACCCACCCACCACACATCATCGCCAGGCTGTGGAGCATCCAGGCGCTCCAGGGCGGCTCGAACTGCTCCCCTCTCCGGCAGCAGTGCACTGCGAGCGCGGAGGAGGGCGCGGATCGTCTCCGTTTCCACCTGCTCGTAGGTGGCCTCGGGCGACTGAACCGTTCCCCAGAAAAATGCCGCACCCGCCTGCGCTGCGCGCGCGTGCAGAGCCAGAAGTGCCACCAGATGAACGAGCCGCGGCGATCCGAGCGCCATCGGACCGGCATCGAACAAGACGATGCAACGACGACCGCCTCGAGGTTCACGCCGAGCCAACCGCAGAAACAGGTGCTCGCGCATGATGGCGCGTCGGAGAAACTCGTCGGGCTCTTCCTCGGCCAAGAGCCACTCGCTCGTCAGCAGGCGGTGGTACTCGCCGCGCTGCGTGACACCGTCAAACCCGTCCGGATCGACTCCGGCCAGATAGCTCGCCGACAACTTTCCCAGGGTTGCCGCAAGGCGCTGCACCATGGGACCGAGCTCCGCCGCCATTTCCTTTGGAAACAGTTCGAGCTCCCGGCGAAAGGCAGCGAGACGCGCATCCAACATCGTCAGGCGACGCCTCCCGCCCAAGCGCGAAGTCGGGCGGCGTCCACGCTCCCGATCTCCGCCAGCGAAACGATGTCCACGCCCGTCTCTCGTGGACGGAGCAACCATGGCCCCCGCCGCACCGCCGAGGGCACGCGAAGTCGTTCGCTCTCGCTTTCCACGCGTCGAGTGAGAGCGCGGAGGAGGAGGTCTTCGGGGGCGCTGGGAGCAAGTGCCGTCGGCACGTAAAGCTCCTTCGATACCGGCGAGTGTCCGAAGTACTCGGCCCCCCGAAGCCAGGGCAGCTCCTCAACCGCGCCGAGGAGAACCAGGTGACTTTCGGTGGCCAAGCCGTGCAGCGGACGCGATGTCAGGTGATTGAGGCCTCGTTCAACGGCGTCGCGCGGCAGCATGACCGCTCGCGCTTCGAGCGCAACGCGTCGAGGACGCCAGTCGACGGCCAGCTCCACTTACTCTCCCTCGGCTGCCAACTGACTGGGCTCGAGCGCAGGCTCATGCATCCTGCGGGGGCCACTCATCTCGCTCCCCTCCTCTGCCGGCGCGTCTTCAATCGTTTGGGCGAGGCGCTCGGCGGCGACTGCCAACGGCTCCGGGGTGCTTTCAGAAGCGAAAGTGGCCGCGACCTCTCGAAGCAACGCTTCAGCGGCGAGCCGCGGCGGGGCGCCTTCGTGCCGCTGAAGCAGCTCCTCGATCGCCCCGTGCAAGCGACGCGCTCGCGTCGCTGGGGAGCTCGAGGCTTGTTCGGCTGCGGCCAAAAGCGACTCGCTATCGCTGCTGGCCAGCTGATCGTGCAACGCCTCGCGGGCGATCGTCTGCTGCTCTGCCGTTGGCACCGCATAGATGAGCGGCCAGAGGTCTGAGGGCGAAGGAGAAGAGCGTCCTCCGATGACGGCTGCCGCTGCAACGAGCCGTTGAGTCTTCACGACGCGGCGATCTCCGAGCAAAATGCCCGCCTCTCGCAACGTGCGAATGGCACGCGCCAACGCGGGACGCACCGGTGCGAGGTCCAGGTTTCGGGCCGCCTGGGCGAGCTGATCGATTTCCGCGATGTGACTGCAGGGCGCCTCGGGGCGCTGGCTGCGCCATCCCTCTTCGAGAAGCGTTTCCAGCATTTCGTCGGGCAACGGCTCGACGAAAGCACGCAGTAGAAAGCGGTCGGCGAAAGCCTCGAGCGCCGGCTCTTCTGGAAGAACGTTCGACGCCGCAACGCACACCCGCAGCGGGCATTCGAGGCGAGTATGCCCGCGCGTGAAAGTGCGCTCGTTCAGGAGCGCCAGCAGCGTGTTCAAGATGGCAGTCGATCCGAGAAATACCTCGTCGAGAAAAGCGACCTCCGCCTCGGGTAACATCCCCGCCGTTTGGACGGCGACTTCGCCCTGACGAAGACGCACCAAGTCAATCGCCCCGAACACATCGGTCGGCTCGGTAAAGCGTCCAATCAGATACTCGAAGTATCGTCCCTGAAGCTGTGCCGCGATGCTCCGCACCGCCGCACTCTTGGCGGTACCTGGAGGCCCAACGATGAGGACGTGCTCTCGCGCCACGGCCGCCAGTGCGACGAGCTCGATGAGCACGCCTCGGTCGACCAGCCCGCGAGAGGCTGCTCGTACCGCATCGCGGAGGTGGGTCGAAGCCGTCTCGAGTGAACAAGCCATACCAGGCATCGTACCGGCTCGAAGCAGCGAGGGAAGCTGGCCACGTCCCAGGGCGGTCAGTCTCCGGAGACAGCCAGCCCCAAACGTCCCGAGGCCTCAGTAGTTCCAGGTGTCCACCCTCGACGCATCGGGGTCGGTGTAGGCGGAGCCCCAACAGATCGGCTGTCCATTATCGCTACGCAGTCCGCAGCAGTAGCCCCAGCCACAGGCCAGCTCGCGAAGGGTTACATTGGGAGCGTTCGTGCCCCAGTTTCCGCCCCAGCACTCAGCCGTGTCGTCAGCCGCCTTGAGCCCGCACATGTGGTAGGTGTTGTCGGCCAGCTGCCTGATCGCCACGCCGGCGGGACCAGCGACGCCCCAGCATTCCAAAAAGCCGGTTTCTGCCGCCACGGCGCAAGTCGCCGTCTGGACCGACGTCACATCGGTGAAAGGCCCTGCCGTCGTCTGCCGCTGTTGCGCGGCCGCCGAATCGCACACGAGGGACCCGTCGTCCTTCCGGATACCGCATATCCGAGTGTTGCCAACGCCAACATCCAGGAGCTCGATGCCGCTCAGGCGGGGGTACGCGTACGCGTACCCACCCCAACAGGTCAACGTATCGTTCATCCGAAGTGCACATGCCTGTGAGTAGCCCAGGAAGATCTTCTTGAACTCGCCGCTCGGCGGAACGTGGGCATTGCGGTAGTTCTCACCCCAACAAACCAGGTTCTTGTTGTCAGCTCGAATCCCGCATCCATACGAGTTGTCGGAGTCGATGCGGGAGAAGGCCACTCCGACCGGAGGCTGGCTAGCAAGATCGTCCCCGAAACAGCGCACCTCCCGCGTACCGCCGTAATGCAGGCAGGTGTGGCCCATCGCGGCTGTGATGTCCAGAAACTCGTAGCACTCCGAAGCGTTCGGACCGTTGCTTCCGAGCCCGGCGGGGCAATCCATGCACACGACGTCGGTCAACGCGCTCCCGAGCTCGTCCACGAACTCGTCGTCTCCACACTGGGTCCAGGGTTCGCAACGCGTCGATGGATCCGCATCGTGATCCCAGGTCCCTTCCCCGCACGGGTGGGGCTCATCACCGACGAGGCCCGAGCAGTAGCTCCCGGATTCGCAAAGCTCACAGGACGACGGCACCGTACCTCCGCCCTCGTTGAGGGCGCGCTGCCCCTCCGGGCATCCCGTCGGAGTGCAGCTCTCGCTGTTGGCGTCCCCGGAGTAGCTTCCTTCTTCACAAGTCAGGCAGCCCCGGTCAGCGACCGCGCTGCCGGGTGAGCTCACGTATTGCCCGGGCTCACAATCGGTCCACACCACGCAGTCGGTGCTGCCTTCGGCAGCCGCGAAGGCGCCCGATGGGCAGACGTCGCATGGGGTCAGGCCAGTCTGGCTGTACTCCCCGGGTGGGCAGGGAGAGCGCCCTGGGAAGCCGCCTCCCCCGGACGGCTTCCCGCCCGTACCTGAGGAGATCATTCCGCCCAGGCCATTCTGGCCACCCCCCGCTCCGGACGGCAGTCCGCCCGTATCTGACGAAGTCATTCCGCCCAGGCCATTCTGGCCGCCGTCAGCACCTCCTGACCCAACCGCGAGCGAGGGCACGTCGGGGTCGTCAGCTAGCACGCCTGATGCTTCATCGAGCGTGCGCCCGCCACACGAAACTACACCGCTGAAGAGAAGTGCGCCCGCGAACGCGCATCGGTAGAGCATGGCTCCAGGCTAGTGTGCGGAACCAGCAGCCACAACGCGCCGACCGCGGCGAGGTTGGCGAACTGGGTCCGCGAACTGGGTCTCGCTCGCGGTTCTCGACCGCGCGCTCGCCGCCATCCGCTTCGGGTTTCGCCGGCATCCAGATGTCGTACGCGAAGCGAGCAGCACCCACGAACACCGTGCTCGCGCCGCGAGGCGCCGGCGGATGCAGGTTCAACCGGAGATTGAGCTTGCCTCGAACCAGGGCAGTTCCACCCGCTGAGTCCCGCAGGATCGGTTCACTCACGAAGAGAAACACGCTGGGTTCTCTCTCGCGAATCCGTGTGTAGGCCGAGGGCGTCCCGGCGAGGGCCGCTTGCACCTCGACGCGCTGGGGAACCGAGCTCCATCGAGCACCGCCACCCCGCGTGATGTAGCCACGGGACGCGAGTGACTCGATGTGCCGCGGGGGCGGAGGCTCCACTCCTTCGGGAGGACCGTCGCGATGGGAGTCGTGCGCAAGCTCGCCGACGCGATCCAGGATGCGAATCCTGAATCGCGTCTCCTTCGCCGCCCGACGGAGCGCAGGCTCGACGTCGAGCTCTCGAAGCTGATGGCCCCGAGCGACCTCGGCCTCGAGGAAGTGCCGAGTCAGAACGGCTTGGTGACGCATGTCCGCCTCGAGACCGCGAAGAAGCTCGCGTTCATAGAGACGGGCGAACTCGATGGCCGATGGTGGATGCTCTGCAGAGGCGCCTACTTGCCCGTCCATCCGTGGCTGGCGGCCGGTGGCGAAAGGGGGGCGAGACGCAGGGATTCCGCGGCTACGGAGTGAACGCGAGGGCGACCCCCGCGTAGACCATTCCCGAAGCGGGCTTGAAGCGCTTGTAGCCGTACTCGTCGTCGGGCGGCTCCTCGCTGGGGACGCCGTCCTCGAAATTCAGCATCTGCGCGTAGCCGACGGCCAGCCGGAGGCCGCTCATCTCGCCCGGGTAGCGGCCTTCGAGGTTGAGCTCGTAGTTGATCCAGTGCGCCCGTTGCCAGATGAAGCTATGGGGGTACGGGGCTTCCGCCATCTGGGTGAGCGGAGCAACGAAGACCGAAAACACCCCGCCCTCCTGACCGTGGGTTTGCTCGTAGCGCCCCGACGAATAGACGACGCCGGGGCTCAGCGCCAAGCGCTTCTTCAAAAAGAGCCGTACCCGACTGCCGCAGGCGAGCTGGAGGCCGTCGACGTTGGAGCCGACGCCGCAACTCAGAGCAATCCGTGGAATGGGGGAGACCTCCAAGGTGGTTCCGAGGAAGCCGACGGGGGTGGCGATTCCCAGGTTGAGCTCCACGGCGAGCCAGTTCGTGCCAAAGGCGTTGCGCTGCGCCTGCGCCCGAGGTGAGGGGTCGCGCTCCGCGGAGTCTTCCGACTTGGGCGCTGTTCGCGAGGTTGAATTCGCGGGTGAAGAGGGGCTCCCGGCGCTTGCGGCGGCAGGAGCGAGCAAACAAGCGGCGAGCAAACAAGCCAGAAAGGGGCGCATCGGTAAGAGGGGGCTTCGGAGCGAGTTTCGCTCGTTGACGCAAGGACGCAGTTGCAGACAGGACCCAGCTGCATGCGTCGTACCAACTCTGAGTCCCCCAAAAACGCCCGACCCGGCCTCGTGGGCTGTCGCCGCAGCACCACGGTGTGGTTTCGCGGCGACGCCCGCACGCTGTCATCGCGCGCCGCGTCACTCGCAGACGCCGTCGACCAGCGAGGCCGGTCGGAGCCAGGTGCTGTGGCAGACCGCCCCCGACAGGGTCGAGCCCTCAACAACACCCCGAAGCCTCGCGGCCGCTACTCGAACGGTCGTGCTGCCCAGCAGCGATTGTTGGGCCGCACGGGAATGCGCCAAAGTGCACGTCTCGCGCGCCGGCGACCTCAAAGAAGCGCGCGAAACGCGTGTGTGCCAGCATAGCCGCCGTGTTGGCGCAGACGCGTTCGGGGCGGCCGCGCTCGAAAGCATGGTGGTCATCAAGCCAGAACACGTGCTCCGCCCCCTCGATTCCCCCGAGGTAGCGCGCGGACTGACCGTAGTCCTCACAGCCTTCGTCAAGGCCATTGAGCTTGAACAGGCGGTACGTCACCGAGCGGAACCGGGCCGCACCCACCTTCTCGGCGATCTCCTTGTTCGCGACGACAATGGGCGAGGACGCAAGAACCCTCGGGTCGACGAATCCCACCTTCTTGCAAAGGGAGGCAAAGTCAGCCTCGTACAACGCGCCGCCGAGACACTCCGCGTGGAGAAGCGGGTCACGCGCGACCGCTGCGGGCAGGCGCCGGTCGACGAACACATCGCTCATGTAGAGCTCTCCCCCGGGTTTCAAGACGCGAAAGGCCTCGCCCAAAACGAGGTCCTTGCGCGGGCTCAGGTTGACGACGCAGTTGGACACCACGAGATCGCATGTCGCGTTCCCGATCCCCACGGCTTTTAGGTCTTCGATGAACCCTGAGTGAAAGATGGTGTTCGGCCGAACGTAGCCGAAACGCTCTGCGTGCCAAGGCACTGTCGCGCGCGCCACTGCCAGCTGCTCCTCGGTCATGTCGATCCCATGCACGACCCCATCCGGACCGACCAGCTGTGAGAGCACGTACACGTCCCGTCCGGTCCCGCAGCCAAGATCGATCACCGTGCCGCCCTGAACCGCGTGGGGGATCGGATATCCGCAGCCATAGAAACGGTCCGTCACGTCTTGGTGCACGTTCGCAAGACGCGCCGCGATCCACTCAGGCGGCGGACCTGCCGCGCAACAAGCGTTGGTCTTCAAATCCGCACTCGAGGCGAGGATGCGCCCATAGTATTCAGCAACTGCGCCCCGAAGACCCCGTTCATTGGTAGCGTTTGGTTCGCTCGACATCGACTCTCCCTGCCTTCCCTACCTGAACCACTGACAACGGCTCATAATGAGCTCTTGGTCACTCGCTGCGACGGCGACTGCGCCGCTCACCTGCGGGCAACCCCCGCGACGGTCCTTAGTCCGAGGCTCGCTACCGGCACGCGCGGCGTGAGCCTCGGTCCGTCGAAGCGAAATACGGATCGATCGGGCGTCACGTTTCCCCCCCGAGCCTGGAACTTCAGAGAAATCTGGATTTCATCGACGATCTCCTCCAGCGGAGCATCGATCAGGATGCTTGCCATTCCGTCGGAGGCAACCTCGAAGGTCGCTTCGCCTCGCTCCACTTGGGCAGCACTCACACTCGATGCGCTCGGCGCAGCGACACAATCTACGTCAAGTTCTATGACGACACCAAGGACACATGGCGCTACGAGGATCCAGCCAACAAGATCCGCTCCTACGGCGAGGATGCAGGTTGGCCCAACGAGGACCTCGAGAACTCAGGCGGACACCGGTTGACGCGCTGGAGGGTCTTCTACAGTTACCGTGAGGCCGACGGCGATTGGTCGGACACCGTCTGGCAGGAAGTGAGCTTCAGGTCACGCTGGTCGGACCACGCGTGCACCGACGACAGCTGGTACACCGACCTCGACGTGCGCTGAACCGCCACCGAGCCAGCGCTGGGCGGCGCTCCGGGCAAGCCCCGAGCGCCGCTTCCTTTTGTACGCAACGTGGGGCCCGCACGGCACCCGCCCGGCTCGTTGAGAGACGGCCCCCCTTGGTCGCGCTTCCCTGGAGGATAGGCTTCGTCATGGACGCCAGCCGCCCGGCAGGGTTGTTGAACGCCAGCGACCGCGGGCAGGCGCCTTTTCGGGAGGCTCCGACTCGGAGGCACGGAGCCCCCAGAACGGCTCAGTTGCAGTCGCCGGCACCGGTGTTGCCGCTGCAGTCGAGGCACGTGCTGCCCGATCGAGCGAGCAGTGCGTCGACTTCGCATTGCGGCAGGGCCGCGTTGTTGCGGATGGTCATTTCGCTCGCGCCGCCGGCGAGCCCGAGCGCGGATAGATCGGTGAGCGACGCGTTGTCCTCGATGATGAGCGACTCGAGTTTGTCAACGGCTTGGAGGCCATCGAGGGTGGTCAGCGTCGTGCCACGCAAGGTGACCGACTGCGTGATGTCGACCGTGGCAAGATCGGCGAGGGAGATCTCGTCGTCGCTTTCCACCAGCAGGGTCTCGATCGACTCGAGGCTCGGGGCACCGGCGAAGGTCTCGAGGGTGCGCGAACCGAGCAGCTGAACCTCGCCGATCGTCTGCACCGCTTCGAGGCCCGTGAGCGCGGGGGCCCGCGCTTCGTACAAAATGAGAGCGCCGATGTGCTCGACGTTCGATAGCCCGTAGAAGGGCGGTCCCGAGTAGAACCCCTCGAGGTGCAGTGCTCCCGGGAGCTCGGTGATTTGGTCAAAACCACTGAAGTTGCTCACCGCTACCTCAGGGGCGCGGACGTGGATCGTGTGCACCTGCACGAGCCCTCGGAAGCCGGTGAAGGACCTCGGGGTACTGAGACCGCGAAGATAGAGTTCGCCGCCGATGCGCTCGAGACCTTGAAAAGCGTCCAAGCTGACGTTGGTGCCCCAGGACTGCCCGATCTCGAGGTCGCCGACGATCTCGCGCAGGCTGGCCGCCTCGTCGTAATCGTCGCGCGACACCGAGATGTGAACGTCCCCGGTCACGCACCACATGCCGTCCAGCTCCAAGAGGCGATCGCCCACCTCCGAATCGGAGACGTGTGATCCGGAGTAGATGCCCGGTCCGCTCGCGCCTTCCACGCAGCGCGTCCGACACTCACCGTTTTCGAACACTTCACGCTCGGGGTCACACTCCTGGGACTTCGCGGCACCTCCGGTCGAGCTCGCCGCGCCCGCGACGCCTCCGGTCCACGCGGCACCCGACCCTGCGGTGGTTCCCCCTGCGCCGCTCCCCGCGGCACCTCCCGTGGCGGTGCCGCCCTCGGAGGTCACGCGACCCTTTTCGATGCTGCAGGAGGCGACCGCGGCCCCGACAAGGATCGATCCTACCAAGACGAACCGCCGCCCCACGGAACTCAGCGAGACGGGACTTCTCAACGGCCTACTCCACAAGACAGCGGTGAAAGAGAATAGAAGGAAAGGTACGTCCCCCGTAGCACACAGATGGGCGCTACTGCTCCCAAAATCTCGCGTCGTTTCGGATTGACCGGCGCCCCGAAACCCGCCACCTGGACTCCCCCCGCCCGAGGCGCCTCCCGGGTTGCCGGGGCGAGTGGTAAACGAAGCGAATGAAGCAGCGACGAGCGCCAGCGATAGGCGTCCTCGTGGGGGCCTCGCTCCTACTGCAGGCGACGCACGTCGTCGCTGATCCTGAAGTGCGATCCGGCGGCACGCCTCCAGCCCCTTCGCCGCCAGCAGCCAGCAAGGGGGCGCCCGACCAGGAGGCCCGCAGCGACGGCACGAATCACGATAGCGCGCGCCGCAAGGACACCCGCCACGGAGACACTGGCCGCAGGGGCGCGGGGCCCCCGTCCGCCCAAGGAAAATCCAACCGCGCCGAAGCTGCTTTCAAGGAGGGGCGGAAGCACCTCGCCGCCGGGCGACTCGGGCCCGCTTGTGCGGCGTTTCGCGAGAGCCAGCGCCTCGCACCCGCCGTCGGCACGCTGCTCAACCTCGCTCGCTGCCAAGAGCGCAAAGGCGCCCTCGGGACGGCCCGCCGTCTCTACGAGCAGGCCGCCGAAATGGCAGAAAAACAGGGCGACGAGCAGCGAGCCAGCTTTGCCCGCACCCAGGCCGAGCGCCTGCCACCTCTCGCCGAGCAACCCAGTCCCGGCTCGGGCGCTGCCGACGCCGAAAACGGGCGCGCCGCGTCGGGGCACTCCTCGTCGGGAAGCGATGGCACCTCACTGAGTACCACCACGACCCCGCTCTCTTCCACGAACTACTCGTCGCCGTCGCAGGCGACCGTGTCCACGACTGCTTCCTTCACCCCCCTTCCCTCGCCACCGCCGACCCCGTCTCCCGGTGAAGAGACCAGCTTTACAGCCTGGCGCTGGGCGGGGCTGACGACGGCACTGGTCGGTGCGGCGGCCACCACCGCCGGTCTGGTGATGGTGTTGAACGCGCACGCCAAGGCCGATGGGGCAGACTGCGATGCGAACCTCGATTGCACCGAGGAGGGCTTCCGCGAACGGAGCGAAGCCATCAATGACCTCGCGACCGCGCGGGTCGTCTCGATCACCGGCGGCGTGGTGACGGCCGCCGGGGTCGGCTTGTTTCTTCTCGCGCCTCCTGCCGCACTCGGTGGTGCCACCGCCTCGTCTCGGCGGGCTTCAACGTTCGTTGCGCTGCGCGGGCGCTTCTGAGGGCGATCGAGGATGTTTCTTTCGCCCCCGCCCCACTCCCAGGCGAACTCGGACGTCGCGTGCCTGACTCCCGGAGTCGTGCTGGGTCGCTACGAGTTGGTCGAGCGCATCGGGCGAGGCGGCATGGGCGAAGTCTGGAAGGGCCGCCACACGACGCTGGGTTCTCCGGTCGCGATCAAGTTCGAGCTGAACGAGCTGGCCGAGGGGCGTTTCCTCCAGGAGGGGCGCGTGGCGGCGTCATTGGCGAGTGAGGCCATCTGCCACGTCCTCGACGAGGGGCATTACCAAGGGCGCGCGTTCTTAGTGCTCGAGTACCTCGAAGGCGAAACCCTGGCTGAGCGACTGCTTTCGGAGGGACGATTGTCACCTACCGAGACGGTGCGCGTGATGGCCGACGTTGGACGAGGGCTCGCGTGCGCTCACGCCGCGGGGGTCGTTCATCGGGACTTGAAACCGAGCAACGTGTTCCTCCTGCGCGAAGGGCTGGCGAAGATTCTGGACTTCGGCGTCGCGCGCGTCGAGGGGGCCGATCACACCTCGACCGGGCAATTCTTGGGCACGCTACGCTACGTCAGCCCTGAGCAAGCGCGCGATCCGCGTCGCGTCACGGCAAAGAGCGATCTCTGGTCGCTCGGAGCCATCACCTTCGAGTGCATCGTCGGGCGGCGTCTGTTCGATCAACGCAGCGCCCCCGAGATCATCGATGCCATCGCGAGTCGCCCCCTACCCCGCCCCTCGGACGTCGGCCCCGCGAGTACGCGCTTCGACGACTGGTTCCGAAAGACGATGCAACGCGATCCCGGTCGGCGCCCTACGAGCATCCGGGAGTTTGTGGACACACTGGCGGAAGCCCTCCTCGACGGCTGCTCCCCGCGCGTCGCCCTCCCAAGCTCGACGAGCGACGTCAGCCTCGCCCCCACCGAGCGTTTGTCGATTCCCAGCGTCCCCTCAGGGGGCAAGGTCCATCGCCTGCGCCAAGTCGCCGTGGGCGCTGGCCTCGTCGCGGTCGGCTTCGGCGGAGCCCACCTCGTCCCGACCGGCGCTTCGCCTCCCGATGCTTCACTCAGCTCCGCCACGACGGACCTCGACCGCGACGCGCCACACCCCGAGGGCCCAATGCCGCCTCCTCCGCCCCCCCATCCCACGGCGACCGCCCCGGACACGGCTGCCTCGCTCTCCAACCCGACGGCCCGAGATCCCGAGTCGCTCTCGGAGTCCCCCCACCCCTCGACTCCGCCCCGGAAGGCCACTCGCGCCGCGGTCTCAGGAAGCGCCTCTGCCGCGGAGCCCAGCACCACGCTGACCGGCGACCAAGACTCCGCCACGCGCCGCGACCCCGTCGGAGCGGCTCCACCGAACGACACCTCGCCGGCAAATTCAGACCCCTCGCCAGAACAGTCCGCAAGCGCTAACGATCCGTTCTCGTACCGTTGAGTCAGGCTGTCGTGGTGCAGCCGACACCAAACAGCTGACCTCGTCCTACCTCGACTCAGCATCGCAGGCGCGGGGATGCGCGAAGCGTTGATTTGCATCGGACCGCGAGAGTAATGTTGGAAGGAAATGGGGCTGCTGCAGCGAATCGAGGACGGGCTGGTGCTTTCTCTCGGCAAGCGCTGCCTGGTGGGGCGGGCGCGGCATTGTGCCCTGCGCATCGACGACAGCATCGTTTCGGCCGAGCACGCCGCGCTCTACTTCAGTGGCGAGCAGTGGAAGGTCCGCGACCTCGCGAGCACCAACGGGACCTACCTCGGGGGTACTCGGGTGACTGCCGGCGCGTCGCATCCACTCACCGAGATGTCCGAGCTCGGCTTCGGATCGGCCACGGCAACTTGGCGTCTCCTCGACGCCTCGCGCCCCGGCCCGAGTGCTCGCTCGGCCGAAGGGCACATCCACGGAGTCGGCGGCGCTCTCTGGCTCCCCACCGCAACCGACCCTGAGGCCAGTATCTTCGTCGAAGACGGTCAGTGGCTCGCGGACACGAGTACCGGCTCCACACCGGTCGGCAACGGCACGACACTCGACGTCGGCGGCACGAACTGGGTGCTCGAGCTCCCCCCACCGGACGGCGAGGACGAGATCTCCACCTGCCGAACCGACACGTCCGATCCCACCGAGGGCCTCAGTCTGCGCTTCGCGGTGAGCACCGACGAAGAGCACGTGAGCGTCGAAGCGACCTACCGTGGCTCATCCATCCCACTCGGCGCACGCGCACACCACTACGCGCTCCTCCTTCTCGCCCGCCACCGCCTCGCCGAAGCGCCTCACCTGCCATCGGCAGGCTGGATCTACACCGACGAGCTCCGCGACATGCTCGGAATCGATCGCGAAGGCTTGAACCTGCTCTTGTGGAGAGCCAAGCAGCAGTTTCGTCAGTCGGGCCTCCCCGCCGAATCGCTGATCGAGCGCCGCACCGATACCCATCAACTGCGTCTCGGCATCGAGAACGTCGAGTGCGGTCCGCAGTAGCCCCGGAGCAGGGCAGGTCCCAAAGTCATCTCCCGCACGGGCCGCCGGCGATCCCCAGTTCGCGAGGGTGGCACCCTCGAAGCCTCCCGTCCTCCCGACTTCGGCTCGCCACCGTCGCGCCTCCCGTTGCAGCGCAACCACTCAATCAAAACGGTCAGTGCAGTGTGACTCTCGAGCTCGACGACCAACGCCGAGATTTTGTCGCTCTAGGGACCTGCCCCGCGGACGAGGTTTCACCATGGCCATGTCACCCCTCGCCTCGCAGCTGTCCCCCCCTCCCCCCCCCCGGAAAAGCCGCTCTTGCGAAGTTGCGCCATGCTTCTTCTCTATCCACCCCCAACGAGCGACGCCATTTCAAGCGATTTCGGCCGGGGGGCAGAGTCGGGAGGGGGGCAGACACAGGAACAAGAGCAAAGCACTCCTTAGGAACCCCCGGTGCCCTGTCCGATCGTCGGGAACGCGATTTTCTCGTGCGAAACGCATTCTTGACGGTCGCCCTCACCTTCCGCGAGTTCGGCACCGACAAGAGCCCGAGCGAGCAGGCCGCCGAGCAACAGGCCAACGCTAAAGCCGAAAAAAAGCGCGTAGAAGAGACGGACGGCGACGAGAAGAAGTCCGACAAGAACTCGCAAGGCGCGCCGACTCCGGCGACGTCAGCTCCGTAGAGGACGAAGGACGTTGGCCCACCACTCCCGGGCTGGCTAGGTTGTGGGCATCGAGCAGGATCGGGTCGAGCCACGTGTGCCAGCCGCAGTCGTCGGCGGCATCAACGTGCATGCTGCCATCACCATTGATGGTCGCGACAAGAAGCGTCTCGAGCGCATGCG
>JBNKGC010000111.1:0-18890 GCA_050289625.1 Polyangiaceae bacterium | reverse complement strand
CCAGAGCGAACGCGAAGAGCACACTCACCAGATACATCAGCCCGATGCGCTTGTGATCGAGCGTGAAGACCCACGAAAGGATCCCCTTGTCGTGTGTGAGGTAGTTGTCCTCGGGCTTGGAAGGAGCGACGAGCAGATCCGCCGCGGTCGTGGAGGAAGCCATCGTTTGTTCCTACTTCTTCAGGCTCTTGATAAATTCGATGATCGCGGTGATCTCGTAATCCTTCAGGCGTCCTTGATAGGTCGGCATGCTCGGAGGAAAGCCTGCGACGACGCGCTTGGTAGGATCGTTGATCGACTCGCGGATGTAGTTCTCGTCCACCTTGACGGCAGTTCCGTCCGCCATCTGGTGCGTTTCGCCGAAAATGCCCTTCCAGCTCGGACCGACCTTGATGGTCCCGTCAATGGAGTGGCAGGTGGAGCAGCCCTGTTCGTCCCAGAGCTTCTCTCCGAAGGCGACCGGGTCCTTCATCGCCTCTTCGGCACGCTTCTTCCCCACCCCGTCGAGCCACTTTTCGTAGCCCCCAGACGGGTGGACGGTCACCTGAGCCAGCATGTCGGAGTGCGACGTACCGCAGTACTCGGCGCAGAAGATCGGGTAGTCGCCCGGCTCGGTGGCGTTGAACCAGAGGTCCGTGTAGCGACCCGGCACGGCGTCCATCTTCACACGGAAGGCGGGGATGAACAGGCTGTGCAGCACGTCAGCCGACTGAATGATGACCCGCACGTCTCGGTCGACCGGAACGTGCAGCTTCGTGTCGCTGTGGCCGTTCGGGTAGGTGAAAATCCACTTCCACTTCTGACCCTGGACATGGATCTCGAGCGCCTCCTTCGGCGGAGTTCGAAGATTCACGTAGCCCTTGAAGCCCCACACGAAGAGAGCAATCACGACAAACAGCGGAATCACCGACCAGGTGATTTCGAGCGCCGTGTTGTGCTCACTGACTACGTCACCCACTGCGCTGTCATCTCGCGAGCTCACTCGGTACTTGCGCACGAAGTGCCACATCACCGCGAAAATCGCGAGGGCCGACACGACGGACAGCCAGAACAGCACGTTGTAGAGCCAGTCGACGTCACCGGACAGGGTGGATGCGCTCTTCGGCATCCAGAAGTCGTCCGACGGTGGGCTCTGGGGCAGGTTTTGGGCCGCCTGAATGGAGGCAATGAACGAGGAGATCATGACGCAGTTCTCTCGGCTAACTGGGACTCAGACTGCCGGCCGTTTTCGCCCGCTTCCTGAGCTCTGCGACGCTTCCGCAGCTCCGAACGCTTCAGCAAGACGATGAGGGCACCCAGCGCCAGGGCGCCCGCACCACCGCTGACGCGCATGATGTTCATGGCAACCGGGGCGTAGCGCCCCTCGGAAGCATCGTAGTGGAAACAATAGAGAATGAGCTTGTCGACGGTCGACCCGATCTTTCCCTCACCCGATTCGACGAGCGAAAGACGCAGGGTCTTCGGGTGATACTCGAGACCGTAGATGTACCGTGCGATCGTCCCGTCGGGCGTGGTGACCACGAAGGACGCGGGGTGCACGTATTCGTCGCGCTTTTCGTTGTAGGCGTACGAAAACCCGAGTGCGCGCGCGGCGGCGTGAATGTTGCCGTCCGATCCGGTCAGGAACGTCCAAGCACTCGTGTCGGCGATCGCGCGCCCGTACTGGGTCAGGTACCGCATCTTCGTGCCGTGAGCGCGCTCGGGCGTCTCGTCGGGATCGAGCGAGATCGTGACGATGCGGTAGTCCTTGCCGAGCTCGAGATCCACCTGCCGTAGCCCTGCGACCAGAGCATTCAGCTGGAGACTGCAGAGCATCGGGCAGTCCGAGTAGTTGAGTGTGACGATGGTCGGCAAGCCGCCCTGGAAGTAGTCGCCGAGAAGAACGTCCTTGCCTTCGTCGCTCCTGAACCCAAGGGACGGGGGCACCTTCGCCTCGAGTTGCTCCTCGACGTCCACGCCTTGCAGGCGCGTCGGCACTGGATCCATCCGCCGCTTGATCTCGCTCTCTGGCACCGTCTCCGCAGACGCACTTCCGCCCCGGGCCAGGACGAATCCGGCCAAAGCGAATGCGAGGAGGGAGCGGGCGAAGCGGTTCATGGGACGGTTACTGCTGAGGAGCCGGGGCAGGCGGAGCCGTCGGAGCAGGTGCTGGCGGAGCCGTCGGAGCAGGTGCTGGTGGGGCTTTCGGAGCGGGCGTCTTGGGTGCCGGGACCTCGGGGGCAGGCGCCTTCGGAGCAGGAGCTTCGGGAGCCGGAGCGTTTCCACCCTCGGTGGCCCCCTCCCGTTCGGTGGTCTCTTCTTCGGCACCACCGTCACTAGGAGCGCCTCCCATGCCTTCTTCGGGAGGGCTACCCGGAGTAGCCAGCGCGGGGTTTCGCGTGAGGTCTTCCGCGGTGAGCTTCATCGCTCGTTCGATGGGAATGCTGATGGTCCCCTTCCCTCGGTCCACCCAGGTCGGAGGTCCCATGAGCGCGCCCTCTTGTTCCGCGACCATGTCGCGGTACGGGCGGGTGAGCGAAGCATCGCGCTCGCCCGCAACTTCACCCACTTGCGCGCGCACCAGGGCAGTCACGCCCAGGGCGACGCCCAGGGTCGCAAGCGCCACCAAGGCGATGAGAGTCGCAATAGCTCCGGCATTGACACGATCGGGCTGGGTCGCCATCGGTGATTCCTCAGATGTTCTCGAAGGCCAGCGACTTCTCGAGACGCGGGTCTTTGGTCGGGACGAGGTTGACGTTCTTGGCGATGGTCAGGACGAACCAAACGATCGCGCCACCGACGCCTATCCAGGCAGTGAAGTCTGCTGCGTGGAGCGTGAGTCCCTCGGGGTGCAGTTTGGGGCCGACCAGCCAGTGCATGTCGAACCAATGCACGGCGAGCACGTACACCGCCCAAAAGCCGATGGCCTTCTTGTTGCGCTTCACGTGGCGGGACATCATCCCGAAGAACGGGATCACGAAGTGCGTGGCCGCCAGGAAGATTGACGCAGGCAGCCAGCTTCCCATGAAGCGGTCGTGGTACCAGTGCGTCTCTTCGGGAATGTTCGCGTACCAGATGAGCATGAACTGGGAAAACGCGATGTAGGTCCAGAACGCGGTGAACGCGAACATCATCTTCCCGATGTCGTGGTAGTGCTCCGCGGTCACGCTGCGGCTCAGCTTGCCTTTGCTCTGGAGCCAGAGCAGCGAGAGCGTAAGCGTGGAGTGGAACGCGAGCACGCATCCGGCGAAGTAGTACACGCCGAAGATCGTGCTGAACCAGATCGGGTCAAGCGTCATCAAGAAGTCGATGGCGCAGAAGGTCAGCGTGAGCGCGAACAGGATCATCGCGGGCGCGCTGACGCTCCGGAGGGTGCTGACCACCTTCGCGTCGCCCGACTCGTCCTGATGCTTCGATGCCTTGAGCAAGAAGCGCGCGAGCAGGAACCAGTACCCGAAGTAGACCAAGCACCGACCGAGGAAGAACCCCGTGTTCAGGTACCCAACCTTGCTGTGCAGGGCGTGGTTCGAGTGCATGTAGTCGTGGTTCACCCACGGGTAGAGCACGTCATCGTGCCGAAGAATCGGAATGATGAGGGGAAGGGCCAAGATGGCCATGAGCCCCACACCTTGAGCGAGAAGCTCGCCGATGCGCCGCACCACGGTGCTCCACTTGGCATTCACCAAGTGCTGCAGGGTGACCCACCACACTGCGCCCACGCAGATGCTGAGCCCCCACATGAAGGCGGCCAGGTACGAGTGCTGGAATTGCTTGCCCGTCAGTCCTCCGCCCAGAGCGACGGAACCAACGATGCCGGCTACGGCGAGCACCAGGGCGATCTTCGAGAGACCCGCGCCGGCATCGCCGAGGCGGATGGCGTCACCGAAGCCTTCGCTTCCGTCGCCCCCGTGTCCCGACTTCTTCTTCTTATCCTTTGCGTCAGCCATCGAAAAGTCTCACTTCAAGCGGGCGCGGTCCGCGGCAGGGATGTCCTTCAGATCGGCAGCGCGGCTTCGCTGGAGCGCGCGCACGTACATGATGACCGCCCAGCGCTCCTCGGTATCGAGCTGACTGCCATAGCCAGGCATGTTGCGAACACCGTTAGTGATTGAGTTGAAAAGCTGCCCCACCGGTTGCTGGCGCAGGTAGTCCTGGTGGAGGTTCGACGGGGGCACCCAACCCTGCTTCAAGGCCGAAGCCCGGCGGTGCACCATGCCGTCTCCCTCACCGCCGATGCCATGACAGGGGGAGCAGTAGATTCCGAACTGGGCCCGACCGAGCTCCAACGTGTCCTCGGTGGTTGGGACCTGCTTGGGGAACGTGGTGGCCCAAGCGCCGTCCACTCGACCGCGATAGAAGTGGTCGTCCTCGTTCAGGAACCCGACGGCGACGGTGCCCGGTACGGGTGTCCGCATGGCCCGACGATCCTCGAAGAGGGGATTTTTCGACTGCGGCTTGTAGCTGGGCTGGAAGTCCATGTCCCAAACCACGTGGAGGCGCCCTTCGTCCATCGTCGAGGCGCGCGCCTTGGCGAAGAAGGCGAACGGAACGAAGCTGGCGACGGCGAGCACGATGAGCGTGTACACCAGAGCGCGCGGAACTCGCTCCGACGTCGTCCGATCTTCCGGCACCTCGTCGAGCACCGTCGGGTCGGTCGACTCGAGGAGCAGAGTCGTCTCCTCGTCGTCGAACTTCACGTCGCTCGCCTCGATGACGAGGAAGAACTTGTCGTCCGTCACCTTGCCGAAGCGCTGCTTCAAGTCGAGCGGGTGCGACGGCATCGGCAGGTTGTTCAGGATCAGCATGCCGCCCAGGGAGGCGAACGCACTGAAGAGAACCGTGAGCTCGAACCAAATCGGAACGTTTGCCGGCCAACTCCAGAAGGGCTTTCCGCTGACGATCCAAGGGTAGTCGACCGCGTTGGTCCACCACTGGAGCAAGATCGCGCTGGTGAGACCCGTGAGCGCTGCGCACAAGACGATCCACGGCAAGCGGGTCATCCTGATGCCCATCGCTCGCTCGATCCCGTGGATCGGGTACGGCGTGTAGGTGTCCCACTTGGTGAACCCGGCGTCGCGCACCTTCTTGGAGGCGGCAACTAGGGCCGTGGGATTGTCGTACTCGGCAAGAAGGCCGTAGAGCGGGGCGCTCGCCTGCGCCTCCGGTCCAATGGCCTCGACTTCGCTGTCGTGGTGGTCACTCATGACGATGCCGATCCCCCGACTCAGTGGTCGTGGGCGTGCCCCTCGGGGATGAACGCCTTCACCTCGGCCATGGCGACCATGGGGAGGTATCGGCAGAACAGAAGGAACAGGGTGAAGAACAGGCCGAAGGAGCCTGCGAGAGTGGCGTAGTCGATGGGCGTCGGGATGAATGCACCCCAGTTGGCCGGCAAGAAGTCACGGGTGAGCGACGTACAGATGATCACGAAGCGTTCGAACCACATGCCCACGTTGACGATGACGCCTACGACGAAGATGACCCACACGTTGGTGCGCATCTTCCTGAACCAGAAGATCTGCGGGGAGATGACGTTGCAGAAGATCATCGTCCAGTACGACCAGGCGTAGTTGCCGAACGCACGGTTCAAAAACGCGAACTGCTCGTAGATGGCGCCCGAGTACCAGGCGATGAACATTTCCATCGCGTACGCGTAGCCAACCAGCATGCCCGTCGCGAGGATGATCTTCGCCATCAGCTCGAGGTGCTTGAGCGTGATGATGCGCTTGAGTCCGAAGAACTGCCGGGCGGGAATCGCCAGCACCACCACCATCGCGAAACCACCGAAGATGGCGCCGGCGACGAAGTAGGGCGGGAAGATCGTGGTGTGCCACCCCGGAAGCTGCGACGTCGCGAAGTCGAACGAAACGACCGAGTGCACGCTGAGCACGAGAGGCGTCGCGAGGGCTGCGAGCAGCAGGTAGGCGCGCTCGTAGCGGTGCCACTGACGGGACGATCCGCGCCACCCCATCGCCAACACCCCATACACGAAACGGCGGACTGTGCTGACAGAGCGGTCGCGGAAGGTGGCGATATCCGGAATCATCCCCATGTACCAGAAGAGGATGGACACCGTGGCGTAAGTACCGACCGCGAAGACGTCCCACTCGAGGGGGCTGCGGAACTGCGGCCACATCCCCATCTGGTTCGGGATGGGGAACATCCAGTAAGGCAGCCAGGGGCGGCCGATGTGAATGCCCGGGAAGATTGCGGCGCAGATGACCGCGAAGATGGTCATGGCTTCGGCGAAGCGGTTGATCGCCGTTCGCCAGTTCTGCCGGAGCAGGAACAAGATCGCGCTGATGAGCGTTCCGGCGTGACCGATACCGACCCAGAAGACGAAGTTGACGATCGGAAAGCCCCAGGCCACGGGGTGTACGTGACCCCACGCGCCGATGCCTTCCCAAACGACGTAGCCGATGCTCGCGCCGAAGATCCCGAGCAACGTGAGCGCGAAGGCCATCGCGATGTACCACGCACGCGGAGGCTTGGGCGCCTCCATGATGCGGGAGACGTTGTCCGTGATCTGGGCGAACGCGTTGTCGCCCTTGGGCGCACCCTGATACGGGTTAATGTCGCTCGCTATGGCCATCTTGACTCATCAGCTCCGGATGCGGGTTTGAAATGCGCGCCAGGTAGTTCACGCGCGGCCGATTGTTGAGCTCGGCGAGGAGCTCGTAGGCGCGCGGTAGCGTGTGGGCTTTCGCCACCCGGCTGTTCTTGTCGTTCAAGTCGCCGAAGACGATCGCCCCCGCCGGGCAAGACTGTTCACAGGCAGTCTTGATTTCGCCGTCTTCGATCGGGCGCTTTGCGTTGTTCGCCTTGATCTTCGTGTTCTGAATCCGCTGCACGCAGAACGTGCACTTCTCCATCACGCCGCGGCTCCGAACTGTGACTTCCGGGTTCAAGACCATCGCCTTCAGCTTGGCCTTGGGATCGTCCGTCCCCGTGTAGGGGGTCGTGCCGTAGAACTGCAGGTTGTAGTTGCGGTAGTTGAAGCGGCGAACCTTGTAAGGGCAGTTGTTCGAGCAGTACCGCGTGCCGATGCAGCGGTTGTACACCATGTCGTTCAGGCCCTCGGACGAGTGCATCGTCGCACCCACCGGGCAAACCTGCTCGCACGGAGCGTTCTCGCACTGCTGACACAGCACCGGTTGCTGGCGAACCGCTGGCTGGTTGCGATCGCCCTTGTAGTACCGCTCGACTCGCAACCACGACATCTCGCGGCCCATGGCGACCTCCGTCTTACCCACCACCGGAGTGTTGTTCTCCGCCTGGCAGGCGACGATGCACGCGCTGCAACCCGTGCATTTGTTGAGATCGATCGCCATGCCCCACTTGCGGCCCTCGTACGAGACGGGACTCGTCCAAAGGTTCAAGAGCGGCGGGTGATGCACCTTGTGCGCGATGACGTCCGGGTGCTTCTTGTACTCGTCGATGGTCGTCTCGCGGATGAGCTGACCTTCTCGAGCGTCGCGCCCGTGCTGACCGATCGCATCAATCGCGTGCAGGTCTTGAACGAGTGCAAGCTCCTGGCGACCACCGGCGACCTCAACGCTGGCGCCCGTGGCGAAAGCGAGGGCCTTGCTGGTCCGGATCGCGTAGGTATTCGAACCGACGATCTCGACCTCGGCCTTGGTGCTGCCTCCCACGACACCCGCGAACTTGCGTCCGTATCCGAGGGCCAGACCAATCGAGCCAGGTGCCTGCCCCGGAGTCTGCAGAGCCGGAAGCGTGACCTTCCGCCCCTCCAAGGTGATGGTGATCAGGTGTCCGTCGCCCACGCCGAGTTTTTCCGCAGTCGAAGGACTGATCAGGGCCGCATTGCCCCAGCAGAGCTTGCTCAGGGGGTGCGGCAGCTCCTGGAGCCAGCCGTTGTTCGCGTAGCGGCCGTCGTGCACCTTCGGATCGAAGGAGAAGACCACCTCGAGCTTGCCGTTGGCCACCTCGGCAGTGCCGAGCGCAGCTTCGGAGAGCTGGAGCTTCGCGAGAGGGCGCAGACTCGGCGTAGCTTCCGAAGCCTTCGAGTCGACGCGTCCGTCGTGGACGGCGCGCCGCCATTCGGCGTCATCCTTGAGCCGGTGCGTAGCGCGCACGAGGTCCTGTCCCTCGGTCCCAGGCTCACCGAGCAACTCGGCAAGCAGCTCGATCGTCGACTTTCCGTCGTGCAGCGGTGCGAGGAGCGGCTGGGCGATGCGGACCAGCCCATCGAACCCCACGGCATCACCCCAGGTCTCGAGATAATGGGCTTGAGGCAGATGCCACGAACACAGCTGCGCGGTCTCGTCCTCGTACTCGCTCAGGTGGACACTCGTCCTGACCTTGGCGAGTGCCGTGCCGAAGGGCACGTCCACCGGTGCGTTGTAGACCGGGTTGCCACCGAGGATCAGCAGGGTGTCCACCTTGCCGGCATCCATGTCGGCGACCAGCCCGGTGAGACCATCGACACCGCCGAGGAGACGGTCGCCGTCCTCGAGGTAGCTCACGGTCTGCCCGACGTTCCCGAGCAGGGCGTTCAACCGATGCACCAAGGCGTGCACCTCGGCAGGTTGATGCGATCCCGTAACGACGAGGCTCTTCCCGGGATGGGTCAGGAGATCCTGAACCATGACGTCGAGCACCTGTTTCGTCGCAGCGTCCTTCAGGAACGCCGCGTCGGGAACCGGCTGAGCGGCCCCGAGTTCCGGAAGCGGGTTCGCCTTGGGGCTGATCTGCGAATCCAGATACGCCGCGACCGCTGCGACCTGCGCAGCGCGAAGCGAAATCCGATGATCCGCGATGGCCCCGACCTCGGTGAAGGAGCTCTCGACCGTGTAGATTCGGCTCATCGAGCCGGCATCCGGATCGCGGCGGCTCGCCACCGCGCGTGAGTTCGCGATGCCACCGGGAGAAGTCGCGCACAAGAAGTCGGAGTCGAGGCTGACGATCACGTCGGCTTTGTCGGCGGAATAAACCGACCGAACCCGCTGTCCGAAAGCCAACTCCGAACCCTGGACCTCACCCGCAGGATGAGTGGGTTCGTAGACGACCCACTTCGCACCGGGGAGAGCCTTCTCGAGCCGATCCTTTAGCGCGCGGAGAGTCGGCGACGAGCTCGCTTCGCTGAGGACGGCGAAACCGCCGCCACCGTTCTGCTTGGCCTCGGTCATCACCTCGCGCAGAGCCTTGTTGGCCTCCGACCAATTGGACGGGGTACGGCTCCCGCGGAAGCGGACCGGGATGCGACTGCGGTCGGGGTCGTAGAGGCCGAGCACGCTCGCTTGATGGAAGGTGCTCGTCGCACCCAAACTGGTGGCATCGCCCGGATTACCCTCGACCTTGATCGGGCGGCCATCGAAGCTCTTGACCCAGAGGCTCGTCGCCACCCCGGCGATATCCATCACCGTGGCGTAGTCGACGGGCACGCCCGGGATTTTTCCGTCGGGACGCCGCGAATGCGGAAGGATCTTCTCCTTCTCCCATCGGCACCCAGCAAGAGCGAACGACGCACCCATGAGCTGCATGAAGCGGCGACGCCCGGGTGAGCTCAGGGGCTTGTTCTCAAGGGGGGAGCGAAACTCACGCTCGACGAATTCCTGAAACTGCGGATCTCGGTCGAGCTCGGCAAGAGTACGCCAGTAGGTGGGGGCCTCAGCCGTCGACACGTCGTTCGAAGGCTGCTCGGCCGTGATCGGGGCCGACTGGGCCGGTTTGCGAGGCTTCATCGATGACATGTCGAGCAGTCGGTCGGAGGATTGATGTTGTTCTGCTCACGCAGCTGGGCCCCGTAAGCGACGGGATCGCCTGCGGGCTGCCAAGTCATGTTCGTCACTTCCTCCGGGGGACGGAGGTGCTGTTCGGGCGCACGGTGGCAATCGAGGCACCAGCCCATACTCAGTGGTTTGACCTGATGGACTTCCTCCATCTGGTCGATCCGGCCGTGGCAAGACACGCAGCCAACCCCGCGCGTCACGTGAGCGCTGTGGTTGAAGTACGCGTAATCCGGCAGGTCGTGGACCTTCACCCACTGCACTGGCTCGCCAGTTGCCGCGCTCTCGCGCACCGGGAGCAGCTTCGGGCTCTCCGGCCACACCAGCGTGTGGCAGTTCATGCACGTCGACGTCGGTGGAATCGAAGCAAACGACGATTCGTCGACGGTGTTGTGACAGTAGCGGCAGTCGATCCCGAGCTGGCCGGCGTGCAGCGCATGGCTGTACGGGACGGGCTGCTTGGGCTCGTACCCGACGTCCGTGGTCTTCGGCGAGAAGCCGTACCAAACGAACGCCGTCAGGTAGAGGGGCGCGCCACCGAGCGCTACGCCCACGATCTGCCGGGTTTTATTTGCCCAGCGGGGGAAGACGAACAGCTTCATCGTTGATGAACCGGGTGAGGGACGCCGCGCGGGTTCACCAAACGAAGGCCGGAAATCGCACTGATGGGGCAAAACCGAAGATTCGCCCACCGGCCGTAGCTGCAAGCCGCACGCGGGGGTCGCTCTTGTGCGCGCGGGTTTATGGGGCCAACGAGTCGAAATGTAAATGGAAAGTGCCTCAATCGTGGAAGCAGGAAGAAACTAGCTAAATTTGGCTGCTTCCTCAGCCGACTCGTGAGCCGAACCCCCTCGACTGAGGGTGGCGGACGCGAATTTCGCCCCCTCCCGGGAGAGTTTCACGACCTCAGACACATTCCGGAAATGAGGAAAGCCGCGATCCGGGTGGATCGCGGCTTTCCGAAACCAACCCTCCGCCGACGAGCGGGGGTTTTCCGAGAGGCGCCTCAGAAGTCTCGCATTTGCTTGCGGATCTTGCCGATGGCTTGTTCCTGCAGCTGGCGAATGCGCTCCCGGGACAAGTTGTACTTGTCGCCAATCTCCTTGAGCGTGAGTTCGTCCTCGTTGTCGAGGCCGAAGCGCCAGCGGATGATGCTCGACTCAATCGGGGTGAGGGTCCCGAGGAGGCGACGAACCTCCTCGGCCCAACGTTCACTCGCGAGCGTGTCGTGCGGCGACAGGGTGTTCTCTTCGACCAAGAAGTCGATAAACCGTCGGCCATCCTCGTCACCGACCGGGCGATCCAAAGAGAACGGCGTGTCGGCATAGAGATCCTTCACCTTCTCGAGCTTCTCTTTCGGAACCCCGGTTTCCTGCTCGAGCTCGTCGGGAGTGGGCTCACGGCCCGTCCGCGCGATGATGGTTTGAGTAGCGCGCGAAACTCGGTTGTAGGTGTCGAGCATGTGCACTGGGATGCGCACGGCCCGGCCCTTGTCGGCGAGCGCACGGCTGATCGCGTGACGGATCCACCACGAGGCATAGGTGGAGAACCTGTACCCACGCGAGTGATCGAAACGCTCGACCGCCTTCATCAGACCGATGTTGCCTTCCTGAATCAGATCGATCAGAGGCAACCGACCACGGTTGTAGCGACGCGCGATGCTGACCACGAGGCGCAAATTCGACTTCACGAACTTGTTCTTCGCCTCTCGCTGCTCGTCATCGGTCCGCTTGAGGTCTTCCAGGTATCGCTTATAAGCCGCGGACTCCGGGAGGACCGGGCGCTCTCCTTCGCTCGACGACGGAGCGTGAACCAACTTCTTGGCGCTACTGTACGCCGCCGTCATCCAGATCCGGTCGGAATCGGGCAACCGGATGGCGCGAGCTAGCCCTTCGCAGGTGGAGGTCCACTGCCGCATCTGATCGGCGTGGAGCTTCGAGCGCTGGGAACGGTAGGTCTCGAGGAGGCTTCGCAGCTGATCGATCCCCGAGACGTCCGGCCGATCTTCCTCTCCCATTTGACTCACGTACGCTGATAGTTCGTCGAGGAGATACTCGGCGGCGGGAAGATGCGACAGCAGAGCAGCCCAATGCGCCACCTCGGCGCGTTCAACCGCTTGTGCAGCGGCGAGCTCCTCGTCGGGACCCATCACCTGGTGCGTTGCCATGTCCCGGAAGTACCGGGACAGCATCGAGTCGGCCTGGCTGTCGTCGCCTTCACGTCGCGACGATGCAGGCCGCTCCGATAGGGGAGCCGAGTCGAGTGCTCCCCCAACAGTGCTGGGAGGCGAGTCGGCCTTGAGGAACGACCCGCGCTTGCTCGCCACCGTCTCGCGACCGGTTCGGCTCGCGGCGGTGGACTTGCGGACGGCTTGGCGCTTCTGAGTCATGGGCTTGGTCTGGGCTAGGGCTGAAGATGCGGAGCGGCGGCTACTGGGGAAGCGTCGGGAGTCGTTGGGGAAACCCCCACCCTCTCCGTTTCATTCCGAAACCTGGTTCGGGTGCCGGTTCCCCGGAAAAGCGCCCCGACGCATCGGAGGCACGCGAAAAAGAAAAGCAACTTCCGTTCCGTTCCGGAGGAAGCGCCTCCATGGGGAACGGGCCATCCCAAGACACTCATGAAAAGAAGGTTCGTGCCACACAGGCGCCGTTCGAGTACGCCTTGCGTGACTGGATGGACGGAAGCGCCCGACAGGTGTCCGGACGCATGTCCCCACATGAGAGTTGCTTCCCCACCGGTTGACGGCGTTTGATGAAACGAAAAATGCGGTCATTCGAGATGGTGCGAGGGTCGAAATCCGACGGCTCATCGAGCGCTCCGCGGAAGGCGTCGCGTCAGCCCCTGAAAGCCAAAACGGCGTTTCGCAGGCCAAGTTGCCTCGGGATGTCCACCCTCGACCGACCATTTTCGTTCGGTGCGAAGGGGCACGCCTCGATGAGTTGCCAGCGTTTTGACCGGCACTCCGTCGTGCGGTGGTCGGCGCTGCGACTGCCGCGAGTCGCCCCGCGTTGGTCGAGGCGTGGGCGACGAAATGGGCTGCGCGTCGCAGCCCGGCGAGCGGCTCGAAGGCCCGCTCGGTTGTCTTCTTAGCGTGGGGCTCCCTCACGAAACGTCAAGGTCCCGACGGGAATTGCAGCCCGGGCGTCAACGCAACGTCGCCGCCCTACGCCGACCCGATCTAACAGCCGGTCGCTACGAAGTGCGGAGTACCTGATCCAAGTGTCGCAAATCGGCACATAACGCACCGCATTAGGTGGTCTCTCGCGACTCAGCCCTTCGATTGCGAAAGCCGCCCGCGGCAACACCGCCGACCGCGTCCGGTCAGAACTGTGCGAGGAACCGCGGATCGTTCTCGAAGAGCACGCGGATGTCGGGGATTCCGTAACGGAGCATCGCCACGCGCTCAACCCCCACCCCAAAAGCAAAGCCGGTGTACGCCTCCGAGTCGATCCCGCAGAGCTCGAGGACGCTCGGGTGAATCATGCCGCAACCGAGGATCTCGAGCCATCCAGTCGCCTTGCAAACCCGGCACTGGGAACGAGAGCCGTCCTCGTCGGAGCAGAAGACGCAGCCGACGTCGAGTTCAGCCCCCGGCTCGACGAAGGGAAAGTAGCTCGGACGAAAGCGAACCGGTGTTTGGTCGCCGTAGAGACGCTGTGCGAAGGCTGTCAGGACGCCCTTCAGCTCTGCAAAGGTCACCTTCTCGGCCACCAGGAACCCCTCCACCTGATGGAACATCGGCGAGTGGGTGACATCGTCGTCGCGACGATACACAGCCCCTCCGCTGACGATCGCCAGGGGTGGTCGGTGCGTGGACATTTCGCGGACCTGCACGCTGCTCGTGTGAGTTCGAAGCAATACGCGCAGATCGGGCGGGGTGTTTTGCACCTTCACCCAGAACGTGTCCTGCATGTCCGTTGCAGGGTGGTCCGGCGGAAATCCGAGTTTCTCGAAGTTGTTCGCCTCGAACTCGACCTCGGGGCCCCAGCCCACCTCGAACCCCAGAGAACGAAAGATATCGAGCATCTCGTCCCGGACCTGGGTGATCGGGTGGCGGTGCCCCCGCTGCGCGGGAAGGCGCCCCGGCATGGTCAGGTCGAACGGTGCAGCGTTGAGCTCCGCATCGCGCTCCGCCTGCCGAATCGCCTCGAGCCGGCTTTCGAAAGCCTTTTCGATCTCTTCGCGGACCGCGTTGACACGCTCACCGACGGCCCTGCGCGATTCGGCCGGGACTTTGCCCATGCCGCGCAACAGAGCCGTCAGCTCGCCCTTTTTCCCCAGGACTTCGGCGCGCACATTGCGCAAAGCCTGATCGTCCGAGCAGTCAGCAAAACGCTGCCTGATGCGTTCGCTCAGATCGGCGAGGCCGGAGACGATGCTCTCGGCCGAACTGTCGAGTTCGTCCGCCACGTCGGAACGCCGGAGCGAGGGCTTACTCGGCCGCAGCAGCCTGCTGGGCGAGCTCGGTCAGCTTCTTGAAAGCGTCTGCGTCGTTGACGGCCATATCGGCGAGCACTTTGCGGTCAAGCTCGATGCCCGAGGCCTTCAGCTGGCCCATGAACCGCGAATAGCTCGTCCCGTTCAAGCGGCACGCCGCGTTGATACGCTGAATCCACAGGCTGCGGAAGTCGCGCTTGCGGAGCTTGCGCCCGACGTAGGCGTACTGCCAGCTCTTGTAGAGGACGCGAATGGCCTGCCGATAACGATTGCGGCGACCACCCCAAAAGCCCTTGGTCTGCTTCAGGACCCGCTTGTGACGACGACGGGGGAAAGGCCCCCTTTTCACGCGTGACATCGTTCGTTCTCCTCAGTCTCTACGCTCAGCCGTACGGGAGCAGGATCTTGATTCGCTTCTCGAGTTCCGGGGCGACCATGTCGTTGTCGCGCAAGCGGCGCCGCTGCTTGCGGCTCTTGCCCATGAAGCAGTGCTGACCGCCCTGCTTCGGCCGACGGACGCGGCCCTTGCCGGTGATCTTGAAACGCTTCGCAGCGGCTCGGTTGGTCTTCATCTTGGGCATGGGTCTTCTCCGGAGACAGCGAATCCTGGGGCCCGCAGCCGAATCGAGACACGTTCGGTGGGGGCCGGGCCGGTGCGGAAGCCAACTGGTTCCGCCAGGCCGTTGAACTTTGCCCCCCCTGGAGCCGTCCCCGGGCTGCGGCAGATGCCGTGGCAAGCCTGAAGGACGAGGCCCCGTCGGGCCAGTTGGGGGTGCAAAAACGGCGGGAAAGTGCCGTGGGGCGGGCACTTATGACGGAAGAGGGTGGCTACGTCAAGAGAGCTTCGCGCCTGTCCCTCACCGCGTGTCAGCCCGGAGCTGGCAGCTCCCACTTTTGCGCGCTTTTTCGCCGATTTTCGTCACTGCATCAGCGAGATCCACCGCCGCTCCCGACCCCTGCAGATAGGCGACGCCCGACTCGAAGTGCTGACCGGCCATGTCGTCCGGACTCAGCTGGGCCCAAGCCGACGCCCCCCACGCCAGGCAAGCAGCCCGAAAGGCCACGAGGGTCCAGCCCCTGCGGTTGAAGCATCCGCCGGCCGACCCGCGCCAGAACACCCGAGCGGCGCTTCGAAAGCCGCCAGATCCCGGCCCCGGCCTCCTCCGCAGACCCGTGATGGGGCGGCGTTCGCGCCCGAAAAGCGTGGCGTTTCGGTCCCCGACGTCAGCGAGGGTTTTGGGGGGGACGGTTTGGAGCCCGCTTGTGCTAAGGCGACGCCCGTGCCGCGCCGCGACGACATCAAAAAAATCCTGTTGATCGGTTCTGGCCCCATCGTGATCGGCCAGGCCTGCGAGTTCGACTACTCGGGAACCCAGGGAGCCAAGGCCCTCCGCGACCTCGGCTACGACGTAGTCCTCGTCAACTCCAACCCGGCCACGATCATGACCGACCCGGAGCTCGTCCGGCGGACATACATCGAGCCCCTGGATGTCGATCACCTCACCGCCATCATCGAGCGGGAGCGTCCGGACGCTCTCCTGCCGACCCTCGGTGGGCAGACTGCCCTGAACCTCGCCCTCGAACTTCACGAGCGCGGCGTGCTCTCCAAGCACAGCGTTCAGCTCATCGGCGCCCAGGTCGACGCGATCCGCAAGGCGGAGGACCGGCAGCTCTTCCGGGAGGCGATGGACCGCGCGGGACTCGAGAGCCCCAAGTCGGGCTTCGCGAAGAGCGTCGAAGAGGCGCGTGAGATCGTCAAGATGACGGGGTACCCAGTCATCCTTCGCCCCAGCTTCACCATGGGCGGGCAGGGCGGCGCCATCGTCGACGACCCGGCGGATTTCGAGACCAAGGTCAGTTGGGCGCTGTCGCAGTCGCCTACCCACGAGGTCCTCGTCGAAGAGAGCGTGCTCGGCTGGAAGGAGTTCGAGCTCGAAGTCATTCGCGACAAGAAAGACAACTTCATCGTCATCTGCTCGATCGAGAACATCGACCCGATGGGCGTCCACACGGGTGATTCGATCACCGTCGCCCCCGCGATGACTCTCACCGACCGCGAGTATCAGCGCCTGCGCGATCAGGCTCGCACCGTGATGCACGAAGTCGGCGTGGAAACCGGCGGTTCGAACGTCCAGTTCGCCGTCGATCCGAAGACCGGTCGGGTGTTGGTGATCGAAATGAACCCGCGCGTTTCGCGCTCGAGCGCCTTGGCGTCGAAGGCCACCGGCTACCCCATCGCCAAGATCGCAGCGAAGCTCGCAGTGGGCCTCACTCTCGACGAACTCGAGAACGACATCACCAAGACGAGCGCCGCTTTCGAGCCCACCATCGACTATACGGTCGTCAAGTGGCCGCGTTTTGCCTTCGAAAAGTTTCCCGGCGCCGACGACACGCTCGGCACCCAGATGAAGAGCGTCGGCGAGGCGATGAGCATCGGTCGCACCTTCCCCGAGGCCTTGCAAAAAGCAGCTCGCTCGCTGGAAACCGGTAAGAACGGCTTCGTCAGCCTCCGAGACCGCGTCGACTATCGATTCCTCGCTCAACATCGAACCACCTCGCGGGATCTGGCCTTCGATGCGCCGCCGGCGACCAAGCCGCGCCCGAGCCTGCCGCCCCCCAGCCCCGAGCAGCTCCGCGACGCGCTCCGCACGGTCATCAAGCGGCCCGTGGCCGAGCGTCTCTTCTACGTGGGAGATGCTCTGCGTGCGGGAATCAGCCAGGAAGAGGTGAACGAAATCACCGGGATCGACCCCTGGTGGCTCGCTCAGCTCGGTCGAATCGTCGATCACGAAGAAGCTCTCTCCAAGGCTTCGGAGCTCACTCATGAACTCCTGTTCGATGCCAAGCGCCTCGGTTTCGGGGACGCTCAGATCGCGGAGCTGCGGGGCACGAGCCAAGACGAGGTGCGCGCCCTTCGAAAGAGGTTCTCCATCGAGGCGGTCTACGGACGCGTCGACACGTGCGCAGCCGAGTTCCCTGCCTTCACTCCTTATCTGTACTCGACCTTCGAGAGCCAAAGCGAGAGTGCGGTCACCGACGCCAAGAAGGTGATCATCCTCGGAGGCGGCCCGAACCGGATCGGTCAGGGCATCGAGTTCGACTATTGCTGCTGTCACGCGGTGTTCGCTCTGCGCGAGCTCGGACTCGAGACCATCATGGTCAACTGCAACCCGGAGACCGTGTCGACGGACTACGACACTGCCGATCGCCTCTATTTCGAACCTCTCACCCTCGAGGACGTGCTCACGATCGTCGAGGAGGAGCAGAAGAAAGGTGAGCTCCTGGGGGTCATCGTTCAGTTCGGAGGGCAAACTCCCCTCAAGCTTTCGGTGCCCCTCGAGAAACGCGGGGTCAAACTCCTCGGGACGCCCGCCGATGCCATCGACCGGGCTGAAGATCGCGAGCGATTCGATGCCCTCCTGAACAAGCTGGGCCTGACCAAGCCTCTCGCCGGAATCGCAAAAGATCCGGCGGAAGCGCGCAAGATCGCCGACGGGATTGGCTACCCGGTGCTCGTGCGCCCGTCGTACGTGCTCGGCGGCCGCGCCATGATGATCTGCTCAGGCCCCGAGGAGCTCGAAGACTACGTCGGAGTTGCGGTTGATGCTGCACGCGACGAAGGCACGGAGCCCACCCTGCTCATCGACCAGTACCTCCGAAACGCCATCGAGGTGGACGTCGACTGCGTCTCCGACGGGCGGCGGGCGGTGGTCGGCGGTGTAATGCAACACATCGAGGAGGCCGGCGTTCACTCGGGCGACTCGACCAGCGTGCTGCCCCCGCATTCGCTCTCCCCCGAGGTGATCGCGGAGATCGAAGCGAATACTCGCGCCCTCGCCATCGAGCTTGGAGTCGTCGGCCTGATGAACGTCCAGTTCGCCGTCAAGAACGAGAAGGTCTACGTCATCGAGGTCAATCCTCGCGCCTCGCGCACCGTGCCGTTCGTTTCCAAAGCAACCGGACGCCCGTTAGCCAAGATCGCCGCTCAGCTGATGGTCGGAAAGACTCTCGACGAGCTCGGCATCCGCCAACAAGCGCTCCCCACCCACGTCGCCGTCAAGGAATCGGTCTTCCCCTTCAACAAGTTCCCGGGCGTCGACACGATCCTGGGTCCTGAGATGCGCTCCACCGGCGAGGTGATGGGGATCTCCTTGAGCGTTGCCCTCGCCTTCGGAAAGTCGACGGCAGCGGCCGGCTCGGTCTTGCCGAGCCGCGGACGGGCCTTCATCAGCGTGCAGAACGAGGACAAAGCTCAGGCTTGCTACGTCGCCCGACGGCTTCGGAACCTAGGCTTCTCCATCGTCGCGACCGATGGAACGGCCGCCACCTTGGCGAAGGCTCACATCCCGGCGGAGCGCGTGAACAAGGTGCTCGAGGGGTCGCCCCACGTCGTGGATTCAATCCGCGAAGGAAACATCCAGCTCGTGATCAACACGACGCACGGTGCCAAGGCGATCCGGGACTCCTACTCGATCCGCCGCAACACCCTGCTTCAGGGCATTCCCTACTTCACGACGATGTCGGCGGCGGTCGCCGCAGTCGACGCGCTGGAAGCGAACGCCCTGCTCCCCAGCGGAAAGGTCGCCGGGGTGCGCAGCGTCCAAGAGTGGCACGCGCGGACGAGCGAAGCGTCAGAACCGCGCTGATAGCACGGGGGGCGGACCCGCCCCCCTCGTCGCGGCAAAGCCGCGACTCCTCACCCCACGGTCCCGCTGCGCTCCGGCG
>JBNKGC010000110.1:0-18890 GCA_050289625.1 Polyangiaceae bacterium | reverse complement strand
CCGTCAATTCCTTTGAGTTTTAATCTTGCGACCGTACTCCCCAGGCGGTACACTTAATGTGTTAACTGCATTACTGCAAGGTCTAGCCTCACAACAACTAGTGTACATCGTTTACGGCGTGGACTACCAGGGTATCTAATCCTGTTTGCTCCCCACGCTTTCGCGTCTCAGCGTCAATTATGTTCCAGTAGATCGCCTTCGCAATCGGTATTCCTTCTAATATCTACGGATTTTACCCCTACACCAGAAATTCCATCTACCTCTCCCACATTCTAGGTTAACAGTTTTGGAAGCAGTTCTATGGTTGAGCCATAGGATTTCACTTCCAACTTATTGACCCGCCTACACGCTCTTTACGCCCAGTAATTCCGAACAACGTTTGCACCCTCTGTCTTACCGCGGCTGCTGGCACAGAGTTAGCCGGTGCTTGCTAAAGAGGTACCGTCATCAGATAGGGTATTGGCCTATCCTTATTCGTCCCTCTCCACAGAGCTTTACAACCCGAGGGCCTTCATCGCTCACGCGGCGTCGCTGCGTCAGGCTTTCGCCCATTGCGCAAGATTCCCCACTGCTGCCTCCCGTAGGAGTCTGGACCGTGTCTCAGTTCCAGTGTGGCTGTTCATCCTCTCAGACCAGCTACCCGTCTTAGCCTTGGTGGTCCTTTACACCACCAACAAGCTGATGGGCCGCAGGCTCATCCTCGAGTACGAGCTTCCATGGAGAGGCCCGCTTTGGCCACTACCCCGGAGGGCCGTGGTCTTATGCTGTATTAGCTCTCCTTTCGGAGAGTTATCCACCACTCGAGGGCAGATTACCTACGTGTTACTCACCCGTGCGCCGCTTTACTGGGGCCGAAGCCCTTTCTCGCTCGACTTGCATGTGTTAAGCGCGCCGCTAACGTTCGTTCTGAGCCAGGATCAAACTCTCCAGTTTAAATCCTTGGGCTAGTACCGTTTGCTCGCGAGCTGCGACTTCTTCCGAAGACACAATTCGTCCGCTGGCTGGTACCGCCGAATTGCTCGTTATTGATCCGCTTCCGCCGGTCTCGCCAAAGACTCGTTGGTCAGTGGCCAGCTCTCCGTGAGATGTGGAGAGAAGGCGGAGCTTGGACCCGCGCGATTTCTCGCATTGATAGGACTCAGTTTTCAAGGACCGAGGGGCTGACCCTTCGAGCTCGAGAAGCGATTGCTTCATTTCGAGCGGCGCTCCGTGGAGCGGCGTTTGGGGTCTCCCGAATCGGGGGCGGTGAACCTAGTGCTCGGCACCCACACTGTCAAGCGGCTTTCTGAGATTTTTTTGAAGACCCGAAACATTGTCGACCTTCATCTCTCCACCGCGTTCCGAAGACCCTTCCGCTGTCTACCCGCTTTTTACGGCGGAGAGAGATGCGGCTGGGAACCATCCTTTCGGCGATACAGGCGCCTACGGCGCTGCAAACCGAAAACCCGGAGGAACTCTCCAAGGCGCCCGCATCAAGAGCGTTTCACTCGTGCTGCGGCGGATGACCTTCGAAGACGGGCCGGATTCACCCAGGGCTTTTGCCCAGTTCAACGGGTTCGAAACACCGGCTCGTCGGGCCTTGCGACCCTGTGTGTACCCTGATGACGAGGATGTCTCCAGGGTTCAGTACCAAGTATAACTGAAAGAACTTTGCCCGTCAGGTCGCACGTTTCGCCCGAGCCCGATCGACTCCCGCGAGCAGGTCGCGGGTGTGGATAACTTGTGTGTCCTCGCGTGGCCGATAGGGTGAGACGACTGGGGCTTTCCCCGAAGGGTCGTTCTCGAGGCCTGTCTTCCCGGGTTACCCAAACTGGGCAATCTCGGGGTCAGGCGGGCTCCGGGGCGGTGGGGCCCCGTCGCGAGGGGGGGCGTATATGGCCCGACGCCTCCGACTAGGCAAGACCTTTTTCGCGATCGCGCTACACTTTTTTCCGGGAGGCCACTGGAACGGGGCCTTTGTAGCCAAATCAGGCCGTACGGCCGTCAGGTGCCCTCGTCGACGTACCAGCGGTCGAGCGGTTCGCGCACGAGCGTCAACTCCGCACCATCGTCCAAGCGGACTCGGAACCCCGAATCGCGCTGGGTGCCACTGGGGTCAGCGTACCGGCCCAGAACCGTGAGCTCCTGCCAGGCCTCGCCGCGCCATAGGGCCAAGGGCTTCGGCTCGGGAAACGTACTGCCCCGTTTTCCTCGTGCCGACGCGCGTACCCGGGCGCGCCGCCAGCGCTCTCCCCCCTCCGCGACGTCGGGTTGCTCAAGACCCGCCTCGTCGGAGAGCTCCTCGATGGCCACCGCCATGGCCCGCTCGGAGTAGTTGAACGAGTGGCGCGGAAGTTCGAGAACGACCGCGTAACCGTCGCTCAGCGCAGCGATGGCGAAGGTCCGCGCGGCACAGCGAACGATCACTTCATGGGTGCGCGCCCAGTACTCGCTCCGACACTCGCCGAAGTACTGGAGAATCAGTCTCCACTCGGCAGCGGCCACCTTGATCTCGAACGGTTCGACTGGTCCCGCATAGTCGACGGTCTCGCCTTCGCGGTCGACCAGCGCCGCACCCAGACCGGAGGTCGCCGCGCACAGCCTCTCCAGGATTTCGGTGAAGCTGCTCGGCGCTTGGTCGCGCTCGGGCACTTCAGCGCGCCTGGAGTGCCACCTCGAGGTCATCTCTCGACCGGAACCCTCCGTGTGAGACTCAGAGCGTTGCGTGGCACCTGGACGGGCGTCTTCTCGCGGAGCTCCTTCAGGAGTGCATCGCGCAGCGGGGCCGCTCGTTCGCTCAGAACGTCGCGGTGAAGCGCGGCCTCGAGGTCCCGTCGATCGAGCCGCCGCTCGGGCAGCACCTCGATCGCCAGGATCAAATGAAAACCCTGACGGGTTTCGACCACAGGCGACAGCTGCCCCGCCTCGGTCAGCTCGTGCGCCGCTTTCGCGAAGTCTGCATCGACGCCGGGGATCTGCCCTTGATCGAGAAGCCCGGTGGGCACCACGCGCCCGTCAGCAGCCACGGGTGGCAGGCCCCGAACGACGACCTCGAAGTCGTTGGCAGGGACCGAACGAACCGCATCGGCAAATCCGTCCGGGTCATGAATCCCCTGAGCAACCTCGCGCATGCGCTCCGCGAGCTCTTTCGCAGCCTCGATACGCTCCAAGCTATCAAGCGGGGCCACGGGCACCAAGACGTCAGCCGTCCGTACGGCTCGGGGACGAGCCACCTCCAACCACTTTCTTCGGGCCGCCCTCGCCAATTCGGCGTGGGTGGGGTCGCCCTTCGCCGACGCCGAGAGCAACTCATCGAACAGCGCTCGCGCCAGGACCCCGCGTTCGACGACGCGCGCAGTAGCTGGGCGGGATTCGTCGAGCTCCGCGGCCAGCAGGGCGTCACCGACGATGGCGTCAACAGCCTCGCGAGAGGTTCGGTCGGTTGCCTGAGCGACTCGCTGCACGGTGCTCCCGGCAATCAGGTTCGAGCCCACGCGTACGATGGCCCCGTCACGCAACATGACGTTGCGGACCTTCGGTGTTTCGCGACCACCGCAGGCTGGCGCGACGAGCAACGCGAGACAGAGCCACCACGACTTCATCCCGCTCCCGCCCTCGGTCGGAGGAGGTCACCGGACGCCTTGAGCGCCAAGCCACCCACCACCAGGAGGTAAATGGCTTCAAGATCGCGACGATCGGCCAGCGCGAGCAAACCGTAAACGAACGCACCCGCGGCAGCCGAAAGGAGCCCAATGCTCAAAACGTCCAGAAGGCGCGTCATGTTCAGTTTCAGAGTAGCGCCCGGGGAGCGAACACCTCAACCATCCGGGCGCGAAAGGCAGCCTAACGCAGAAGCCAGACGAAAGCGCCACCCACGAGAACGAGGCTGAGCAGCGCCAGCGAAGCGGAAGCATGACTGACGCGCGCTCGCGGGGTCTGACGGGGCGTCGGCCCGGTCCGACGTGACGCGATGCGACCCGTCACGACGACCATTCCCACTGCTGCGACGAGCGCCACCGCGTGACCAAGCACGGCGTGGAGGGGGCGGTCGATGCGGAAACCAAGCGCGAGACAGGCCACCGCAGCCCCGAGCCCGATCACCATCACGACCGGAGCCGCCGAAATCAGCGTCCCGCGACTCGGCAGCGCGCGACCCCTCAAGACCGCGGGATGATCTTCGGGCACCGTGCCAGGCCGACGCACCGCGCCCCACCCAAACGCGAAGGCGAGCCAACCCACCCCGCCGAGCACCCCGCGAATGGGGTCGAGGCGGGGGGGAGCCAGAGCGTCCCCCAAAAACCCCCAAGTCGCGATGCAACATCCGACGAATGCATACACCCCGACGACGCGCGAAAACCTCGGCTTCAGGCGGAGAGTGAGCGCCGCGAGGGCAACGCACGCTGCGGCCAGAGCGGCGAAAGCGCGCGCCGGCGCGGAAACCCCCTCCCGGAGACATGGCGCGCCCACGGTGGCAGCCCACACGTACACCGAAGGAACCACTGGATTAGCCAGAATTGAACCCAACCGGGACGCTGCTGCGGGGGGGCGGGTCGCTTCGGTCACGGAAACTCCTACCCTCCCCTTCTATCTCATCGCGGGCGTCGCGGGAGGCGCGGGGGGCAGGGGCTTCACCTGGTCGAGGGCACTTCCGTAGCGATTCCAGGCCCAGACGGCCGTCGAAGCCATCAAGACGATCCCGACCACAATCATGAGGACGAGACGACGAAGGTACTGGCCCACCTCGTTCGGGGCTCGGCCCGGCGCGGCGGCAGGCCCGTCGGAACTGGTGATCGTCGACGGAGGGGTGCCGCCAGGGGCCGGTGCGGACGATCGAGCTTCCTCGGAGCGCGATGGACTCGTCGCACCTTGCGTCGTGGAGGTCATGTCGCCGCCACCGTAGCGCGATGGTAGGAGACTGCCATGGGAGATGGCGCGATCGTGGTGACGGGAGCCGCCGGCGCGCTCGGTCGGCGTGTCGTTTCGGACCTCTTGGACGATGGCGCGAGCGTTGCTGCTCTCGGGCGCTCGCGAACCCGGCTCGAGGACGCCCTCGGCGTTCCCGGTGAGAGACCGCTCGATTTGGTGGAGCTCGACGTCGCGCGGTCGGATCTCTGGGGCTCGGCCCTCGCACGGATCGGAAGGCGGTTCGGCGCCATCGGCGGCGCCGTGCTCGCGGCGGGAGGTTACGCGGGAGGCCACCGGTTCGACCAAGCCCCGGACGCCGAGTGGGGGGAAATGTTCGACGCGAACCTGGAGACGGCTCGAGCGAGCCTTCGGGCCCTCCTCCCCGGCATGGTCGAGCGAGGCGCGGGCAGTATCGTGGTGATCGCCTCGCGCAATGCCGAGAGGCCATGGGAGGGAGCGCGGTCCGCCGCCTACACCGCAGCCAAGGCAAGCCTGGTTGCCCTCGCCCAGACCGTGGCAGCTGAAGGCCTCCGGCACGGAGTGCGGGTGAACGCCGTCCTCCCGAGCATCATCGACACTCCTGACAATCGCAGTGCCATGCCGAAGGCCGCCTTCGACTGCTGGGTGTCGACGGCATCCCTGTCCCAAGTGATCCGCTTTCTGCTCTCCGACGCGGCCCGAGACGTGTCGGGCGCGGCCCTGCCCGTCTACGGACGCGTTTGAGCCTCCGCGCCGGATCCGCGCGCCTTCTCACGAAGCGCTCTCCTTGCCGAAAACCAGCCGCCCGGGGTATGGCGAGCACCGCTTTCGGCAAGGCAAACGATGACCGGTGAACGAGAATCGGCACGCGGATTCTGGGGGGCTCTGGGTCCCGGGCTCCTCTTCGCGGCGGCCGCTGTCGGGGTTTCACACCTCGTTCAATCGACCCGAGCGGGTGCGCAGTTCGGTCTGGGCCTCGTCGGCGTCGTCCTCCTGGCCAATCTGATCAAGTACCCGGCGTTTCGCTTCGGACCCTACTACACCGCAGCGACAGGCAGCTCGCTGCTCACCGGATACAGAAACCAGGGCCGCTGGGCCCTCGTCGTTTACGGCCTGGCCACCGTGTCGACGATGTTCACCGTTCAGGCGGCCATCACCCTGGTCACCGCCGCGCTGGCGATTTCCGCTCTCGGAATCCCCGCTTCGCCCCTCGTCGTCTCGATCGGGCTCAGCGCCATGTGCGCCGGGCTCTTGGCGATCGGACGCTATCGCATTCTCGATCGACTCACGAAAGTGCTCGTGGCGATCCTCACCGTCTCGACGCTGGCTGCCACTGCCCTGGTCCTGCCGCGCGTCGACTGGTCGACCCTCGGGGTGGTGCCCGTGACGCTGCTCTCGGACCCGAAGGCAGCCCTGTTCGTCGCCGCTCTGATCGGTTGGATGCCGTCCGCGATCGACGTCAGCGTCTGGCAGTCGCTCTGGACACTGGCCCGCGAGCGAGACAGCGGGCACAAGCCCACCCTGAAGGAATCGAGCCTCGACTTTCACGTCGGGTACGCGGCAACCGCATTCCTCGCCCTGTGCTTCGTCCTGCTCGGCGCCGGGGTGATGCACCACAGCGGCGAGACTTTCGCGGGCCCCGCCACGAAGTTCACCGAGCAAGTCATCCAGCTCTACACGAAGACGCTGGGCGACTGGGCTGGGCCGCTCATCGGACTCTCGGCGCTGGCGGTGATGTTTTCCACCACCATCACCGTGGTCGACGGCTTCCCTCGCGCCTTGGCGGGACTCGGGATCGCGTGGACCGAACCCGCATCGGGGCAACCCTCCGGCGACCCGGCCGACGAGTCCCCCCGCGCGCGCCGCTTCTATTGGGGAGGTCTGGCGATCCTCTCCGCAGGCTCCCTCGCCATCATCGCTTGGTTCTTGTCGTCCCTGAAGGTGCTGGTCGACGTGGCCACGACCCTGTCCTTCCTCACGGCACCGATCCTCAGCTGGCTGAATCACCGCGCGGTGCTGGGTCCGGAAGTACCGGCAGGCGCGCGTCCCGGACGGAAACTCGTCCGCTTCAGCGCCGCGGCCATCGCCGTTCAGGCAGGGCTCGCCCTCTGGTACCTCGCCCTGGTCGCCTGGAGCTGACCCCGCCTCACGGACCACCCAAGCGGTGGGTTCAGAATCCCGTTCGCAGTGACTCGTTGGCAGATGAGGCGCTGCCACTCAGGTCACGCCCGCAGCCCTCGTACTTGGTGCCGTTCACGTCCAGCTCGAGCTCGAGACCCAGCTTTTCACCCGTGCTCGGGTCGATGCATTCTCCCGCGGTCGTCTTGAGCTCGAGGCTCTTGTCAGGCGTTCTCACGAAGTAGAGCGTCAGATCGTCGCGCTCGACGGGATCGGGCGTTTCGAAGTCGGTGCGGTCCGACCCCTCAGCGATGAACACGGTCGTGTTCGGGTCCATCTCGAGCACCCAGTCCTCCCCGACCCCGCGCAGCTGAACGCCCCGCAAGCGCGCGTCCTCCCACACGGCCAGCTGAGGGCTGTTCGAGCACATGTAACGCAGCCCCTCGGCGTCCTGGTAGACGGCTGCGTCTCCTTTCACCCAAAGGGTGTTCTTGCCGTCGGTGAACATCTCACCGTCGTCGACCTCCATGCGCATCAGCCGCGCCGCACCCCCTGGCAGATACATCTCTGCCTCGTCGCCATCGACACGAACCACGAATCCCGGTCCCTCCGACTCGCCTTCACCGCAGTTCAGGAAGAGGGTCGTCCCCGTGGTGTCGACTGTCCCGGCGCCTCCGAGCTCCTTCTCTTCGGGCGACATTTCGCCCTTCTCCGCAGCCACCCTCGCTTCGGAGGCCTGGAGAGCCCTTTGGTTCAGGCGCTGGCGCTCGAGTTCGGCAGTGGCCTGCGACGATCGGTCGGCGGCACGGCCCAACGCCTTGGCAGACTCCGCGTCCTTCATCGGCGTGCTGCTGCCACACGCCACCGCCGAAAGCGCGAGCGCCGCCAGCGATATGCTCAACGTCACGTGTTTTCGAATCATGGGCCCCCCTCCGTGTCGCACCCATTCGCCCCCGCCACCGCTCGGCGCGGGGGGTTGACTGAGTCGCGCTTTCGGCTCGCCTCACTCGAGGTTGCGCCCGCACGCCTCGTACTTTTCGTCGGAGAGATCGACGGTCACCTGCGTCCCGAATGCTTCGTCGGTGCTCTCCGTTTCGCAGGTCGCCGGGCGAAGCGTCGCTTCGAAGTCGGTGGAGCCACTGCTCGCTCGATACCGTTTCCAGACGCCTTCGGGCGCCTCCGCGGCATCGCCCTTCGCGAACACGTAGCGATTCGCGCCGTAGTCCGTGAGCACCACGATGTTGTCGTCGTCGATCTCGAGAACAAACCCAGGCTCCACGCCGACTGCGCGAAAGTTCACTCCGCGAAGACGTGCGTCCTCCCAGACGGCCTGCTCCGGATCGTTCTGGCAGCGAAGCTGTTCGCCCGTGTCGAGCACGACGATCGCGTTCTGCCCGCTCAGGGTGATCCGCGTCTCGCCGTTGTCGTAGAATTCGCCGGTCCCGTCCGACAGGCGAGGCAACACCTGCAAACCCTCCCGCAGCATCACGCTCGCCGCCTCGTCACTGAACTGCGCGACGAAGGTTTCACCGCCTTCGCATTCGAACGCGAACGTTTCCTGCTCGGGCGGCGCCTCGGGCGCGGGCATGCGTTCCACCGCCTCGACCTGCTCCGCATCGGCCACGTCGAGATTTCCTCGCTCGGCTGCCACCTCTCCAGCGGCTCGCTCGAGGATCGCTTCGTCTTCGGACTCTTGCGCCCTTGCTTCGCCCGAGGCTCCCTGCCGCGCCACCTCGCCCTCGCCCCGAGTCGCGGCGGATGGGGTAGCAGGCGCTCTCTCCACGGCGGAATCGCTCGCGCAGCCTCCCACGACTAGGCCAGCGCCAAGAAGGGCGCTGGCTCCCAGGTGCCGAATCATCGTCACTGCTCCCCCCGTCCCGAAGGCCTCGTCGCGCCGTCGTCCGTGCTCACGGCAGCACCCCGCTTCGCGAGATAGCGGTCCTGGGCGTTTGACGTGACGGGCGGCTCGTAGCTCTTGCGGTCCGCCCTGAGCGCTTCTCCCGCTCAGGCGCTCTCCTGGCGACTGGCCTTTCACCCAAGCGTAGCACCGGCTTCACGGGCCGGCCCGCAGGCTTCGTGAGGGGGTCGAGTCGAACTGACTCGGATCAGGTTCCGAACTTGCGCAGCAACATCCAACCAGTGAGGAGCAGCACCAGCAGCATCAGGCGCGTCCAAAGCGCCCGCTGCTTGCCCGCGCGCTGCCGCCCCTCGGTGTCGAGCAAGCGCTCCTGAAGGCCGCGGATCTGCGCCTCGCAGCGGGCCACCGCCTGCTCCAGTTCACGCAGACGATCGGGGTCCACACGCCCGCTGACTTCGTCGCCCGGCCCTCGTCGCCCGGTGGACTCCAGGGTCGTGGCCTCTCGCTCGGTAAATTCGGATTTGGACATTCAGACGCTCAGGTTGTGAGCGATCATCGCGAGCGACGATCGCTCTCGGGAACCAACACGAGCTTACCTACCGTTTTACCGGATTGCAGGTCCTCGTGCGCGCGACGCACGTCGGTGAGAGCGTATTCGGTCACCGACGCGATCTTGAGACGCCCGTCTCCCAGCCAGGCCAAAAGCTCGTCCATCGACTCCCTGAGGCGCCACGACTGTTCGAACAGGTACGACAGGTTGAACGCCAGCACCGCGCGGTTGGAATCGGTCATGTCGAGCGGGTCGAAGCGCGGGGTGCGCGCAAACGTCCACGCGAGCTTGAGCCAGTTCCGGCGCCCCGAGCCCCGGCTGAGCATCGAATGGAACCCGTACACGACCAGGCGCCCGGTGGGCCTGAGCGCTCGGTAGCTGCTCCGCAGCGTTTCGACCCCGTTGGCGTCGAGGACCACGTCGAACCCATCGGGAGCGAACGCCTTGGCCGCAGCCCACAGGTTCTCACGACTCTTGTCGATCACCCGATCGGCTCCGAGCGCCCGGACGACATCGACCTTGTGGGTGGCGCCGACGACTCCGGCGACTTCCGCGCCGCAGATTTTCGCGATCTGCACGAGGATGCTGCCCACGCCGCCCGCCGCGGAGTGCACCAAGACGCGCATGCCGGGCCGCAGCTTCGACAGCTCCCTGAGGCCGTACCAAGCGGTGAGGCTCGCCACCAAGAACCCACCGGCGGAAGCGAGATCCAGTCCGGCGGGGAGTGGGTAGACGAACTCCTCCTCGACGCATACCTCACTGGCGTAGGCACCGAAGCGCGACACGCCGAAGACCTCGTCCCCCACGCGGCACGACGTCACGTTCGAGCCCACCCGGAGCACGATCCCCGAAAACTCGAAGCCGGGCGTGATGGGCCAGCCCACGTAGTCTTTGGCCGACGAGTAGAGACCCATGCGCACGACGCAATCGGCGAAGTTCACCCCGATCGAGCGCGTGCCCACCACCACCTCGTTCGGGCCCGGTTCGAGGCTCGGTGCCTCGACGAGCTCCAGCCGCTCGAACCCTCCCGGCCGATGGATGACAACCTTCTGCATGTTGGAACCCCCTACCGACTCAACGGCGCATCACAGCGAAAGCTCACCCGCGACTTCCGCGGGCACGGTGGGGGGACGCCGCGGCTGCTTTTCGTGGCTCGGGAGATCGAGCAGCTCCGTGCCCCGCGCGCAGAGGGCGGCGCGGACGGCCACGTGGGGGAATGCCGAGTCACCGAACAAGGCCTCGAGCAGCTCGGTGAGGCGCACGGAGCCGTCCTGACCCAGGGGCGCTTCCACCTCCAGGGGAAGAACCGCTCCGACGATACCGGCCTCGGCGAGGATTGCCCGCGCCGGGTCCCCCCCCACAGCCAAGTGAGAAACCCGCGCGCGCACGTCGATGTTGCGCCCGATGCCCTTGTGATTGCGCCGCACGACCGCCTCGCTCCGCGCGAGGAATTCTTCGACCCGTGTCCGGACCCCCTCCGGTCCGCCCACTCGGTCGAGGGCGGACTCCGCGAGGGCGATCACGTAGCGGGCTCCATCGATCAGCTTGTTGAGGGCGGGATCGTTCGGCCCGAGCCGCGCGGCGCCGGTGAAGCGCAGTCCCGGTGAGGCCGCCTCATTCAGACGTTCGACGAGGTCATCCGACGGTGGCGCGTCGATGAGCTTGATGTCGATGTGCTCGTCGAGACCTGCGACTCCGAGCGAAAGTGCGGGCGCAAAGCTCATGTCGGGCTTCGGGTGGAACCCCTGCGTGTAGGCGGTGCGAACGCCTGCCCTTCGGATGACGCGCGGCAGCTCGCGAATGAAGTCCAGGTGCCCGAGCAGAGCCATCGCTCCGGTCTTCTGGTAGCGCAGTCGATAGCGCTCGGGAGGGCTCCCGGGCCGAACCGGGCGATAGCGCTCCGGATGGTTCTTGTGCAGCGAGCCGGCGGCTTCGCCGCTTGCGACCACCGGAAGGCGCGCCCGCTGTCCCGGCTCGAGGGCCCCCATCTTCCCGAGCAGACCTACCCGTTCCTCCCGCATCCGCGTCAGGTCGCAGGCGACGCCACAGTCGTAGCAGACGAGCTTGCGCGCATCGGCGCGCGCCTCGGACACGTTCGTGTGGTGGATGAACATGCCCTTGGCCTTGCCGCAGGGTGGGCTCAGACGACTGCCGAGCGCCTTGCGATACTCGCGGGCCAGGAAGCCTTCCTCGAGCCCCACGTCGATGTGGTCCCAGGGCAGGCGAGCCGTCACTGGGATGGTGCCGAGGAAGGGTTCGGTGCGGACGCCAAAGTGCTCGAGCGCCTCTTCCCACAGGTCCATTCGCACCTGGTCTTCCCACGAGTCGAAGCGGGCGCCGCGGAGAAACGCGCGCTCGATCACGTCGCCGAGCCGCCGATCGCCCCGCGCCAAGACGCCTTCCAGCACGCTCGTGGTCGAGTCGTGCACCCGAAGCTGCAGCCCCTTCAGACCGCGCACGCTGCCGCGCAAGAGCCCCTGCTTGCGGCGGACCTCGTCGAGCGAGTCCATCGCACACCACTGAAACGGCGTGTGCGGCTTCGGCACGTGCGTCGACACGCTCACGGTGACCTTCGGGCGCTTGCCGACGCGCTTGCCCACGGAGAGTGCATTTTTGCCGACCTCGGCGATGCCGCGCACGTCCTCGTCTTCCTCGGTCGGCAGCCCCAGGATGAAGTAGAGCTTCATCTTGTCGAAGCCCCGCGAAAACACGCGCTCCGCCGTCTCGAGCAGCTGCTCTTCGGTGACATTCTTGTTGATCACGTCGCGCATGCGTTGCGTCCCCGCTTCGGGGGCGAAGGTGAGCCCCGCGGCCCGCACCTTGCGCATGTCGTCGAGGAGATCTTCGGCAAGGCCATAGGCCCGGAGCGAGGCAACGCTGAGGCTGACGCGTTCGGGAGCGGTTTTTTCGACCAGCTTCTTGATCATCGGGGAGATGCACGACACATCGGCCGTCGAAAGCGCGGTCAGGCTCACCTCGTCCTGGCCGCTCTTTTCGAGGGCGCGCATCACCGTGTCGATCACTTCTTCGGGATCGCGCTCGCGCACCGGGCGGTAGATCATGCCCGCCTGACAGAAGCGGCACCCCTCGGTGCACCCGCGGGCCACCTCGATGCTCATCCGATCGAAGATGGCTTCAGGCCCCCCCACGGGGAAATCGTCAGGGAAGGGGAATTTTCCGAGATCGCGCACCAGCCGCCGCTCGACCGGATACGGCACCTCGGGGTCGTCCGGCGGCTCGACGACGAAGAACCCCGTCTCGGGGTCGTGAGAGGTCTGGTAGAGCGAAGGAACGTAAACGCCCCCGATGCGTGCCAAGCGCTTCAAGCGCTCCGCGCGAGTGAGACCTTCCTTCTTCGCATCCACCCACGACAGCGCGATCTCCCGCGCCGCCTCTTCGCCATCGCCCACCAGGAAGGCGTCGATGAACGCGGCCATCGGCTCGGCGTGCGTGGCGACGGGCCCACCGGCGATCACGAGCGGATCGTCTTCGCCTCGGGCGGAGCTCCGAAGGGGGATGCCACCCAGCTCGAGCATCGACAGGATGTTCGTGTAGGTGAGCTCGTATTGGAGGGAGAACCCGACGACGTCGAAGTCGCACAGGGGTCGCACGCTCTCCAGCGAAGCCAGAAGCTGCGAATGCTCGACCAGCTTCTTTTGCATGTCGACCCAGGGCACGTAGGCGCGCTCCGCCAAGAGCCGCGGATCGTCGTTGAGCAGCTTGTAGAGGATGCGGTAGCCAAGGTGGCTCATCCCGATGTCGTAGATGTCCGGAAACGCCAGGCACACGCGCGCCTCGACGGCGTGCCACGGCTTCTGCACCACGCCGTGCTCCCTGCCGGTGTAGCGATTGGGCTTTTCGACTTCCTTCAGAAAGCCGGCGTACGGGTGATCGAAGAGCTGCGTCACGATGGGTCTCGCACGGTCGGGGGCCGAAAAACCGTGGGCTGCCGCTTTCTGACGGCTCACCTGGGGCCTGTCAATGAGAGCGGCGTCGACCAGAGCGTGATTGGCGCGCACGGATGCTGAACACCCGGGCGGTTGGGGCCACGGCGAGCATCACGCGCTGCGCGAAGAGAACGAGCGCTGCGCGTTACTTCACGGGCTGAAACGCCCGAGCGCGCCGCGGCGCGCCGAACGCATGCGCCGCGCGTCCACGCGCCACGCGCAAACTGTGCCAAGGCGCTGACGGCTGGGGCACATAGTACACGCTGCCATGACCCTCGCTCATGTCCTGACGGTACACTTCGATGTCGGTCAGGTGCCGGCCCCGCCCGTCGAGAACCTCGGCGCTCTCGAGCTCGCCGGGCGGCCTTTGGCGCATCGGAATCGGAAGCCCCCAGCGCGACTCGCCGTCCGCGCTGACCAGGAGCGACCGGTAAACGACCGGTTCGGAGCGCGGCTGGTCGGTCAGACGAAGGGCCTGCACCAGGCTCAGGCGCTCCACCAGCAGCTGGTAGCTGTAGTCGCTGATCCAAGTCGGATCGCAGTAGCTCATGAAGTCCCGCCGCGTGGAGGACGGATCGACGAGGATCGCGTCCCGCGGATCGTAGCCCCAAGAGCCCAGGGACCCGCCCTGGTACGGGTAGTCCGGGTCCAATCCGGGAGGCCCGCCGCAGGGCGTGTGCATCAGGCGGTGCACGTGCCCGAGCTCGTGGACGAAGGTTTCGGCGGTGGAGCCAGTGAAGCCAACCCCCAGTCCGGTGCCCGCTTGCCCACCAGCCGTACCGAAGGTGGCCACACCCGCCACGCAACCGCCGCGACAATAGTCGGACATCGACTCGGCGGGACTGACGAGGCCGAAGTACGCGACGTCGTCCGGAGGCTCATCGAGCTCTCGCAACTGAATCAGTTGGTTCAGGATCGAGCCGAAGTCGTCCTCGGTCGTTCCGACCGTGTCGCGGACCGTCAGCTCGAGTCCCGTCGTGGGGAAGAAGGTCTCGAGCAGTGATCGCATCTGGCCGACGTTGTCATCGGACAGATCGGGAAGGCGTCCCGACCCGTCCGCGTCATAGCGGATGGGTACCAAGGTCACGCGCACCGGACCCGTCACCCGAGCGTCCAGATTCAATTCACCGTCCGCCGGAAAGCGCGGACTTCGGATCGACCCCGGAGCGTTGCACGGTCCATCCTCGACGACTTCGACGGCGAAGCTCTGCTGACCGCGCAAGGCCTGGCCCGGAACTCGGAAATTGAACGTGGTGTCGAGGTCGGCGAGGCTCGACGGTCGACGAATCGACCTGACGTCCTCGTACGCCACCGGTGGTGCTCCTTCGGTCGAGATCAGAAGGCGCCCCGTGAGACGTCGCTCGAAAAGACCCAAAGGATCGACGTCCGGCTCGACGAAGACGCGCACGAGAAGATCGCGCCCCTGCACCAAGTCGGCGTTGCGCTTTTCGACCTCCCGGCCGTTTTCCACGAGCGGGATCGCCACCGCTTGGTAAGCGGACACGGACGTCACGCGCACGTCGCGGGCCAAGCGGCGCCCTTCGGCGACGCCGGACGCGCACCACGGCGGGTCTTCAGGCAGATCGGTGGTCTGGGAACCACCGCTGCCTCCAAGCCCGTCCGAGCCGCCCGTACCGCCACCGGGGAACGTCACATCGTCCTCGGCGGGCGCCAAGCATGCGGCCGTCAGGAGTCCCCCGAATAGGCACGAAGCCATCAGTCGAAGGGGCGACGCTACGGACCGAACGCCCCGCGGCGTGACGCACCCCGTTCCCGGTCGGACTGATTCCGGTCCCACGTGTCCCCCTCGAACCGCGACCCGTCGCGCCGGGACTCGGTCGAAACCAAGCCATCCGGCACTCGGGCATGCAGACTTACAAGGTAGGACACAAGGCGCTCAGGTGCCCGGAGTTTTGTGAGTCATTCAGTAGTTTCAATTCCGCGGTCACGCAGCGACTGAAGTCGTTCGAGCAACTCGGGACACGACCGGGACCGATTCTCTCGCTGAGCGTCGGTCGCCTGACGGCCGCAGCGAGGCAGTGCTCGCGCGGCCACTGAAAACGCCTGGGGGCCTACAGCGAGCGACCCAGTGGAGCAGCACTCTCGAAAGGCGACCACCGCCGGCCAGGCGGGAGCCCAACAGACGCTTTCACTCTGCGCCCCCTTGCGCGCCCCGGCTGCTTGCGTTAGCGGCACTCGGGCGAAGGAAAAGACCATGTTCGAGTCCGTCAAAGCCGCCCCTCCCGATCCGATCCTCGGCCTGAGCGAGGCCTTTCAGCGGGACGAAAACCCGAAGAAGATCAACCTGTCCGTTGGTGTCTACAAGGACGCCTCGGGCCAGACCCCGGTGCTTTCGGTGGTCAAGGAGGCCGAGCGTCGCCTGCTCGAACTCGAAAAGAGCAAGGGCTACAAGCCCATCTCCGGCGATCCGGCGTACGGAACCGCCGTGCGTCGCTTGCTGTTCGGGGCCGACAGCGACCTCGTGTCCGACGGACGCGCTGCAACCTGTCACACTCCTGGCGGAACGGGCGCGCTGCGTTTGGCGGGCGACTATCTCGCCAAGATGTCCCCCGGCACGAAGATTTGGCTCAGCGATCCCACCTGGGCGAACCACGGGAAAATCTTCGAGGCGGCGGGTCTCGAGATTTCGAGCTACCCGTACTTCGACCCAAAGACCAGCGGGCTCGACTTCGACGCGATGCTCGCGGCAATCGAAAAGATCCCCGCGGGCGACGTCGTGCTGCTGCACGCGTGCTGCCACAACCCGACGGGCGTCGACCCGACCCTCGCCCAGTGGGAGAAGATCGGCGACACGCTTGCCGCGCGCGGCATCGTTCCGCTCGTCGACTTCGCCTACCAGGGCTTCGGAATCGGCCTCGAAGAGGACGCGGCTGGCTTGCGCGCCCTGACCGCCCGAGTGGACGAGCTCTTCGTTTGCTCGAGCTTCTCGAAGAACTTCGGGCTCTACAACGAGCGCACCGGAGCGCTCACCGTCAAAGGCAAGGAAGCTGCCTCGATCGAGGCGGTCCTCAGCCAGCTCAAGGTGTGCGCACGCACGAACTACTCGAATCCACCTGCCCACGGCGGCGCCATCGTGACCACGATCCTCAGCGACGCTGACCTTGCGAGTCGGTGGGACGGTGAGCTTGCGGGCATGCGCGATCGCATCAACGGGATGAGGCGTGAGTTCGTCGACGCTCTGAAGGCGCGGGGTACGGATCGCGACTTTTCCTTCATCGTCGATCAGAAGGGCATGTTCAGCTTTTCCGGGCTCGACAAGGCCCAGGTGGAGCGCCTGCGCAGCGAGTACGCCATCTACATCGTCGGCTCGGGACGCATCAACGTCGCCGGCATGACCGCGACGAACCTGCCCGTCCTCGCCGACGCGATTGCCAGCGTGCTCTGAGCCGGTCTGCTGCGAGCATCCCTTGCGATGATCGAGGTACCACCTCGCAAACCCCAGGGCGATGAGGGGTTTGCGGGTACCGCTGCGTCGTCCGAGAGACGGGGGTGAGGAGACGCAGGCTCAGATCGGCATCGAAGTGTCCAGACATCCTGGTACCCTCAAGTTCCAGAGCGGGCAGGGACCCGTCCCGGAGGGAGCACCATGGCGGACACCATCTTCACCAAGATCATCAACGGCGACATCCCGTGCCACAAGGTGTACGAGGACGAGCACGTCCTGGCCTTTTTGGACGTCAGCCCGCTCAGCCCGGGGCACACCCTGGTGATCCCCAAGGAACCCGCTGAGACCCTCGACCAGTTGAGCGACGAGGCAAGCGCGGCGATCGGACGCGTGCTGCCGCGTCTCTGTCGCGCCGTCATGCGCGCGAGCGGGTCGGACACCTACAATGTGCTCCAGAACAACGGCACCGGGGCCCACCAGGCCGTGTCCCACGTGCATTTTCACATCATTCCCAAGCCCGACACGCGCCGAGGGCTCGGCATCGGATGGCCGGCAACCAAGCTCGAGCCGGAAAAGGGGGCCGCGCTCGCTCAGGCGATACGCGACGCCATCTGAACAGCGGGGGCCGCCCGGAGCCCCCTTTCGCGCCGGGATCTAGCCGAGGGTTACGTCGCCCGGGGAGGCGCCGTTGCCGAATTCGTGCAGAGCGCCGGGAACAGCGCCGTCCGTAATTCCACGTTGAGAGCCCCTCCCGACGTGCTTTCGGTTCCGCCAACGATCCGAGTCGGAGCACCTACGCCCGAGTTCCCGGTCGATGAGTCCGTTGACGCCGAGGCAGCGCTCGCTCTCGCCAAGCTCACCTTGGCCCCTGCAATCGGGATCTGCGCCGCGATCGTCGTGAGCTCCCAGCTGGCGCTCGCCGCGCTCCCCGGGATGGCCCTGTTCTTCGCCGCCAACGCCTACCTCGATCGTCGCATCGCCGGCGCCGTGCGCGAAGGAAGCAATCTCGAACCGGTCACGCACCCCTACTGGCGAGCCGTCGCCGCCGGGGTGCCCGGAGCGCTCATCGCCTATGGCGCTGGACCAGCAGGAAATGGATGGATTCTGTGCCTGGTATGGCTCGTCGCGCTTCCCGTGGTCACCTTCGGCAGACAGACGATTCGGGCAAGCGCCGCGTTAGTGATGGCGGCCGTGCTGGGTTACACCGTGGGCGGTGCGAACGTGTTCGACACCCTGTTCGCATTGCTCGTGCTGGCGGCCGTCGCGGTCATCAGCTTTCCCCTGATGGCACGCCTCCAGGCAAGCTTTCTGAGCACGCGACTTGCCAACGGGCGGCTCATGCGCGTGAGCAAGCTGCTCGTCGAACGCCAGACCGAGCTGGAACAGATGGCCAAGAAGGCGGAGTGTGCTGCCGCCGAAGCCAAACGCGCGTCGACCGCCAAAACCGAGTTTCTCGCCAACATGAGCCACGAGCTCCGCACTCCCCTGAACGGGGTGGTTGGCGTGCTGTCGCTCCTCCGAGAAACGCCACCGGGAGACGAACAGCGGGAGTTGGTGGCGACAGCCGAGCGCTCGGCGTCGAATCTGCTGCAAGTGATCAGCGACATCCTCGACTACACCAAGATCGACGCAGGCCGACTGACCCTCTACCTGACTCCGTTCGATCCGGTAGCGGAAATGCAGCAGCTCGCCGACGAGTTCCGCCATGGGCTGGCTCGCCAGCGAGGAGTGGAGTTCCGTATCGTCACTTCCTCGCTGCCCTGCGTGATCGGCGACGTGGCGCGCATCAATCAAGTGGTTCGCAATTTCCTCTCGAACGCTTTCAAGTTCACTCCACCCGGCGGGGAGGTTCGCCTCGAGGTGAGCCATCGACTCGGCGTGGGGGACGACGTGCGCCTGCGCTTCGCGGTTTCGGACACGGGCATCGGGCTCAGCGAAGAGGCCGCGAGGCGGGTGTTCGACAAGTTCGAACAGGCCGACACCTCCACGACCCGCCGCTTCGGCGGTACGGGGCTCGGCCTCGCCATTGCTGCCGACCTGATGCACGCCTATGGCGGTCGCATCGCGCTGTCGCAGTCCGAAGATCTGGGCGGCCTGCGGGTCACATTCTCGGTCCCCGCCCGCCGCGGTCTTGGCGCGTCCGAAGCC
>JBNKGC010000109.1:0-18966 GCA_050289625.1 Polyangiaceae bacterium | reverse complement strand
CCCCGGACCCGCTCCCTGGCGCTCGCCCGGGCCATTCCAGCAGACCACCGTGCGCACCGCGGGATGCCTCCGCATCTCGCCATTGCGGTCTATGGACGCTCGTCTCCGGGGACTTATCTCCCCACGGAGGGCTCTTGTTCCGAGGGCGGCGTTCCGATAGAGGGTAGCCATGCGTTTTTGGCGAATTGGGGTCGTCGGTGTCGTCCTGCTAGGTGGTTGCGGTGGTTCCGACAACGCTGCCACACCTGACGAAACGGGGGGCGCTGGCGGAATGGCGTCCGGCGGGGGTGGCTCGGATGCCGTTGGTAGTTCTGGCGGTGAGACCTCTGGCGGTAGCGGAGGAGGCGCAGGCGGTGAAAACGGCGGCGGGGGTACGGGCGGAACAAACGCTTCGGGCGGCAATACTGGCACCGGTGCCACGAGTGCCGGAACGGGCGGCGTTGTAAGCACCGGTGGGACCGGGATGGGTGGTTTCGGCGGCGCGGGTGGATTTCCGTCGTCCTGTGACAATGAACGGCAGGACTCCAGCGAAGAGGGTGTTGACTGCGGCTACCTCGCTTGCGGGATCCCCTGTTCTGGGGTGACGAGCTGCGAGGGTCCTGAAGACTGCTCGACGGGCTACTGCCATCGCGGGATATGCGCCGCGCCCGTGTCCGGAGTGCACCTGGATGGTCTCACGTTAACCGCCGGGCCGCATCCCTACGTCCTCACCGACACCCTACAGGTGGCGCAGAAACTCACCATCGATCCGGGCGTCGTCATCCTCCAGGGAGGCGCATTCGATCGCTGGGATGGTTACAGGATTCGCGCCAATCGCATCGTGATTGCCGTGGGAACCGCAGAGGAGCCCATCGTCCTCGCCCACGTCTTCATGGACGTGGGCGCCACGAGTTCGGGTTCCGAGGCGGACGTCGAGTACGCATTCCTCGAAGTCTATGGTGGAGACCTGTGGACGTCTGGGTTTTCGGGAGGGCACGTGAACGACTTCACCCTGCGGGACAGCCGAATTGTCAATTCCAGCTATCTCTACGTCTCGCACCCCGCAGGTGACACGCTGATCGCGCGTAATGTCTTCCTGGACACGGGCGGAGTTTCGGTCGGATTCACCGCCCCAGCCACGGTTACCATCGAAAACAACTACTTCGACAATGTCACCATGCAGGGGGACGCCTCGCCGGACACTGCCATCGAGTTGTGGAACAACGACACCGGCAATCCACTCGAGGTGCATAAGAACACCTTTGTCAATCTTCCTGCGTACGCCCTCAGCCTCGAGTACGATGCGGATGGGTTTGATGCCATCAACAACTACTTCGGTACAACCGAGCCGCAGGACGTCGCCAATCTGGTCTTCGACCAGAACGACAACATCGATTTGAAGAGCGTCATTTCCGTCGAGCCTTTCCTTTCCTCTCCCGATCCACAGACCCCGACCCCCTGAACCCTCAGTCCTCTTTGCCGCGAGGTTCCCGCCGGAGTCCGAGGCTTCGCTCTTTTCGCGCGGCCTGTGCGGAGGCCGCGCCTCGGTCGGTTAGGCGCGCCTTCGTCCCTGGTCCCTATCGAAGTCTGGCCCCGCGTTGAATTGCTTGATGAACACGTCATGCTTGGAATAGGGAATTTCAATCCCTGCGGCGGCAAATGCCTTGTAGATCCTACGATTGAGGTCATCCACGACGAGTTCTCGATACCGCGGGCGGTCGATCCAAACGAGTAGCTCATGGACGAGTCCCGACGCTCCGAACCGCGAGAACCGCACCATCGGGCGGTGTTGTTCGCTCACTCGCGGGGCTCCCTCGACGCACTCGAGGAGAACCTCTCTTACCTGATCGGCGTCGCTGCCATAGGCACACTCGACCGTCACGGCTACGCGGGCCATCTTGTAGGGGCCACCGCTCTCGTTGACGATCTGCGCGTTCCCAATGACGCTATTGGGAACGACGATCTCGATGTCGTCCAGCGTCAAGAGACGGGTGGAGCGAAAGCCGATCGCCGTCACTGACCCACGCAGCTCACCGTCGAGAACGATGAAGTCGCCCAGGCTGTAGGGTGCATCGACGATGATGAAGATCCCTGCGAAAAGGTTCGCGAGACTGTCTTTCGCGGCGAAACCAAGGGCGAGCCCTGCGATACCAGCCGAGGCCATCCAAGCCCCAATGTTGATGTCCCAGGTCAGAAGGAGCGCATACGAACCAGCGGCAAAGACGGCGACCTTGCTGAAGATGTCGAACAACGGCTGCGTTCTCGGCTGCAGGAGAGCCTTTTCTTCCGCGTGTGAAGCGACAGAGCCGAAGACCACGTGTGCGATCTTGGTCAACGCAAAGGACCACACGAGTATCGCAACGGTCTCGAGGCCGCAGTCGACCCAATGAACGGCACCTGCAGACAACGGTGCCTCGCGGGCCGCCCATGCAACAGCACCCACCACGATGCTGAAATAGATCGGTTTGCGCAGGGCTCGTACGATGTGATCGTCCAGCTCGGTCTCCGTCTTGCGCACCAGCGCCAAGACGATGTGACGAAAAAAGAACTCGACGACGGCTGCGCCGATCAGCGAGCCGGCGACAATTACCGCTGCACGTATCCACGGATGGGAGAGCGAGTCAGTCATGCGCGCATCCTACAGCGACTTCGCTCGCGTGAGCCGATCTCTCGCTGGGCAGTGGGGCCGTCTTCAGCTATGGGGCGCAAACATGTTCTCAGGCACTTCTCGGATTCATAGTTCACTCCTCATCTCCCGATCGGCGGCATGCGGGCTCTTCGTCCTGGCAGCTTGCAGCAACGATCCTTCATCGAAGGGGAGTGGCGATGGCGATGAGCAGGGCTCTGGGGGGCGGACGTCCGCTGGCGACAAAGACGATCCAGCAACCGGCGGCGGCACGAGTGATGGCGATGACGTCGGATCGGGCGGCAACGGGGGCACCGACATCGGGCTCGGCGGGCTGGATGGACTGGGCGGGCTCGGTGGAGACCCGATGGGTGGAGCATCTTCGGGAGGGAGCTCGACCGGAGGGAGCTCGACCGGAGGGAGCTCGACCGGAGGGAGCGGGGGCACCCCCAGCTGCGGGGACTTCATCATCGGCAATTGGGAAAACAGCGAGTGCGACGAGTTTCCCGAAGTGTCCGGGAAGGGGTTTTGGATCTTCCGTGAGGATTGCACGGCAAGTAGCGGCACCTTCTGGTACGAGGAGAGCGGCGTGTGCGAGGGGCCCAGGACGACCATCCAGCAGTCCGAAAGCGAGTATACGATTCAGGAGAGTGCGTCGGAGCCGGGCGCCTACGAGGTGTACCTCACCGGCAATTTCACCGACTTCCACGTACTCTTGCTGCCGGGAGAGGGAACGCTTACGTTTGCCTGGTCCAATTCCGAGGGCCCGCTCTACCCGAGCTCCGTCGAAACGGCAGACAACGTTCTCGTTTGGAACGAGTACTAGGGCTAGGTGGAATGCTGGCAGTTCTGGGGGCGGGGACCGGGGATCTTTGCTCCGCACATCTGGGTGAAACGCTTGATCTGCCCGACGTTCGTGATCGGCATGATGCCCGCGATGATGGGGCAGTGGATCCCGAGACGTTGCGCTCTGTCCACGAGCCGCATGGCCCGCAAGAAGGGCCCCGCCGATGATCAAGATGGCAGTGGGATCGAAGGCTTGCATCGACACCCGCAGGCAATCAAATGGGAGCCGATTCGGAATCGGCTCCGCGACAAACTCCACCCCTCGGCCCAATGATGCCAAGGTCAGGCCGTGCCGCGTCCCCTCGCTAGCCTTCTCTTCTGCGCCCTGTCGTTGGTTTCCTGCCGACCCGCTCCCGGAGCTTCGTCGGATCCCGAGAGCGAGTCTGCCTCACCTGCAGCGGCCCCCGCCGCCGCGCCTGTCGCTGCACCAGCTCCCGTCGCCGTACCAGCTCCCGACGCGAAACCAACCCCCGCCGCCACACCGACGGACCCGCCCGATTCGTCGGGTCGGAACCGTTCCCGAGTTTCCCGGGATCGTGGCCCGCATCAAGGCCGAACTCGTCTTCGGCGGCAAGGGAAGATAAACCTGGAAAGTCCGAGAAGAGAAGTCCAGAAGCCGCGGGTTTGGGTTCGCCAGGCGGGTTGAATGCTGCCGTCCCGTCAAAGGGGGCGGAAGAACTTGCCGCCGGCCACCATCAAGTAGAGGAGCTTGAGCGTCTTTTGGAAGTAGGGGGAATCGTCGAGACTGCTCGCATTGGCCCAGGCGTTGCACAGGGCCTGCATGCGCGCTGAGTCGTCGTTCGACAGGGCAGAGAGCACCGCGCCGCCCACGAAGGCGCTGTTCTGTTGGTCGGAGACCGAAGTGGGATCTATGCCGACGTGGTCCGCGAGCTCGTCGAGGAACTGCTTGGCGCGGCTATCGCCATGCCACGCGTAGTCGAGAGCGACGCGCCAGGGGACGCGGCACGAGTCGTACCAGAACTTGCATTCGCCGGGGTACTGGAAGTCGTCGTAGATCTGCCCGTTGGACGCGCACTGCTGGGCGAGCAATCGCGTGTAGTAGGCGTCCGTGAGCTCCATCCACCTGCCCTGGCCGGTCACTTCAGCAAACACCTGGAAGTAGGCCGGCGTGTAGTACGCGACGTAGTCACGTAGATCGCCCTCCTGGTTACCCGGAAGCAAGCGCGTGGACGCGTCGCTCCCGGTCACTTCGAGGGCGAGGACCGAGCTCAAGGTCGTGAGGGCCTGGGTTTCATAGGCCTCGTCACCCCATAGTGCTTTAGCTTGGAGCAGCGCCATGGCTGCATCGAGATCTGCGTCCGTCGCCGAGTTGCGATCTCCCCCTTCGGCCACAGGCGGGCAGGCCTTGGGGGTCCAAATGGCCCAAGGCATGAGGGATTTGTCTGCGGTGCTGCTCTGCTGCAGCATTTGCAGGCGGTAGGTGTTCAGCTGATCGAAGGTGGTTCGGTCCTCCGCGCCGACGGCGAGTAGCATTCCGTAGGCCTGGGCCTCCGAGCACGTGGCCTGGGCGTCTGCAGCTGGACAGCCCTTCACCCGCGCGCCGTCGCCGCAGGTCTCGACTTGGCTCGTCTTCCATTGCTCGTAGAGCGCAGCAAAGGCGTCATCTAGCGACTGCGCCCCGAAGGTCGCGCAAGTCGAGCCGGAAGGCGTGTAGGTGACGCCACCACCACCGGTCGAGGCGTCTGTGCCGCCCGCAGCAGCGGCGCCGCCCGTAGCAGCAGCGCCTCCCGCAGCAGCGGCGCCGCCCGCAGCAGCGGCGCCGCCCGCAGCAGCGGCGCCGCCCGTAGCAGCGGCGCCGCCCGTAGCAGCAGCGCCCGCAGAACCCTGGTCGGGCTCGGAGGAGCAGGCGACCGTCGCTGAAAGGAAAGAAGTGGAGAGGGCGAGGACAAGGGCACGGCGAGTCGTCATGGGAAGGCAGGTGGGCAAAGGCAAGTGCCTGCATCATGCGACGAGATCCGTAAGATGGCCAGCCGGCCTGGGGGGAGTCGAAGACGGTGGCGCGACGAGAGCGGCGGTAGGCCTTTCCGCGTGCCTTGTCGCCTCCTCGATCGCGCTGTCAGCTCCGTTGCGCCGCGCTGCCAAGGCATTGAGCGCCCGCGAGCGTCTGATGTCCGCTCCGCTATCGGTCGCTCGTGGGCAGTATGAGATCCTCCAGGAAGAAAGCAGCCAGGTCGTGCCGCCCGGACAACCCCGCCTTCTTGTAGGCCGCTCGGGCTTGTTGCCGCGCGGTGGCTTCGGTGACACGACGCGCCTGGGCGATCTCCTTGTGACTGAGCCCCTTCAAGAGCAACAAACCAACTTCCTTTTCGGCGGGCGAGAGCTGCCACCGATCGAACTGCTCGTCGATGGCGTGGCTTAGCCCGCGCATGAGATTCCTGGCCTCGCCGCGCCACCGCTCGGCCTCGGCGGTCCTCTTGGCAAGCTCGCCTGCCAGGGATTTTGCTTCTGCCGACGCGACCGCGGCAAGGCGCGACACCGCAATGAGCTTGCTGGCGACCAGCGCAGCCCCGAGAAACCCGACGATCAGAATCGTCCCCTCAACGAGTACGTGCCCGGCGGTAGTCCCTTCTCTGAGATCGGACGCCAGATCAATGGCCGCGAGGCATGCCGTCAGCACGAAAGCGGACAACGTCGTCCCGAGCAGTGGTCGCTCGGATGTGAAGTCAGGGTCGTCCAAGTGTCCGAAATTCCTCAGGTCGCACGCACGTAGGATAGACCGCAGCGGCCTCGGACGCCATCTTGACCTTGGAGGCACTCGCCGAAGGACTCATCATGGACACGCTGTTCTTTCATCCAAAAATCGTACACATTCCCGTCGCGCTGGGCGTGTTGATGCCACTCATTGCCGGGGCGATTCTTCTGGCTTGGTGGAGAAACTGGCTCCCGCCCCGAAGCTGGGCGCTGGCCGTGGCGCTCCAGGCCGTGCTCCTCGGTTCGGGCATCCTCGCACTTCAGACCGGCGAATCCGAAGAGGATCGTGTGGAGCAGGTCGTACCCGAAGTCGCGATCGAGGAGCACGAGGAGGCTGCCGAGATCTTCGTCTGGGTTAGTGCTGGCGTTCTCGGCATGATGCTGGTGGGTCTGGTTGCTGGTCGCCGAAAAGCCGGTCTGCCCGTTGCCGCGGCCGCGACCTTGGGAACCGTCGTCGTGTTGGGGCTGGGCTACCGCACGGGGGAAGCAGGTGGCGATCTCGTCTATCGCCACGACGCTGCCAGTGCCTATGCAGTATCCGCTGGAGCCAGGCCAGCATCACGCCTGATGGTGGATCCGCAACGGGACGACGACGACGACGACGACTGAGGCATGCTCCTCCGTGGTGGGCCTGGCGGAAACCACTTGCGACCCCGCCAAGGAACCCACCAGGAACGCGCTCAAGCTCCCGAGAAACACAGGTCGAGGACCTCGCGCGTCCGAGACCCAACCGGCGAGATCGCAAACCCCTCGCTTTCGTGGGGTTTGCGATCCGGACACGCTCGCCCATACGGCGCCTTTCAGCACCGCAGGGTGCTGAAAGGACTTTTCAGCACCCTGTTAGGGGCAGACCCCGCCGTTCGAGACGTCGTCTGAGTTCGAGCCATCCGAGCATGTCGTGTTGCTGTAGGTAACTCCAGAGAAGTTGGTGCCCGCATTGGTGGTGACCCCGTCCAGATTGGCGTTGGTGAGATCAGCTCCCGACAGATCAGTGTCGTTCAGGTTGGACCCCGAGAGATCGGTGCCGGTCATGTCTGCCATGGACAGGTCGAAGCCGCTCAGGTTCACGCCGGAGAAGTCCATTCCACTCATGTCCGCGCCCGGACCGATGAGACTGTCGTCTCCGTTGCCGTCCTGGATGCAGTCCCAACCCGTGGGCATGGCGTCCGGGCAGTTCTGGACATTCCTTCCCCGTGCCCCGAGCAGGCTAGTCACAGCGCTCATGTCGACGTTGTTCAGGTCTGCCCGAGAGAGGTCGACGTTGCTGAAGACCGCTCCGCCCACCTTCACGTTGCTCATGTCCGTGTTGGACAGATCGGCGCCGCTCAGATCGGCATTCGTGAAGTTCAGTCCACTCAGGTCTACTCCCGAGAAGTCCACTCCGCTCAAATCCGCGCCCGGACCGACCAGGACGCGGTCATTGTTGGCGTCGCGCACGCAGTCCCAATTGTTCGGCAGGTCGGCGGGGCAGTCCCGAATATCCACGGAGCGCACGGCTGTTAGATTATTCGAACTATCGAACCGAACACCGTCGAGATCGGCTTGCGAGAGATTCGCGCCCACAAAGGAAACACCGTCCACGGAGGCGTCCTGTAGGTCGGCGCCCACGAGGTTTGCATCGTTCAACACCGCACCATCGAGTACGGCGTCCTGAAGACGAGATCCGGAGAGATCGGCCGCCGTGAGATTCGAACCGGACAGATCGGCGCCATCGAGTCGGAGGTCGGAAAGATCTGCACCGGAGAGGTCGAGACCGCTCAGGTTGGCACCTGGGCCGACGAGGGTCCGACCGGTCTGAGGCAGCTCCCGACATTCCCACCCGCTCGGCAGGCTCTCGGGACAACCGAGGAGATCCGTCGCCTGGATGTTGTCGAGGTTCGCACTGCCGAGATCGGCGCCAGTCAAATCCAGCCCACTGAGGTTCCGGCCGGGTCCCACGAAGGTGTTTCCGGCGGCGCCCAGGTCCATACAGTCCCATCCGGAGGGCAAGTCCGCCGGGCAGTTGACCAGTTGGGTTGCCGTGATTTCGGTCAGAGTCGCGCCAGACAAGTCTGCCCCCTCGAGATCCGCCCCGCTGAGATCGGCTCCCGTGAGGTTGGCGCCTCGAAGTTGGCTCCAGCTCAGATCTGCATTCGTCAGATCGGCACCAGAGAAGTCTACCCCCGCAAAGTAGGAACTGGCGAGCGCAGCTCCAGACAATTCTGCGTCGACCCAATTGGTGTCCACGACACAGGACCCGACATTGGTGTCCCAACGTGCTGGGACAGCGCATCCGCCCGTGTCCCCGGCCCCAGTCGCTGAACCTCCCTGACAAACGAAGCTTTCACTGTCGACTTCATCTGCGGCGAGCATGCCATCCCCGTCAACGTCGGTGCCGCGAACGATCTTCACCCCGCCGGTGGGGCAGTTGGCGTCCCCGACTTTCAGATCGACCGTGTCGATGAGTTCCTGCGGCGCGCTGCAGACGTACTCGATGTTCGAGACCTCGTCGCCCGTGAGCGCTCCGTCGCCATTTTTGTCCACACCGCTGACGAGAGCAATGCCGCCTACCGCACAGTTGTCACCAGTAGGCTCTACCTGGCTGTCGATGACGAAATGGCCGGACGCGCCAGAACCGTTGGAGGAATCACTTCCTCCACAACCCCCGGCTGTGATGCCGCAGAGCCCTACACCAATTACTAATATTCGAGGCTTGATCATTGAAAGCAACCTATTCGGGTGTTGCCCGCCATCCTGAAGCTGTCACACAGTTCCCAAAATGCGTCGCGATGTCGCAAAATGCGTAGCGATGGGTGTGAAGTGTCAGGGATGGAGGGGCGCAAAGTTTCAGGAAAGAACAACCAAAGAAAGCGCACTGTTGCCTTATCGGCGACAGGCGGGAGGCTTAGCTCTGCTGCCGTTAGAAGCAGCCGCTGTCTCCTGACCTGTCCCCATTGGGGCAGATTGTTTCGTTGAACGTGGCGCCGTCAAAAACGGTATCACTGTTGGATTCGGCATTTTCGAGGTTTGCTTTGGTCAGGTTCGCATCCTCGAAGCTCGCGTTCTGCAGATTGGCATCCACCAACTTCGCCTCGGTGAGATTGGCGTCTGAGAAGTTGGTTCCTTCGAGGTTGGCGTCTGAGAAGTCCGTACCCTCGAGGTTCATACCGCTCAGGTCGGCGTCTGCCAGATAAGCCCCCTCGAGCTTTGCCCCAGGACCCACGAGATTATTGTTGATACACCGCCATTCTTCTGGGAGTGCCACGGGGCATGCGTCGAGGTTCGTCGCGTCCACGCCGTTTAGCTTGGCGGTGGATAGGTCCACACCACTGAGATCGGCTCCGCTGAGATCGGCTCCACTCAAGTCAGTCCCAATGAAGCTTGCGCTGTCGAGGTTCGCACCTTCGAGGTTGGCCTCATGTAGATTGGCACCGTTGAAGTTGGCGCCATCCAGATTGGTCTGTTCAAGATTGGCGTCGTTCAAGTTGGCATCCACAAAAGAAGCTCCTTGCAGTGAAGAGTCTTCGAGCGTGGTGTCGGACAGGTTCGCTCCGTCGAGAACGACCCCGTCGAGGCTGCTTTCTCGAAGGTTGAAATCAGAGAGGTCGGCTCCGGGTCCCACGAGGGTGAGTCCAGTGTCCATCAGGTTCACACACTGCCACCCTGCGGGAAGGTCAGCAGGACACGCCTCGAGGTGGGTGCCTGTGACACCAGTGAGGTCCGAGGTCGACAAGTCGACGGCGGATAGATCTTCGCCGCTCACATTGTCGCCGGGCATGATACCGGCGGAGTTGTCCCCGGGAATGCCGGTACCAGGTGTTCCCCCTGTTCCGGTTGTGGGACCGCCGTCACTGGTGAAGCTCCCCGGTGTGCCGCCACAAGCTGCGAGAGACAGAAAGGTCGACAATGAACAAACGAGTTTGATGTACTTCATAAGCTCCTTACTCCTCGGCACACTCACTCGGAACAGAGGCGCGCCGTCATCATGGAGTAACGTCATCGTTTGCCGATCAGGCGTGGCCCTATCGAAATTTCCAGAGGAAGTCCGCTTTCTTGTTCTCTGCTTGATTCCTTTCCGCCCACGGCTCACCATCGAAGCTCTCGCTCCCGAGTTGTCTTGATCCCCCTTGTTGTCGTTCAACCACCCGCGCCTGCTCCAGCTGCTCCCCTGATGGAGTCGATGTTGGCGATGTGTTCCTCTGGACTACCTCGTGGGCGCTGCGTAGCTCAGGGGCATGAACTCAGAAGCGATGAGTATGTCGCCGCGTTCGCTGTTGTGCGTTTGAGTCCTGATGGGGACGCGGAGCTCGATATTGGGGCTTCTGGCGCGGATGAATCCTCCTGGGTACATCACGGGTTGACCTTTCAGGAGCAGGATCCGCCTGAGGAACGCTGGAAGACGATCGGCCTCTTGGTGGCTTCACTTGCTGGTTCCGGCACGGAGTTCGAGCTCCCGCGAGCATTGGAACGAGAGGGCGGGGCTGAGAAAGAAACGGCCGCGGGAAAGGAACCAGCTCCTGGCCTCGCGAGCGAGGCTGATGCTGACCGAGCCCGAGAGGGAGCGCCTCATCCCTCCTCATTGCCCGAAGATCCCTCGGACCCTGGTTTGGAAACTGGGGACGCGGGGGTCTCGGGTAGTGAAAGCGAGCTGGGGCCCGCACTGCGAGTCAACCTAATGCTCGCAGCACAGATGGGTCGAGGTCTCATCGGCGCAGGGGAGGCGTCGTCGTCCTGGCAGGCAGGGCCCTTGGTCCGTGTAGGGGTCGGTACGAAGTCAGCCCCCTGGGAGTTGGACGTCACCGCAGGTTGGTCAACCGCGCCTAGCAGCCCGGAAAGGCTGACGCTGACGTGGGCCCGCCTGGACGTCAGCGTGGCCTACCGCCTGGTTTGGACCTCGGCGAACCTCGTGCTGCGACCACGAGGGCTGGTGCTTTTCGAGCGGCTAGACGCTCGTGCTCAGAGCTCGACCTCACGGGCGTTTGATCAGCAGGCGCGCTGGAATCCGGGCGTAGGCGGTGGTGGCGGACTTGCGTACCCACACGATGGCCCGTGGGCGCTGGAGGCCGAGGGCGTCGTTCTTCACATGAACGGCGGGACCGGAATTGAGGTGGACGGGAACCGGTTGGGCTTCGTGCCTGCTTGGAATTTCCGTACGAGTCTCGGAGTGAGCCATCGTTTTTAGAGCCGAGGTGCCTGATCCCGTCTAAGCTCGGTTACTTCTGATTGAGGCCCACCTTCCCTTTCCTCAGCCATGTACTCCTCTGTGGTGAAACCATCACCTGCTTCTCCTGCTAGGCACCTTCGAGCGGTTACCTCCCAAAAGTCCGAGGTGACGGACGAGGTGGTCCTGCAGGCGTGGGAAAATGGGGAGCCAGGCTTTGGAGCGCTGCTTTACGACCACCTCATCGCCCCGATTGATGGAACCCTCTATCGAATCTTGGGGGAACGAACGCCGGAGCACGACGATCTAGCGCAGAACACCTTTGAACAGGTCCTCTTGACTCTGACTGAGGGGAAGTTCAAGCGGGAGTGCAGTCTCAAATCGTGGGCTGCTGCCATTGCAGCGCGCATCGGCCTCAATGCGATTCGATCGCGAAAAACCTTTCGGAAGTACTTTGCCGCAGAAGGCCTGGTCGGAGTCGCGACGCAACCCAGTCTTCAAGACGTCGAGATGACGACGGAGAGACGCGAACGTCTCCGCCGGGTACGACGAGAGCTTGGGCATCTTTCGAGAGAACGCGCGGAGACACTCGTTCTTCACGACGTGCTGGGGCACAGCCTTGCCGAAGTGGCCGCGATGACGGGTGTGACTGCGGCGGCAGCACAGTCGAGATTGGTGCGGGGGCGGAAAGAACTCCATGCTCGCCTTGCGAGTGTGGGTCTGCTCGGGAGCAGAGCATGAAAGAAGCCCCGGAATACCTCAAAGAACTCTCGCGCGTGGTGGAACCTGCGCTCGGGCCAGAGGATGCTGCCGAACGCCGAATGAGGATGATCGCGAGCATCGAGCGCTCGGCCCGCTCCTCGAGGGAAGCGGTTGCCCGAGCTCGCCGTCGTCGACGTTTCCTCGCTCCAGTTGCGTTGGTCGCTCCTGTGGCAGCAGCTGCTACCTTGTGGCTAAACGCTCCCGAGGCGGTGCCGACCGAGGCGGTGCCGACCGCGCCGCGGCTCGGGGGTGCCACTGAAGTTGCGGTCCAACAGGGGAACACGAATGGGGCCGTGGAAAACGGGCCGTCGGAGGAAGTGAAGTTGAACCGGCTCCTGGAGGGACCAGTCGTTTCTGAGACGACGGGCCCGCTCCATCCCGGAGAGCGCTTGGGCGACGGGCTGCTCACCGTTGGAGGGGAAGAAGAAGCCCGACTTCGCTTGGCGAGTGGCGCCCGTGTGGAGGCTTACCCGAGTTCGCGCTTGTGGCTACGGGTCGAGTCGGCGGGGAGCACCCAGAGCGAAGTCCTTACTTTGGACTCAGGTACCGTTGCCCTGCGGGTTCCGCATTTGGGCGGCGAGCGACGTCTGTTGGTCGAAACGGCCGAAGCGGTAACTGAAGTTCGGGGTACGGCGTTTCGGGTTTCTCGCGAGAAGTTGCGTACGGGACTCATGATTACGAGCGTGAGCGTGAGTGAGGGGCTCGTTTCCGTTCGGAGCAACGGTGCGGAAGTGTTCCTCGGCCCTGGGGACGAGTGGGAAAGTGGGCGCACAGTCGATTCCTTACGCGAGAGACAAGCACGGGCTGAGGCGTCCTCGTTGACTTCCTCGCATCCTGGAGCGCTCCTTGCTTCTGGTAGAGAGGCCCCGCCCTCTGAGGCTTCAGAAATGGCTCGAACCTCTGATCTCGCCGAGCAGAATCGACTCTATCAGTCGGCTCTCCTGGCGAGTCGTAACGGGTTACCCGATCTAGCTCGAATCCGTTTTCGGCAGCTCTTGCGTCAATATCCGCATTCTCCCCTGATCGGTGGAGTGAGGCGCGAGCTAACCCGGCTGGACGAGCAAGCAGCTTCGGGTGAGTAAACGACTCATCGAGCGAATGGATCACCATGCGAGACCATACACTCTGGCGAGGAATCGCCTCATGGATCTTCTTGGCTTGGGCTGCTTCCTGTTCCTCGGAGGAGACTGCCACCCTTTCCCTCCAGCCAACTCCGGTGGAAGGCGCGGGGGGAGCTTCTGAAGGGGCGACAGGCGGGAGCTCATCTACGGGAGGAGGATCGCGGGACGGGGTTGCGGAACCTGTCGATGAGTGCTTGCGCGGTTGCCCCGAGAAGGCACCGTACTGCCTCAATGGGAAGTGCGCGGAATGTTCGGGTGACTCGCACTGCGAAGTCGAGGACATGTGTGACCTCGCCGCGGGGCTCTGTCGGCGCGCATGTGAAGACGCCAATGATTGCGACAATGAAGACTTCTGCAGTCCCTCCGGCATCTGTCTCGAGTGTGCGATCGATGCGGACTGTTCCTCCGAGGAGAAGAATCGTTGTTCGTCTGATGGAAGGTGTGTCGACTGTCTAAGCGACGGTGATTGCGATACGACCGAAGACGGGATCTGTGATTTGTTTACGGGTGAATGCGTTGAATGTGTACGCGATAGCGATTGTGAGTCCGGTGTGTGCGACACGCAACGACGCGAGTGTGGTACGTAGGTGTATCGGAATACATGGCAGTCGGGTGAAGTTTGCTCTAGCTAGAAGGACTCCCGTGCCGCCCGCAGCACGTCGATGTAGCTCACGAGGCCCACGAGCTCCCGAGTCCCCTCACGCACCACAGGTACGGCGCCGATCCTGTTTTCGAGCATGATGTCCACCACCTCACCCAAGTCGGTCTCGGGGGTCACCGAGATGACGTCACTGCTCATCAACTCTCCCACTGCCTCGATCACGGACTCCGTAGCGGACTCCAGTTTCGGGGTGGTGGGAGGCTGCCATAGCCCTCGCAGGTCCCGATCGCTGAGGATGCCCACCAGCTCCTCGTCATCGATCACAGGCAGGTGCCGTACGCCTGCCTCGAACATCCTCTCGAGGGCATCACGCGGACTCGCCGTGGGATCTACGCTCACCGTCACCGTGCCCTCGGTCATGACCTCTTCCACGATCATCGCAGCACCCCCTTTACCCGCGTTCCGAGTCCCCTGCGTTCTTCCTTGGAGTCTGGGACGAATCGATGCTTCGGCAACGAGCTCGCGCCGATTGCCTGCGAAACGGAGAAGGGTATAATGCCGCCCTCGTTTTCTGCGATTGCCGCAAGTGGTTATCGATCGAGGCCGCACGGGCCGGATCGTGTCGCGCGTGTGACCCCAACGTCGCCCCACCGACAGCGCTTGAGCGAGTCGTCGATCGGAACCGCTGGCCGATCCAGACGATCCGATGCGGCATTGCAAGCAAAGTAGCGCCGGCTTCCCTGAGCCGCCAGGTTCGCGGCGTTCTCGACAACGGTCGAGCGGTCCCCCACGCGAAGACAGCTTCGTGAGAAGCCTCTCCTTCGCTTGACTGGGGCACTTGCGGGTGCGCCGCCGAGTGTCACCAAAGCTTCGTTGCTCGAGGTTTGCGCGTTGGCGACGAGTGGTGCACAAACGAATAGGGCTCTCCGAGTTCACTCGGAGGGCTTACCGGTTGGACCAGCGACGGAGCCGGGGTCGATGTCGGAAGGATATGCGTTGGGCGAACAGCTTCACGCCGGGCGTCGGGCCGTGGTCCATCGAGCCGTTCGCCGCAGCGACGGGAGCAGCGTCGTTCTCAAGATCCTCCACCCTGGGTATACCCACGGTGATGAGCTCGGCCTCGAGAACGAGCTGGCGCTCGGCAGGGTCCTCGACGGTGTGCCCGTCGCCCGACCTCTGCGACTCTCGACCTTCGAAGGTCGGCCAGCCTTGGAGTTCGCCGACTGTCGAGGGCCACCGCTCAGACAGCGGCTGGGGGTCGCAATGGCCGTCGATGAGTTCGTCGACCTGGCCGTTCAGCTCACATCGGCTGTCGCTGGAGTTCACCGGCACGGCGTGATTCACAAGGACCTCCAACCGGAGAACATTCTCTACGACGCTGCGACAGAAGAGCTCGCAATCTGCGGATTCGGTCTCGCCAAGCGGGCCAGTCTCGAGGCCACCGTCGCCCGGCCTGCCCGAAACATCGAAGGCTCGCTCCCCTATATCTCACCCGAGCAGACAGGTCGGATGAACCGCCCGATCGACAGCCGGTCGGATCTGTACTCTCTCGGCGTGGTCTTCTTCGAACTCCTCACCGGCAGGCTTCCCTTCGATGCCCTCGATGCCGTCGGCTGGGTCCACGCTCACATCGCTCGCCGGCCTCCCTCACCCGGGGACCTCTGCCCATCAGTGCCAGGCGCGCTGTCGGACATCGTACTTAGGCTCCTCGAGAAGACGCCCGACTCCCGCTACCAGAGCGCCTTCGGACTTCTCTACGACCTTCGTCAGTGCCTCTCCTCTCTGCACACGACCGGTTCCATCGAGCCGTTCCGACTCGGTACCCAGGACGTCTCCGACAGGTTCCTGATCTCTCAGAAGCTCTACGGCCGTGAAGTGGAGTCCGCCAAGCTTCTCGACGCGTTCGAGCGCGTCGCCTTGACAGGACGAGCAGAGCTCGTCTTGGTCTCGGGGCCGCCCGGGATCGGCAAGTCCACCGTGGTCCACGAACTTCACCGACCGGTCGTGGTGCGCCACGGCTCGTTCGTGACAGGCAAGTTCGAGCAATTGAGGAGGGACATCCCTTATGCGGCAGTCATCGAGGCTCTGCGCGCAATCGTCCTCGGCGTTCTCGCAGAAGACGAGACGAAAGTTGGCGCCTTTCGGCAGCGCGTGCTCTCGGCAGTCGGACCGAATGCCCAGCTCATCGTCGAGATGGTCCCGCAGATGGGACAGGTGCTGGGCTCCCAGCCGCGCGTTCCCGAGCTGCCCTCGCGCGAGGCTGAAGTGCGGCTGCGCCGAACCCTGCGCCAACTCTTCGGAGCCATCGCCACGCCGGAGGGGCCGCTGGCGGTCGCGCTCGACGACCTTCAGTGGGCCGACCCCGCAAGCCTCACGTTGCTTGCGGACCTCATGCTCACTTCGGAATTGCACCACCTCCTGCTCGTCGGCACCTATCGCGAGAGCGAAGTGGACGAGGCACATCCACTGCGCGGGGCACTCAGTCGTATGCGGGACGCCGGAGCGCGTCTGCGGGAGCTCACCCTCGGCCCTCTCGCAGAGCGGGACGTCGGTCGCTTGGTGGCGGACACCGTCCACACTCGTCTCGCCGCAGCTGAACCCCTTGCACGCGTCGTCCGCGAAAAGACCGCGGGCAATCCGTTCTTCGTGGTCCAGCTGCTCACCATGCTTTACCAGCGACAGCTCATCGCCTTCGACGCGGATGCGCGTCATTGGCATTGGGACGTGCGGCGCATTCGCGCCGAAGCATACTCGGACAACGTGGTCGCTCTCTTGCTCACAACCGCCCGCCACCTCCCGGCCAGGACGCGGAAAGCGTTCTCGTTCGCTGCCTGCCTCGGAGCAGACTTCGACACCAAAACGCTCGCAACCGCGCTCGGCCAAAGCCCCGAGCGGGCTTTGCGCCCGGCCGTCGATCGAGGCCTGCTTCTAGAGATCGACGGAACGTACCGCTTCTCGCATGACCGGGTCCAGGAAGCTGCGTACTCCCTCATCCCGATTGCCGAACGCAGCACCACGCACCTCGAAATCGGCAGACGTCTCCTCGCCGACACCTCCGCGGACCAGCTCGAAGACAGGTGCTTCGAGCTCGTAAACCAGTTCAACCGTAGCTTCGATGTTCTCCAGACCACCGAGGACCGGGAGCGCGTCGCGGAGCTCGACCTGATCGCCGGCATGCGGGCCTCGCGGGCAACCGCCTATGCGTCGGCTCAGCGGTTCTTCGAGGCCGGCGCGGCGCTCCTCGACGACCGCTCGTGGCGGCGGCGGCACGATCTCGTCTTCTCCCTCGAGCTCCATCGGGCGGAATGCGAGTTCCTCACCGGCAGGCTCACCGACGCGGAGGCACGGCTCGATGCCCTGGTACCGCATGCCGCAACCGTCGGCGACAACGCAGCGGTCACGTGCGCGCGCGTCGCCATCTACATCACGAAGGACCAGACTGACCTCGCTGTGGACGCGTGCCTCGGCTACCTCCGGAGCATCGGCGTCAACTGGCCACCGCATCCCACCGACGACGACGTAAGGCGGGAGTACGAGGTCATCCAAGAACACCTCGCCGGCCGGTCGATCGAAGCTCTCGTCGACGCTGCACCGACCGACGATCCGGAGATCCGCGCGACGATGGAGGTCCTCACGTCTCTCGAGGCCCCTGCCATGTTCACCGACGGAAACCTTCGCGACCTCCTCGTTGGCCGCATGGCGAATCTCAGCCTCCAGTACGGCACCAGCGATGCGTCGTGCGTCGCCTACAGTTGGCTCGGCGCGGTCCTCGGGCCCCGCTTCGACGACTACGAGACCGGATTCCGCTTCGGAAAGCTCGGCGTCGCGCTCGTCGAAAACCACGATCTGCTCCGCTTCAAGCCGCAAGTTTATGGGGCTCTGGGGTACCGAATCGCGCCATGGTCGGGCCACCTCGGCACCGGTCTGGAACTGCTCGGTCGGGGTTTCGAGGCGGCTCGTGACACCGGCAATGTGACGTTCGCTTGCTACATTAAAAACTGTTTGATCGGGCTTCTCCTCGCGAAGGGGACTCAACTCGAGGATGTCGAGAGGGCCTTGGAGGAGGCGCTGGCATTCATGCACAAGGCCCAATTCGGACTCGCGCTCGACATCGCCGTTTCGAATCGAGCGTTCGTGCGGATGCTCCGAGGCAAAACGCCGTCGCTAGCCTCGCTCGACGGAGACGACTTCGACGAGGAAGCTTTCGAGCGGCACCTCGCCAGCGATCCGCGAAACACCATCTCGACCTGCTGGCACTACATCCGGAAGCTCCAGGGACGCGTCTACGCCTGCGACTATCCCGCCGCGCTCGAGGCGGCGTCGAAGGCGGAGCCGCTCCTCTGGACGTCCACGTCGTTCTTCGAGATCGCGGAGTACTTCTTCTTCCGCGCACTCGCGCTGGCCGCCCAGCACAGCGCAACCCCGCCGGATGAGCGACGTGCGCAAATGAACGCTCTGATGGGCGCCCACCGAAAACTCGAGCGCTGGGCCAAGAGCAGCCCAGCAACCTTCACGGACCGCGCCGCCCTGGTCGGTGCCGAGATCGCCCGCCTGCGCGGGGAAGACACCCGCGCAGAGCGGCTGTTCGAGCTTGCGATCCGTTCCGCGCGCGACAGCGGCTTCGTTCAGGACGAGGCGCTGGCCTTCGAGGTTGCCTCGAGGTTCTATCGAGAGCGCGAACTGAATCTGATTGCGGACACCTATGTGCGCGAGGCGGGAGAGCGGTTCCGTCGCTGGGGCGCGGAGGGCAAGCTACGGGAGCTCCGGCACGAGCATCCCCAGGCCTTCGAGCGACCATTTTTGCCGGAGGAAGCGCGGGCGACGGGCGAAAGCGAGCTCGACCTGCTCTCCGTGTTCAAGGCGTCGCAGGCGATCTCGAGCGTGGTGATGCCGGAGACTCTCGCCAAGTCCCTCCTGCAAGTCTGCCTCGAGCTGGGTGGCGCGCGCCGAGCCTGCCTGATCCTGATTCGGGAGGGCGACCTACGGGTGGCGGCCGAAGCCCAGAGCGATGATACCTCACCGGACCAAACTTCAGCCGGGGAGGTACCGGAGTCGATCGTGCACTACGTGCGACGAACTCGGGAACCTGTGCTCATCGACGACGTTGCCGCTTCGGCTGGCCAGTTCGCTGCGGACCCCTATTTCGAGAGCACTCGAGCACGGTCGGTCTTGTGCATCC
>JBNKGC010000108.1:0-18986 GCA_050289625.1 Polyangiaceae bacterium | reverse complement strand
CCCCTCAACAAACTACGCCTGATACAGCACCGGCTCGCACTCCCGGTGGAGCCCCCGCCAGCGGAGAAGCGACGTCTGCGGCTCACCGTCGGCGTCGTATTCGATGAGGGCGTAAGTGAGACCGTTTTCCTGCCCGAGGTGGTGCAAGTCGAGATTGATCATGCGCACCCAGCTGCCGGTGTTCACGTACAGCTTGCCCCCTTCGATGGTGCGCACGCGCGGGCCATGGGAGTGCCCCACGATCAGGGTGTGCACGCCTTGAAGGCGGCGCAGAGTGCGAATCGCCGCCGTGTCGAGATCGGCGATGGCGAAGATCTCCTGCTTGAGGACGCCGGGAATCGCGCGCAACCGTGCCCAGAACCCGCGCACGGTCTTCATGCGAAACCGGAGGAAGTGCACCACCGTGCGCATCCAAAACCACATGGTGAAGCGGAAGTCGAACATCAGGCTCGTCAGAAGGAAGCGTCGGAACGGCATGACGCGGTCGATGTGAGACCGCCTCCGCTTGGCGGGAAAGAGCACCTCCATGCACCAGCGACTACCCCACGGGAGCTCCAAGATCGGCTCCCCCTGCTTCGAGGGGATCATCGGCGACGACAGGTTGAAGCGGTGGATCGCCTCGAACTGGTGACCGTGGCGGATTTGCACGCCCTCCGGCAGCGAATATGCCTCGCTGGTCGTCACGAAGCTGATGGCCCCAGTCCCTTCAGGATCGACGTAGCTGCAGAAGAGTTTCTGAACCGATGGCAGCAGGATCTCCGGATCGTGATTACCCGGAATGTAGGTGATGCGCTTTCCAGGGCGTTCGACGAACCTCCGGAGCGCCGCGACCACGCGGGGATGGCCTTCGAGGCAGGCTCTCAGCTTCTCCACGGCCAGGGCCTCGGTCACCTTGATCGGCCAGAGGCCTCCGACTTCGACCTTCATCAGATCGAAGATGTCTCCGTTCAGGATCAGCTCGACTTCGTGGTCTTCGTAGACCCCGGTCGAGTAGTAATCGAGGAGCTCCCCCAAGCGCTCGTCTTCGTGGAAATCCTCCATCGGATTGAAGGTGCCCCGTCGCCGGCCGGTGCCCAAGTGGGTATCGCTGACGATGACGCGGAGCAGCTTCATTGGGGGCACGAATCTCAGGTGGCGCTCGGTGGGGCGTAGAAATCCACTAAGCGAATGGGTTCCGGTGTCACCCCGGCGGCGAGACGAGAACGTTCTCCGTGCGCGTCACCACCGATCTGAAAAGCCGTGGGGGGGTCGCACTCGATCACGACCTTCTCCACGAGATAGTCGAACAGAACGTCGGGGCGGTGGTACTCCCCTCGCCAGATCGCGCCGAAATGTCGGACGAACAGGTAAGGAGTGATCGTCGACACTCGCAGGTGCATGCGGTCGTTGCGCTCGTCGGCAAAGGGGAACATCCGGAATCCAAAACCATAGTACGGAATGGTCGACATGGAGCAGAGCCGCATGGGACCTTCGTAAATGGTTTCGCCTTTTTCGATGGGTCGCCCCATGATCGCGCCTTTTTCTCCGACGCGGAACGCGGGCGCTCCATCGTTGATGACGCGCGCGTGACACATCTTCCGCAAAAGGTAGCTCGGGATCGAACGCGTGGTAGCCGCCACGGCGTAACTGACGATGCCCGGAGCGACGGACTTCAGCGGAGTCTTGGCCAGGCGCCGTTTCGTCAGGTTGTAGTCCCCGAGCACCTGAGCGTCCGCACCGAGCCCGCAGAAGGGTGTCAGGTAGCCCTCTACTTCCACCAGACGAATCTCTCGACTCCCCGCGTCACGCTGCAGGCGCTGAACATCGGCCGAGAGCCCTCGCCCCTTGGCTCGGCTCGCTCCCACGACCCAGGCCAGGGCATTGCCCGTTCCGAGCTTCAGGAGACCGAAACGTGGCAAGCGCCGTCCGCTGCGACGAGCCGCATGAACGACCTCGGTCACCATCGTCGTGAAGGTACCGTCGCCACCACCGGTGAGCACCGTGCCGTAGCCGCGCTCCACGAGGGTATCGGCAATCACCCGCGCATCGTCGATGCGACGCGACACGAAAAGATCTCCGCCGAGGAGGATCTGATCCAGCGTCGAGATCACCTCGGACGTCACGCTCTTCGCGTTTCCGTTGACCACGACCGCGATGCGCTGGGCATGATCCTGTCCGTCGCGACTACTTTCGCCCTTGTTCTCGGAGGTGACTGTCACGGCCTTAGCTTATCACTCGTCGGCTGATCACTCGTCAGCAGTCCCCTTGCCCGACAGAACGGCCTCGAAATCGCGGTCCAAAACCGTCTTCCGACTATTGCGCGCGGCGCTCTGGATGGCGGCACCACAGAGAGCTCGGAGGTGGTCGGAAAGTACCTGCACGACACCATCCGAGGTGTTGAACCCGGAACGTGCTCGAACGTACTTCTTGAGCTTGGAAACGACGACCAAAACGTCCTCGGGCAGATCGTCGGGCGCGCTTTCCGCCGCCGCTGCCTGCGGCCCTCCTGTCGACACGACGCGCCGCACCGCGCGAGGTTCCCCCGATCCATCGTCACTGGAGCGGCCTGACAACGCACTCGAGTCAGCCCGCTTTTCGAGCCACTCGGCGCGCGAGGGGGCCGTTTCCTGCTCGGCCCACGCGTCCCGGTGCCGCGCTTCGGGAACGTGCGCGTCCCAGCATGGTACGGAGCAGAAGTAGAGAGCCGTCGCACGCCGATTGCAGGTCGAGACGCTGCAAACGTAGTACGTGCTCTCGAATGGGATGGGGCGTTTGCAGGTACTGCAGAGGCGAAAGTGCTCGGGCTCGCTCATGGCCGGGAGTCTTCCGGGCGCAGGTCCCGGAGGCAAGCGTCTCGCGCCGTCCAGGCTTCGAGCGCGGAGAGAGGCGTCGCGGCTGGTACATTGGCTCGATTGGGATATAGAGCGGGGCAGAGTGCGATTCGTCGACGAGTGCATCGTCCGCGTCCAGGCGGGCAAGGGTGGCGACGGCTGTGTGGCCTTTCGCCGAGAAAAATTCGTTCCCTTCGGAGGCCCCTCGGGCGGCGACGGTGGGAACGGAGGCAGCGTGGTGTTCGTAGCCGACGGAGGGCTCGGCACCCTCCTCGATCTGAAGCACACGCAAACGGTGGTCGCGGCCGCGGGACAGAACGGCCAAGGGCGGGATTGCTACGGTCGGTCCGGAAAGGACGAGCGAGTGCGTGTGCCAGTCGGGACCGTCGTCCACGATGACGAGACCGGCGAAACGATCGCCGAGTTGCTCGAACACGGAAGCGAGAAGGTCGTGGCCGCGGGTGGTCACGGCGGCCGAGGGAACAAACATTTCGCCACCCCCGTCGACCGCGCTCCGCGCACGGCCGAACCAGGCACTCAGGGTGAGCGGCGGACCTTGCGTCTCGAGCTCAAGGTCATGGCGGACGTCGGATTGCTCGGCTTTCCCAACGTGGGCAAGAGCACCTTCATTCGGGCGGTCAGTCGCGCGCGCCCCAAGGTGGCGGATTACCCCTTCACCACCCTGGTCCCCCAGCTCGGTGTCGTGCGCCTCGAGGATTGGTCCGACTCGGTCCCCGGCAAGAGCTTCGTCGTGGCGGATATCCCTGGCCTGGTGCCGGGTGCGAGCGACGGCGCCGGCCTCGGGATTCGCTTCCTGAAGCACCTCGAGCGAACTCGCGTGCTTTTGCACCTGATCACCATCGATCTGGATGAGGACCGCGAACCCTTCGAAGACTACCACGTGGTCCGACGTGAGCTCGAAAAGTTCGATCCCGAGCTCGCCCGGTACCCGGAAATCGTCGCCCTCAGCAAGTCCGACATCACCGAGGTTCGCGACCTCTACGACGACCTCAAAGCTCGATTCGCGGAAATCGGCAAGGAGCTCTACCTTGTGAGTGGCGCCACCCGCGACGGCCTCGGGCCCGTTCTCGAGCGCATCGCTCAGCTGCTGTGATTCAGGGGGGCGGACCCGCCCCCCTCGTCGGCCGATGTGAATTCGGCCTCCTCACCCCACGGTCCGGCTGCGCTCCGGCGCCTCCCACTTGGTCGGCGGCGGTGCTCGCCGCCTCGTCACTCCTCGGCCTTTGGCCTCGCGTGCCTCGGGCTTGCCGCCGGGACCGTCGCGAAGCGGTCTTGGGGTGGGACCCTGCCGCGAAGCGGTAGGGCGGGGGCTTTGCAAAGCTTCCGAGAAAAAAACTGCTAGCCGGCGAGAGTGGCGGCTAAAGAGGGCGTCGCGCGCCCTCGCCCCAAGGGGGCGCGCGAAAGCCGAAGCGCGATCTGGTGCCGAAAGCTACTGCCCGTCGTAGTCGTCGAGCTCGTCGAACTCGTAATCGTCCCGCGCCAGGTTGTCGAAGCGTGTGTACTGCTGGGTGAACTTCACCTTCACGGTTCCGGTCGGGCCGTTACGTTGCTTGGCCACGATCACTTCCGCTTGGCCTTTGTCTGGGCTGTCCTGGAAGTAGTACTCGTCGCGATAGATGAACATGATCGCGTCCGCGTCCTGCTCGATGGCGCCTGATTCGCGCAGATCGCTCAGTTGCGGGCGCTTGTCCTTCGTGGTGCGAGTTTCGACCGAGCGGTTCAGCTGACTGAGCGCCATCACGGGCACGCCCATCTCCTTGGCCAGCTGCTTCAAACCTCGGGAAATTTCGCTGATTTCCTGTTCGCGACTCGTCACTCCCTTCCGCCCGGACATGAGCTGCAGGTAGTCGATTGCCACGAGGCCGAGGTCCTGAGGACCATTTGCGTTCTTCTTGAGTTCCGCCTGCAGACGCCGGATCTTCGCGCGGAGATCGAGCAGCGAAATGGCGGGCGTGTCGTCGAGCCACAGGGGCAAGCGACCCATTCGCGCCGCCGCTTCGGTCAGCTTGTTCCAGTCTTCTGCGTGCACTTGCCCACTTCGGATGCTCGCCATGTCCACCCGCGCCTCGCTCGCCAGCATACGAGCCGCGAGCTGTTCGCGAGGCATTTCGAGGGAGAAGAACGCCACTCCGTAGCCGGGTGACTTGGTTTGGTCGTGGTGCGGGTCTTCCGCGGCAGCTCGACCGAGAGCCGCGATGTTCACCGCCAGGTTCAGGACGAACGACGTCTTTCCCATACCGGGGCGTCCCGCCACGATATACAGGTCGCCTTTGTGAAGCCCCGACGTGCGCCGATCGAGCTCTGCGAAACCGGTTTCCACGCCGGTGATGCCGCCCCCTCGCTGCCTGGCCTCGCTCAAAATGGTGAACGCGTCATGGATCGCCTCCCGGACGGACACGACCGACGAGCTGCTCGGCACGCGGGCAATCTCGAAGATCTTCTGCTCGGCCGAGTCGACGAACGCCTGCACGTCCGGGCACTCCCCGTAGCCCTCCGCGACGAAGCGCTGGCAGGTCGCGATGAGAGATCGGAGGCGCCACTTTTCCCGGATGACCTTGGCATGCTCTTCCACGTGGGCGACCGCCGGTGTGGCGTCGACCAGCTGCGCCAGGTACGGGGTGCCCCCGATCTGGTCCAAGCGCCCGCGATCCCGCAAAAACCCGGCGACGGAGATCACGTCGACCTGCCGCGACGCCGCGTGGAGCTCAACGATCGCCTCGTAGACCCGTCGGTTCGCGTCCGCGTAGAAGTTCTCAGGCTGCAGAATTTCCTGAATCGTGTCGAAAGCTTCCGGTTGCAGTAGCGCGGCGCTCAATACCGCCGCTTCCGCGTCCAGATCGGATGGCGGGACGCGCCCGGCTGCCGGCCGCAGTTCGGAAGCGGGATCGCTGTTTCGAGCCACAGCATTTCCAGATCTCTCCCACGAGCGTTCCACGACTTTTCCCCAGGGCAGGACTTTCAAATGAGCGACACCCCGGGACCTTTCGATCACCGGGGTGTCTCCGCTGTGTAGTCGCCTCCGGCGACTTTCGTCAATGTGCGTCTCGTCGTACTCGCTCGCGGTGGCGAAGGGCCTCAGCCCTTGACCACCTCGACGCGAAGGACCGCCGTTACCTCGGTGTGCAGCTTGACCTCGACCTCGCTCAAACCGAGGTTCTTGATCGGTTCGGCGAGTTGCAACTTCTTCCGATCGAAGCCGAGACCCTGCTCGGAGAATGCCGCCTCGATGTCCTTGGCGGTGACCGAACCGTACATCTTGCCGTCGTCGCCTACGGCGCGCGACAGCTTGACGGCGTTGGCCTCGAGCTTGCCCTTCAGAGCCTTCGCATCGTCGAGCTCGGTCTGGGCACGGCGCTCGGAAACGCGACGAAGCTCCTCGACGCGGGCCAAGTTGCTCTTCGTGGCCGGGAGCGCCAAGCCACGGGGAATGAGGTAGTTCCGGGCGAACCCGGGGCGAACGCGAACGACCTCGCCACCGGAACCCAAGTTCTCGACGTCCTCCTGGAGGACGACCTGAATCTGCGTAGCCATGATCGCCTCCTCAGTAGTTCGACGTGTAGGGAAGCAGGGCGATGTTGCGCGAGCGCTTCACGGCCAGCGTAATCTCACGCTGGTGCTTTGCGCACACACCCGAGATGCGACGCGGCACGATCTTGCCGCGATCGGTGATGAAGTACCGGAGCAAGCCCGGGTCCTTGTAGTCGATGACGTTGGTCGTGTCCGAGCAGAACGGACAACCACGACGACGTCCACGACCGCGAAAACCGAATTCCTTCTCGGACTTCGGGGCTGAACTCGTACTACCGTTCATCATTCTTCCTCCTCGTCGGACTCGGACGTAGTGCCCTCGTCATCGCCGTCTTCCTCATCGCTCGCCTTCGCTTCGCGCGGCGGGCGAGGCGCTTCGGCCAAGCCGAGTTCCTGCTCGAGGGTCAGCTCGACTTCTTCCTCTTCGGCGGACGGTTCGTCGGCTTCGAACTTCGTGGCCTCAGCGTCGACCTGAACCGTCGACGGGTCGATTCCATCAGCGACCTTGACAGTCTGGAATTTCATGACCTCGTCGAGCATGCGGAAGTTGCGCTCGAGCTCGGAAACGGTCTCACCACCGCCCAGGTACTTGATGTAGACGTAGTGTCCACGCTTGTAGTGCTGAACGTCGTACGCCAGAGAGCGACGGCCCCAGTTTTCGACGAGCGTGAGCTTTCCACCCTCGCGGCCGACGACGTCTTCGACGCGGGTGGCGACCTTCTCGGCGACAGCCTTGGTGAGATCGGGACGGAGTACGTAGATCGTCTCGTACTCCCGGAGCGGCAGCGCCGCTTGTGCTTGTGTCATATGGCTCCTCTTGGTCAGTGGCCCCCGACTGAATTGTCGAGAGCAAGGAGTACCGTCTTCATCGACGGCGGTTGGTCGTGTTCATCGCGGCGGACAACCCTTCGAGGGCGATGCATTCCACCGCGTCCGCGGCGCGGCCAACAACGGTATCGAGGTCGACCTGCTCCGCAGGGGCGAAGGCTTGTAGCACATAATCCGCCACGTCACCCCGAAAGTCGGGGGGCGGTCTGCCGATTCCCACTCGCACGCGCACATAGCCGTTCGTCCCCAAGCGATTGGTTACCGATTTCAAACCGTTGTGCCCAGCATCACCTCCGCCCGACTTCAGCTTGACCTGCCCGAACGGCACGTCGAGCTCGTCGTGAACGACGATGATCTGGGGCGGACCGATTTTGAAGAACGTCGCGGCAGGCTGAACGCTCTCTCCCGAGAGGTTCATGTAGGTCTGCGGCTTGAGGAGCACCGCACGCTCCGCACCTGTCTTGCCGCGGATTTCGACGGTGGCTTCTTCAGCGCGAAATTTATGGCGGAAAAGGGGTCGACCCCATCGCTCCGCGATGAGGTCGACAACCATGAAACCGACGTTGTGCCGGGTGTCCCGATAGCGGTCCCCGGGATTGCCGAGGCCGGCTATCAAGATCACTTCTTCTCGGCCTCGCCCTCGCCCTTCTCTTCGTCCTTCTTCGCGCGCTTGTCGATCGCGAGGGCCACGAGCGTGCGCTTCGGCGGAAGGGGCACTTCGACTCCCTCGGGAAGCTGCAGGTCGGCGGCATGAACGTGCTGCTCGAGCTGCAGATTGGTGATGTCGTGGGTCAACTTGGCCGGGATCTTCTCCGGAATGCAGCGCACGGGCACCTGCAGGAAGACCTGACGAAGCTTGCCGCCCATCACCACGCCCTGGGCCTTGCCCGTGAGCACGAGAGGAACTTTGACCTCGACCGCCTTCGAGGTGTCCACCTCGACGAAGTCCACGTGGAGCAGCTCACGGCTGACCGGGTGGTACTGATACTCGCCCAGAAGGCACTTGCTCTTCTTGCCATCGACATCGAGCTCGATGAGCGAGTTGACTCCACGTTCGCTCTCGAGAACGTCGATGACTTCCTCGGGCGACACCGTGATCGGCGTGGCGTCGGTGCCTTTGCCGTAAGTGACTGCGGGGATCTTTCCATCAGCACGCATGCGGCGGGCCGAACCTTTGCCACCGGAAGTACGAACGGTGGCTGAAACCTTGCTGAGCTCCATGGCTTTCTCTCCTGAAATCTCTTGCGCCGCCTGCGGCGCTCACACGAACAACGAGCTCACCGAGTCGCTGTTGTGAATGCGTCGGATTGCTTCAGCCAGAAGCTTGGCAATCGACAGGAATTTGATCTTTTCGCAACCTGCCGTCTCTTCCGAGGGGCGGATCGAGTTGGTGACGACGACTTCCGCGAGGGGTGACTCGGAAATCCGTTGGACCGCGGGTCCGCTGAGGACCCCATGGGTCGCGCATGCGACGACTGAGCGCGCGCCGTTGTCCATCACGGTGCGCGCTGCGTTGCAGAGGGTGCCCGCCGTGTCGATCATGTCGTCGACGATGATGCAGTCGCGGTCTTTCACATCACCGATGAGGTGCATGACCTCGCTCACGTTCGCACGCTCGCGCCGCTTGTCGATGATGGCCAAAGATGCCCCAAGCCGCTTCGAATAGGCGCGCGTGCGCTCCACGCCGCCGGCGTCGGGTGAAATGAACACCGCATCTTCACCGTACTGACGCGTCAGATAGTCACTGAGGAAGACCGGCAGGGCGTAGAGGTGATCGAACGGAATGTTGAAGAAGCCTTGGATCTGCCCGGCGTGCAGGTCGACGCACACGACGCGATCGACCCCCGCGGCCACCAGAAGATCGGCCACGAGCTTCGAAGTGATGGGCGTGCGGGGCGCGACCTTCCGATCCTGCCGGGCGTAGCCGTAATACGGGATGACCGCGGTGATGGACGCGGTCGATGCGCGACGGAGGGCGTCGCACATGATGAGCAGCTCCATCAAGTTGTCGTTGACCGGCGAGGACGTGGGCTGAACGACGTAAGCATCGAGCCCGCGCACGTTCTCCTTGATCTCGCAAAACGTCTCGCCGTCACTGAAACGCGACACCCGAGCCTCGCCCAGGGGCGTATCCAGCTCACGAGCGATGTCCGCAGCGAGCTCCGGGTTCGCATTTCCGGTGAACAAGCAGACTCTCTTGACGGCCACGTTTCGCTCCTGAGGGAATCGGCACTCAGCACTCGCAACTACCCGAAAACACTGGAACTTGTACTTCCGGAAGCGGCTCGCGCGGGGCGCGACAACTAGCAGCCGCCACCCCCCCTGTCAACGTGAGCAGGTGCCGCCCGTGACGAGCAGGCGGCAAGTTCCTGCGGCCCTCGGATTCTGGTGCGCAGGGAGCTTCGCACGTCACGCCCCCCCCTTTTTGGGGCGGCGGTGCGGCCGCTTCTTCGTAGCCCGCAGCGTCGACCGCCACCAGCTGTTTTTTGCGCGCTCCGCCAAGGGCCCGCCTCGCCGCGTCGCCTTCTTCGTTGCATCGTTGGGGCATTCCCAAAAACCGCTCCGCGAATCGCTTCCGGCACTGTCGCAGGGAAATAGTCTAGCTCGGAGCACGGCTCACCGCCCTGCCCTCTCGGCCCAGAACCAAATTCTTCGACCGGTCGCGCAACTGAAAAAGCCGACCCTTTACGCACGCCGAAGCCAGGCGGTCGAAATGCTGCGTCCCGAACGATGACACGCGATTTTCGGAGCGTCCTCGCGGCAAGCGGATCGGACGCACGGGACGGCCACTCGCCTCAGCGGTACGGGTTGTCGCCGATGTCGAAGCGGGACTTGGGAGTGGGTGTGGGTGTGGGTGCGGGTGTGGCGGGCGGGCGTTCGGTGCGACGCTGCGGGGCCGGGGCCTGCGCCCTCGGAGGGTCCTGCTCAACTGCCGCGGACGCACCTTCTGGCGGCGCTTGGGGTTCGTCCGTGCCTGACTTTTCCCCGGAGTCCTCGTCGGCTGTCCCGTTTGGAGGCTCGGCATTCGGCGAGCCGGTGCCGTCGTCGGGAGACACGTCGTTGTCGGAGGCTGCGGGCGGGGCAGCGTCCTGCTGGGCTGCCTGAACGCTAGGAGGACGGTCCACCCGATCAGTCGCGACGCCGAACGTCTTGTAGGCGACGAACCCGCCGACACCCAAGAGGACCAAGGCCAAGAGACCGATCACCCGCCCTAGCTTGCTGCCGCTTGGAGGCTGCGCAGTCAGCATGGACAAGGAAGCGCTGGCATCCCCCAACGGCACGGCCATCGTCGCGGCCGAGACGCTCGTCCCTGGACCGAGCAGTCCGACCGAGCTGTGGCGCGCCGAATCACTCTTGGCAATCCACGCGCGCACCGCTTCACGATGCTGCTGGATCTCGGCGCCCATGACCTGGGCGATGTAAGCCTGGAGATCGCGAGGCGCAGCCACGTCGTTGGTCTGGGCGGCGGCGTCCTCCAAGGCATCCGCCATTTCGGAGCACGTCGACCACCGAGCGTCGGGCTCGCGCTCCAACGCCTTCATCACCACATCGCTGATGCCTCGGGGCACCTGCGGCGCCAGCCGATGCAGCACCGGCACGGGTTCACTCATGACCCGGGCCAGCGTGGCAGCTTCGTTCTCGGCCTTGAAGAGACGCTTTTGTGCGAGCGTCTCCCAGATCACAATGCCGCAGGCAAACACGTCGGCGCGCCGATCGAGGTCCTCGATACCGGCGGCCTGCTCCGGCGCCATGTAGGCAATCTTGCCCTTCAGCTGACCCACCCGCGTCGCGGTCAACCGGCTCGCCGCCCGCGCGACGCCGAAGTCGGTGATTCGGGCCACGCCATCCGCGCCGACCAGCACATTCTGCGGCGACACGTCGCGATGCACCAACCCAGCGAGATCGCCGTTTTCGTCGTGGAGCTCGTGGGCACCGTGCAGGCCACCCAAGAAGTCGAGGGAGATGCGAACCGTGATCCCCGTCGGAATCCGAACGGACCGAGACGCCGCGCGCGCGAGGAGTCGAGCGAGGGTCTCGCCCTCGATGTACTCCATCACGATGTAGTAACCGTTGGCACTCGCCCCGACCTCGAGGATGGGCACGACGTTCGGGTGGTGAATCCCCGCGGCAAGCCGGGCTTCGTCGAGGAACATCTCGACGAACTCGCTCTCACCTTGCAGATGCGGGTGCAGGCGCTTGATCGCAACGAACCGCTGGAACCCGCCCACGCCGGTCAGGCGCGCGAGGTACACCGTGGCCATGCCGCCCGAAGCGATCTCCCCGATCAGCTCGTAGCGGTCGATGTGCTGGCGCCCCCCAGCGTCGATGTTGAGCAGCCTCGCTGCCACTTAACGTATCGCTCCGTTCAAAATGTCCCGCTCGCTCCGAGCGTGGCACCATCACCGATGCCGAGCCAGGGCTGAACCGAAAGCCCGGACCGGGCAACCTGTCGCTTCTTCGAAGAAAGCCCCACGTTTTCGTTGGAATTGCCCCAATCCGTCAAGAACAGCCCCGTGACGACGGTGAACGCGCCGGCCGCTGCCGTCACGCCGAGAGCGATGTTGGCGTTTCGTTGATTGGAAAGCCCTTCTTGGTACAGCTCGCACGAGGTTCCCTGGCCAACGCACCCTTCGCGGACTGCATCCGCGCCCGGTTCGTTCTGGGCTTTGACGCCGAGGATGACGGTGGTCAGGCTGCCGACGGCGGTAACACCAACGCCCGTCCAAAAGACCACCGGGGACCACCCCTTCGCCGAATCGCCCGTCGAGTCAACGGCGGGATCGGTCTTGGTGTCGCTAGGCCAGTCGTTCGACTCCGAGGAGGTTCCCAGGTCCGCCTCCGCAGCAACTTCTTGAGCCTCGAACTCGACGTCACTGCTTCCTCCCGCGAACGCCTCGATGCTTTCCGAGGAATTTCGCCCCCCTGACCAGCTCGCTCGCAGCGTGTGCGTACCAGGGTTCACGAACACGGTCCGGGTCGAACGTTGCGAGCCGTGCACGATCTTGTTGTCGAGCACGAGATCGCAAGGGTCATCGCATCGGACGTCGATGCGGTGCAGGCTCGCTGATGCCTCTGCGATGACGGAGTTGGCCGATTCGACGATCTCTTCGTCGTCCCCGTGCCTTTCCAAAGCGAGCGCCGCCAAACTCGCCGCGCGCGCCAGGTGCCCTGCCTCCATCCGAGCGGCGATCGCAAGCTTGAGGGCCGTAGCGCTCGGCGCGTAGGCGTCCGCCGCCTCGAACCGCTCCGCCGCCTCCACGTATTCCTCCGCCTCAATCGCATCACGACCCTTGTCGAATGCCGCGGCCGCTCGCTTGATGTCTGCGGCGCTGGGTGACTCACCAGCGAAACAAGGAGCGCTCGTCAGGAGCGTCACCGAGATGACAACCGATTTGAACGTTACTTTCATGGGATGCCCGGCAGCGAATGGGAAGCCGCTTCAGAGGCTACAACGAGACACGAAAGAGAGCGAGGCGTCGGTCACGAAGCCGCGGAGTTCGAACCGAAAAGCGCTGCACTGTGCTGCACTCTGCTGCACTGCACTGTGCAGCACTCGGCGGAGCGTCCCGCGGTGGATGGGGCTTACGACAGTCGCGAGAAATGGGCCACCGATCGGAGCGGGAAAAAGTGCCGTCGGAGGCTGTAGACAGCCACCATCTCCCACGCGAGCAGCCAGTTACACACATGTAGTTTACTGTCGGCTCATGTGACGAATGCCGAAACATCTCGACCACGAGCCGAATATTCCGCTGAAGCGATGGTCGCTTTCCCTGTTCCTCGTGTGGTGCGTCCGTACTCACCGCACGAGAGAACCCGTGTGGTAGGTGAAGAAATGAAGAAAGCGCCCGCGGACTCGAACCGGCGGGCGCTTTCGGAGACGACCGAAAAGGATCCGTCACCCGGGCGGGGTGACGGCCCATTCAGCTCATCTCGACGAGCATACGATCGGGATCGGACAGCAGACGGATCACGTCCTGCGCGAACGACGCGCCGACGTCACCGTCGATGATGCGATGATCGAAGGAGAGGCTGAGCACCATCACCTGCCCGATCTTGATCTCGTCGTCGACGACGATCGGCTTCTTCTTCATCTCGTGGACGCCGAGAATTGCGACCTCGGGGTAGTTGACGACCGGGGTCGCGAACAGGCCACCGAGCTTGCCGAGCGAAGTCACGGTGAACGTCGAGCCTCCGAGATCTTCCTGCTTCGACTTGCCGTTGCGCGCGTCCGTCGCCAAACGATCGATCTCACGAGCCATCTCGACGATGCTGAGGCGATCGGCGCTACGAAGGACCGGCACGATCAGACCAGCTTTGGTCGCCGTTGCAATGCCGATGTCGTAGCTCTTCTTGTGGACCATCTCACCCGAGGCCTCGTCCACCCACGTGTTGAGCATCGGGTTCTTCTTCAGTGCAGAAACGACTGCCTTGACGATGAACGGAAGGAACGTGAGCTTGACGCCCGCTTCCTCCGCATACTTCTTGGTGCGTGCCCGCACCTCGACGAGGCGAGTGCATTCGACTTCGTCGGCGTAGGTGAAGTGCGCAGCCGTTCGCTTCGAACGCGCCATGTTCTCGAAGATGCGCTTCCGGAGCCCCCGGATAGGCACCCGCTCGTCCTCTGCGGCCGCGCGCGGCGGTGAGATCGGCAGCGGTGCCGGAGGCGGAGCGGCAGGTGCGGGAGCCGCTGCAGCCGCCGGAGTCGCGCCACCAGCCGCATTCTCCACGTCTTGTCGCGTCACTCGTCCCGCGGGACCACTCGGCTCGACCTGCTTCAAGTCGACTCCGAGCTCACGAGCCAACTTGCGGGTCGCGGGCGCGGCCAGAGGCTTTTCGTTGAAGTAGTCGCCCTGAGGTGCGGCTTGGGACGCCTCCTTCGTGGGCTCCGCTTCTTGAGGAGCGGCGGCGGGGGCGGGAGCCATCCCGGGAAGCTCCTCCTTGATGTCACCCACGGCGGTCGCAGCTGACTCGCCCTCGCTCGCGGAGGCCTCCTCGCCTCCCCCGAGCTCGAAGACGACCAGCACGTCGCCCACCGGAACGACGTCACCTTCCGAGCTGCGGATCTCCTTGACCGTACCAGCCTTCGGAGCACCGATGGTGACCGTGGCCTTGTCGGTCATCACCTCGACCATTTCCTGGTCTTCGGAGACCGAGTCGCCGACTTTGACCAGCCAGCTTACGATTTCGCCCTCGGTAACACCCTCGCCGATATCCGGCAGCTTGAACTCGAACGTCGACATCTTCGCGAATCTTTTCTCTCGTATTTCCCGCCGCACCCGTCCTCAGGGGGCTCCGAAAGGAGGAGCGTGGCGAGCCAAGTGGGGTTTCTGTTTGTCCAAAAATCACGCTCGGATCAACACCGAGCACGCCCGGACTGCCCGTCTCCCTGCGGGAGCGGGTTTTCGGCTCACCCCGCCCCGCGCCGGAGAGGGGTGACCATAGGGGAAACGTATTTCGCGAAGCGTCATCCGCGAACCACCTCGAGCACCGCCGGAAGAATTCTGTGGGACAGCGGCATGTACTCGGTCTCCAGCGTGTACGGAAACGGGGTATCGAACCCCGTGACACGCACCGGTGCGGCTTGCAGGTGGTAGAAGACGCGCTCACACACGAGGCTCACGAGCTCGGCCCCGAAGCCTCCCGTCTTGGGAGCCTCGTGAACGACGACGAGCCGTCCAGTCTTCTTCACGCTCTCCTCGAGGGTCTCGATGTCCACCGGCCAGAGCGTGCGCAGATCGATGACCTCGCAGTCGACGCCCTTTTCGGCCGCCTTGGCTGCGGCGTCCAACGCTTCGTAGAGCATCGCGCCATAGGCGACGACCGTGACGTCTTTTCCCGGGCGCGACACGGAGGCACTCTCGAGCGGAACGGTGTACTCGCCCTTCGGAACCTCGCCCTTGGCAGCGCGATAGACCCGCTTGGGCTCGAAGAAGATCACCGGATCCGGGTCTTCGATCGCCGCGAGAAGGAGACCCTTCGCATCATACGCATTCGAAGGAACGACGACCTTGATCCCCGGCACGCAGACGAAGTGAGCCTCCGGGTGTTGCGAGTGGTAGTGACCACCACGGATCCCACCGCCAACCGGAGTACGGATGACCATGTTCGCAGGGTACTCGCCTCCCGAACGGTACCGGTACTTCGCCAGCTCGTTCACGATCTGGTCGTAGGCCGGCCAGATGAAGTCGGAGAACTGGATCTCGGGAACGGGGACGAGACCGTACATCGCCATCCCGATGGCCGTGCCGATGATTCCCCCCTCGCTGAGTGGAGTGTCGATGACACGGCTGTCACCGAACTCGTCGAACAGCCCGGAGGTGACTCGAAAAACGCCGCCGACCTTGCCCACGTCCTCGCCCATCAGCACCACGCGCTTGTCGCGGCGCATCGCAACGCCGAGAGCGTCGTTGATGGCTTGAACCATGTTCATCTGGGGCATGATTTGATTGAATGTTCCAATCGGCTCGAAGAAGAAGCCTGGCAAGGATGCCGGTCGCGACTCGACGGCAGTCAGTGGGGTTTCGGCGCCCGGGGTCCCTTGACGAGCTGCTCACGCTGCTCCGCCAAGTGCCACGGCGGGCGCTCGTAGACGTCCTCGAACATGGACTCGAGCGGAGGCGGAGGTGTCTTTTCGGCAACGGCCACCGCTTGCTTGAAGCGAGTGTCGATGTCCGCGACGAGCGCCTCCTCGTGGCTCTGACTCCACTCCCCGAGGTGAACCAAATGGTGTCGAATCCGCTCGATGGGATCGAGGGCCACCCAAGGCTTGAGCTGATCGTCCGCCCGGTAGCGATTGGGGTCGTCGCTCGTCGAGTGCCCCCCCATGCGGTAGGTCAGCGCCTCGATCAGCGTTGCCCCTTCACCCTTGGCGGCTCGCTCCACTGCCTGGCGGGTTGCTGCCACCACGGCGAAGAGATCGTTCCCGTCGACGCGCACGCCGGGCACTCCGTACGCTGCGCCCTTTTCGGCGAAAGTTTCGGACGCCGTCTGCCGGTCGGTAGGGACGCTGATCGCCCATCCGTTGTTCCGACAGAAAAAGATCGTCGGCACCTTGAACACGCCGGCAAAGTTCATCCCGTTGTGGAACTCCGATGAGCTGGTCGCTCCGTCGCCGAAGTACACCAGGCTCGCGATGTCCTTTCCGTCGATCTTCGCCGCCCAGGCGAACCCCACGGCCTGCGTGATCTGTGTGCCCACCGGCGAGCTGATGGACCCCCAACGCTTCTCCCGACAGGTGTAGTGGTCAGGCATTTGTCGACCCTTCACCGTGTCGTTCGCGTTGCCGAACATGTTGTCGACGAAGCGCTGCAGATCGAGCCCACGCATCAGCGCCGAACCGAACTCCCGGTAGCACGGGAAGATCCAGTCGGTCTCGCGCATGGCATACGTCGAACCCAAGATCGCCGCCTCCTCGCCGAGCGAGCCGACGTGAAAGCCGATCCGCCCCTGCCGCTGGAGGGCCACAAGACGCTGATCCAACGTCCTGGTCATGACCAAGTTCCGGTAGATGCTCACCACTTCTTCCGTGGCGAGGCCCGGGTCGTTGGCTTCGTCTAGGGTTCCATCATCCCGCAGGACGCGGAGGACATCCGGTCGGTCTGCGGAGGTTTGCTGAGAGCTCATCCCCATGGCGTTCGGTGCGGTGCACGGCAGCCTAGTCGAAGGGCCGCCGGATGGAAGCCCGCTCGCGATTTCGAAGACCGCATCGGCCGCGCAACGAAGGGCCGCATGCCCGGCGCGTTCTCGACAAGCGAATTTCGAGCGAAACGGAACGGTAGAGCCACTGGTCGACGTGCGCACAACGCTTCGCAGGTCACCTTCATGCGAGTGATTCCGGCGACCGCGACGCACCGAGAGCGCACCTTCGGCGGTCTCGCCATGCGCCCTGGCCACTCAGGAAACGCGCATCTCCGGCTACGCGCGCTCGGCTGCATCAAGCGTTCGCGCGACGGCTTCGGGAGAGACATCGAACCCGCGCGCCAATCGATCGAGCACCTCACGCTCTGGCGCACGGACACCTCCCGACACTCGAGCGATGAGCACCGAGATCCTGAGCACCTCGTGCGCATGAACACCTCGCCGCACGGCCCCCGCCACCGCAGCGATGCGCTGATCGAGCCCCTGTCCGACCAGACGAGCGGCCAGATCGCCCAGGAGTTCGTCGACTTGCGGTTCCAGCACCGCTCCGCCACAGGCGGTCAAGACGACTTGTCGGAATGCTTGACGCTCGAGTCCGTCGAATGTGCCGCCAGCCATCGCCACCAGATAGGCGCTCTCCACGATCGCTTCGAAGAGGGCTGCCGCCTCTGGATCGAATCCTGTGGGCTGCGTCAACTCGTCGTGACTGGGTCGAATTCCAAACGACGCTGCTGCGGCAGTCAGAATGGACCCAGCTGCACCCTCGGGCGCATAGGATGGAGGCTCCGCGAGCTTCTCCACCACGCGAATCACGAGCTGACTGTCGACAGGATCCCCCATGGTCGTTCGTTCCTCCCCGCGCGGCCTGCGCTGACTCCCCGCGCCGTTCCGGAACAACAAACGGCACGTCCCGCCGGGCGATGAACGGCTGGCCCGCAAGTCGACACCCGCGACACTCAAAGGCGAGTCTGACCGGTGGGGGGCCCTTTCAGCGCCGCCGCCTCAGCCTCGGCGAACGAGCGACGCCGGACTGAGCAACTGAGGCTGGGTCCCCGAAGCCTCCGTCAGAGTCGAGCCTGACGGGCGAGCTTCTCCCGAAAGCGGAGCTCGATTCGGTCGCAGTTGGGCCTGAACGAAGCCCTCCGCGGCATGGTAACTCGAACGGACCAAGGCTCCCGAGGCCACGAACTTGAATCCCATCTCGTGACCCGCCTTTTCGTACGACTGGAACTGCTCCGGCGTGACGAAGCGATGAACCGGCGCGTGCTTCGGAGTGGGTCGCAGGTACTGCCCCAGCGTCACGATGTCGACACCGGCTGCGCGCAAATCGCGCATCGTCTCATAGATCTCGGTGTCCTCCTCCCCCATGCCCACCATGATCGAGCTTTTCACGAAACGCTCGGGAGCTCGGTCTTTCGCGTAGCGGAGCACGTCGAGCGACAGATCGTAGTCGCAGCGTTGGTCACGGATGAATGGGGTCAGTCGACGCGTCACCTCGATGTTGTGAGCGAACACGTCCGGCTCCGAATCGACCATCGCGGCGATGTCCCGCTTTCGACCGCCAAAATCACCCACGAGGGTTTCCACGAGGAGATCAGGCTGAAGGCGGTGCAGAGCGCGGACGGCCTTGCCCATGTGCGCCGCGCCACCGTCGAGGAGATCGTCGCGATCCACCATCGTGAGCACCACGTATTTCAAACCGATCTGCGCGATCGCCTTGGCGACGTGCTCTGGCTCGCGCGGGTCGACGGCACCTCGGGGGTTGCCGGTGGTCACCGCACAGAAGCGGCATCCGCGCGTACACGTGTGGCCCAGAAGCATCACGGTCGCTGTGCCTGCGCCCCAACACTCACCGACGTTCGGGCAGCGCGCCTCCTCACAGACGGTGTAAAGATCGAGCTTGCGCAACGTCTGCTTGATGTGCGCGTAGTTGGACCCACCCGGCGCCTTGACCTTGAGCCATGACGGCTTGCGATCCTGATGCTCGATGCGGGGACGCTCGCTGGACCCAGACGTGGTAGCAGTCACGACGGTGAATGTAGGGAAAAGGACACCGACGCGCCTCTGGTTTTTTAGGGGGGCTTTCCCAGCCCCCCTCGTCTCTTCAGGGGGGCGGCCCCGCCCCCCTCGTCGTCGCGGCGAAGCCGCTCCTCCTCACCC
>JBNKGC010000107.1:0-18993 GCA_050289625.1 Polyangiaceae bacterium | reverse complement strand
AGGAGCACGCGGCGAAGCGGTTCGGCGGCGCCCCAGAGAAGCTGATCACCGACCGTGTACAAAGAGAGATACTCGGGGCCGAGCTTCATCTTGCGAACGCGGCCGACGGGGATGGTGAGCGTCCCTGAGGCAGCGGCGGGCGAGAGGCGGGCGAGAGTGGCTTCCTTTTCGTTTTCCACGAAGTCCACCCATTCGTTGCCGGAGCGAAGCGTTGCTTCGATCTCCGCGAGCGGCACGTCCTTCGTGAGCTTCACCGTGAGGGCCTGGCTGTGAGAACGCATGGCTCCGATGCGGACACAGACGCCGTCGACGGGAACCTCGGGATCGAGGCCGAGGATCTTGTTGGTCTCGACATGGCCCTTCCACTCCTCGCGGGTTTGCCCGGCTTCGACAGCGCGGTCGATCCACGGGATCAGGCTTCCCGCGAGTGCGGCACCGAACTCGCTCTTCGGGAATTCGTTGCCCGCCATGATTCCAGCCACTTGTCGATCGAGCTCGAGGATGCCCGCCGCCGGGTCTGAGGCGGCCGGGGCAGCGCCCAGCGCGGCCATCTGGTGCACCAGTTCACGCATATTGCGAGCGCCCGCGCCGGAAGCGGCCTGGTACGTTGCAGCGTTCACCCATTCGACCCAACCCTTCTCGAAGAGGGAGCCGATGGCCATGAGCATCAGACTGACGGTGCAATTGCCGCCGATGAAGTCCTTCGTGCCACCTTCGAGGGCGCGGTCGATGCCGCGTCGGTTCACTGGGTCGAGGACGATCACCGCGTCGTCGGCCATGCGAAGGGTCGATGCGGCATCGATCCAGAGGCCCTGATAGCCGGAGCCTCGCAGATCGGAGTGAACGGCCTGGGTGTAGTCACCACCTTGGCAGCTCACGATGATGTCCATCTCGGCAAGCGCCTTGACGTCCTTGGCATCCTTCAAGGGCTTCTTGCCCTTGCCCACATCGGGTCCGAGCTCCCCGGCCTGAGAGGTCGAGAAGAAGACGGGGTCGAAGTGCTGGAAGTCATTTTCGGCGCGCAGGCGCTCCAACAGAACGGAGCCGACCATGCCGCGCCATCCGACGATGCCTACGGTAGTCACTGGGAAAAATCTCCGGGATCCAGCCCGCGCCAAACGCGCGGGGGGCGAGGAGTGAATCAGACGATCGCGGGGCGTGCAAATCGCTCTTGGCGAGCCTGAATTGGCTCGACCATGGCACATTTCCCCTTCTTTGTCTCCCGGGGGACGGGCTCGACCCGAGTCTGCTCCCGGCCCGGGAGTCCGCGCCCCGGTCTGCCTCTCGGACGGGAGAAAGTGTTTCGCCTGTGTCGGAGAGAGGGCACCTCAAGAGTGTCACCGCACGGAGAAGGATGGGGTGCGCCCCGGTGACCAGCGCCGCCGGCTTTGCCCAGGCTCGAGAGGAGGTCCACCCTTTGTCGCAAGAGGGAGGGACCCATGGAGACAGCAGGAGAGAGAGCGGAAGTCGAGGCCCGACTGGCGCAGTACTTGATGAATGAGAAGGGAGTCTCGGTCACGGAAGCCGAGCACGAAGCGCACTCCCTGATCGATTTTGCTTCGAGAAGGGTGGGCCGCGCCGTCACGTACGCCTCAGGGCACTGGGGACTTCTGGCCCTGCGGGGTCTGGTCGCGCTCGTCGCCGCCTATCTGTTCATCACCTCGCCCGGCCCGGCCCTCGGTGCGATGGCCCTTCTCCTCTCGGCCTGGGTGCTCGTCGAGGGCGTCTTTTCCCTCGTGTCCGCAATTGGGGAGAAGTCGTGGTACCTGGCGCTTTCCGGTGTCGCTGGGATCGCGGTGGGATGGCTGATGCTCACTCGCCCGGCCGGCGCGATCGTAGTGCTCTTCATCCTGACGGCCGTGTGGGCACTGGCACGCGGTGCTTCGGAAGTGGCATTCGCGATCGCCAGACCCAAGGGTGCGCACGGTCGCGGCACAGCTCTCCTCTTGGGGATCGTGTCGTGTCTCTTCGGCGTACTGCTCATCGTCGCACCGTTCGCGGGGGCCCTGACTCTTGCATTTTGGATCGGTGCGTACGCGTCGGTGTTCGGGATCCTCGAGCTGACCCTGGCATTCCATGCCTTTCGAGCGAGGAGCGGTGTTCACCGCGGGGGACGGGGAGCGAGCCCCGGACTGATGCAAGAGCAGACGGCGTAGTGCGGGTTTCGAGCGAACATCGTTCGCGAGCTGGGCTCTCGGGGCCTTTGGGCGTCTCGCCCGGCGGGAAAACCCCAGGGGGACTCGCTGTCACTGGTCTTGCTCTCAAATGACGAAGGCCCGAAGCGTGAGCTTCGGGCCTTTGTCGACTTCACCCGCGGTGTGCGGGCGCTCTTCTCATCACTTGATGAAGAGCATCTCCTGGTAGGTCGGGAGCGGCCAGAGGTCGTCGGCAAGGAGGCCCTCGAGAGCATCGACTGCCGAACGAATCTCGAGCATCGCCGGGATCACCACGTCACGGCAGTGCTGCGCGCCCTCGAGCCCCTCGCCCTTGGCGTCCGCCGAGGTGGCACCGAGTGTCTTGAGACCACTGCTCAGCTTGGTGACGAGGCCGGAGACCTCCTCCAGGGTGGAGGTGTCGGTGGAGACACCCGCCGACTTGGCGCTGGCAGCGATCTGCGCCAGCTCGCCCTGGTAACGGAGGGCTGCCGGCAGAATCGAGGTCTTGGCCAGCTTGGTCACCAGCTTTGCCTCGACGTTGACGTGCCTCACGTACTGCTCGAGGTAGGTCTCGTAGCGGCTGTGGAGCTCGCGGGGGGTAAGGACGTTGTACTTGTCGAAGAGCGCCTTCGCCTCCGCACTGTCGAGCGCCGGCAGGGCGTCGGGCGTGGTGCGGAGGTTCGGAAGACCACGCGTCTCCGCCTCCTTGTGCCACTCCTCGGAGTAACCGTTGCCGTTGAAGATGACCTTGCCGTGCTCGTCGATGATGCCCTTGAGGACGTCCTGGACGGCCGCGGCCAGGGTCTTGCCGCCCTTGGTGGCCTTCTCGAGCTCGCTGGCGATGTAGTCAACCGACTCGGCGAAGATCGTGTTCAGGGCGACGAGCGGACCAGCGATGGTCTGGTTGCCGCCGACGGCACGGAACTCGAAGCGATTGCCGGTGAAGGCGAAGGGGCTGGTGCGGTTGCGGTCCCCGGCGTCCTTCGGAAGCTTGGGGAGGCTGTCCACGCCGATCTCCAGCGTACCCTTGGCCTTGGACGACTTGGCGCCACCTGCCTTGATCTGATCGAACACGTCGGCGAGCTGCTCACCGAGGAAGATCGAGATGATGGCCGGAGGAGCTTCGTTCGCACCGAGGCGATGGTCGTTGCCGGCCGAAGCGATCGCAGCACGCAGAATCGGAGCGTACTTGCTGACACCACGGATGACGGCGCCGCAGAACACGAGGAACTGCATGTTGTCGTGCGGAGTGTCACCCGGATCGAGCAGGTTGCCCTGGGTGGCATTGCCGAACGAGTAGTTCAGGTGCTTGCCCGAGCCGTTCAGACCGGCGAAGGGCTTCTCGTGCATGATGCAGGAGAGGCCGTACTTCTCCGCGACGCGCTTGTGGGTGAGCATCACGAGCTGCTGGTGATCGGTGGCGACGTTGCCGCTCTCGTGCACCGGGGCGGTCTCGAACTGTCCGGGGGCCACCTCGTTGTGGCGGGTCTTGACCGGGATGCCGAGCTTGAAGAGCTCACGCTCGCACTCGAACATGTAGCTGAGCACGCGCTCCGGAATGGCACCGAAGTAGTGGTCGTCGAACTCCTGACCCTTGGCGGGCGGAGCACCGAAGACGGTGCGGCTCGCCAGCATCAGGTCCGGACGCTGGTTGTAGAACTTCTTGTCGATCAGGAAGTACTCCTGCTCGGCGCCGGCGAACGACTTGACGGGGGCGATGTCATCGTGGCCGAAGAGCTTCAGGACACGCTGCACCTGGGCGTTGAGAGCGGCCTGCGAGCGGAGGATCGGCGTCTTCTTGTCGAGAGCTTCGCCGGTCCACGACACGAACGCCGTGGGGATGCAGAGAGTGATCCCATTCGGGTTCTCGAGGAGGTAGGCAGGGCTGGTGACGTCCCACGCTGTGTAACCGCGGGCTTCGTGGGTGCCACGGATGCCACCGTTCGGGAAGCTCGAGGCGTCGGGCTCACCCTGAATCAGGGTCTTACCGGCGAACTCGGTGATGGCGCGGCCATCGTCGCTCGGCGCGAGGAAGCTGTCGTGCTTCTCGGCGGTCCAGCCGGTGAGGGGATAGAAGACGTGTGCGTAGTGGGTGGCACCACGGCTCACGGCCCAGTCCTTCATGGCCGCGGCAACCGTATCCGCGATCGAGGCATCGAGGACATCACCCTTTTCGATCGTCTTCAGCAGGGACTTGTACACCGCCTTGGGGAGGTGCTTCTGCATCGCCTGATGGCCGAAGACGTTCTGTCCGAACAACTCGCCCGCCGGCTGCACGGCGTAATCGAGGGGAGCCGCGCTCGACTGGTAGCTCGAGATGGCGGCGATTGCCTGGGAACGGCTGTTACTCATAGTCCTATGCCTGTCCTGGTTGGGGCCCGTTGCGGCCACGGTAAAAAAAGGGAGAACTTGGTCGCGGTAGGATTCCGCGCTGTGAAAACCACCGGAGTCGGCTCCGGCTTCCCGGCACCCCGGGTGTGTGTGGGGGTTACGCCGGAGGAAGCGCACGTGCCATAGCGCAGAGACCATTTCGGAAATGTTTCGAAGTATCCCCTTCGCTAAGGTCCGAACTTGACTGGGATTTGACGCGTCTGGGTTGGTGGAGACGGGTCGCTTCGAGGCGAGTCTCCCGGGCCCTGTCGGACTCACCCAGCTCGGCCGGGGCGCCGAGCGGAGCCTCCGGTACGAGTTGCGAAATCTCAGGCGGGGCGGAAGCAATGCACCGTGCTGCAGAGCGCAGCGGACGCCGCCACCGCGGGTCAGCGAGTTGCTCGCGCCCTGCGACCAGGGGGCTCATCCGCTTTGCCTGCCGTCGTGAAGTGGTGACGGGGAGGCCCGTGTTTGGGGCATGAAGTTACCCGCCGCGCTCCCGGGGTCTGTTGTGACTCAACCTGAGGTGCTCCATCGGTGGTCCCACTGCAAGCGCCGCTCATGTTTCCATCGATGATCGCGAGCGAGGATCGCTTTGGAAAATTCCGGGCGAGTACGGGGTGCGCGACCTAGAAAATTCCATGCAACCGAGGTGAAAATCATCGTCTGCCTCGTCGCTCGCCTGCGTGTGATGAGTGGTGGAACAAGCGATGAAAGCTTCAAGAATCCAGGGAGCCAGAGTTTGCGCAGTCGCGCTGGCGCTGGGCGGACTCGCCGGCTGCTCCGGCCGTGAAGGTGGCACGACGGGGGCAGCTGACGGAAGCGGGGCCACAACCGCCGGCGGTTCGGGCGGCATCAGCGGCGTTGGGGGGACTGGCGGGAGCAGCGGGTCGTCGACGGGCGGCAGCGGGACGGGCGCCACGGGCGGTAGAGCGGGTGGCACGGGTGGCGCCGCGAGCGGCGGTAGCGCGAGCGGGACGGGGGGTAGCGGAGGAACGATCATCGACGACGGACCGCCGGCGGCGCCCGAAGGCACGATTCCGAACGACGAGTACTCGCCCGACATGGTCGACATTCCGAAGGACCAATGGCGGAAGGGGCTGATCTCGCCCACGCTCGAATCGGAGCATCACAATCAACCCTCGATCATCAACGGCTATCTGCAGATCACCGGGAACTCGCGGTTTTCCATCTACGACATTTCCGACCCGACCGACCCGCAGCAGCTCTCGCACATGCTGAGCCCGAACGATTGCACGCGGTGTGGGGAAGCCGAGGGGCATCAAGTCTCCTTCGCCAAGTACGGCAGCAAGTTCTACTCGGTCACGATCCAGGGCAAGGGTGTCGACCTCTGGGACATCACCGACGTGAGAGACCCGAAGCACGTCAAGGGCATCGACATCCAGGGCGTGAACTACGGTGACTTCACCGAAGCCGTGTGGGGTGTCGCCTGGCAAGGCAGCGTGATCTACGTCGGCGGCACGAACACGGGGCTGCACATCATCGACGCAGCCGATCCTCAGAACGCGTCGCTCGTGGGGAGAGTGGCGAACCTCGGCGGCGTGCTTGCCGGGCCACTCTTTCCCGTCGGCAACACGCTCGTGGTGACCACGCCGAAGAACAACGCGGGCATCGCCACGCTGGACATCTCGGACCCGATGCACCCCATCCTTCTCGATTCGCTCTCGCCGGGTCAGGAAAGTTACATCGGCGCGTTCTACAATCACCACGCCTATCTGCTGAACCCGATCCGGGTCTACGACGTGCTCAGCAACCCGACCGACATCCAGCTCGTGCCGGGGAATCGTCCTGGCGGCTACTTCGAGTACATGAGCTTCCAGGATGGCTTCATGTTCGCCGGTCGGATTCGCCCGGAGCCGGGCGCCACGAAAATCGACGTGAGCAACCTGTCGAACATGACCTTCGAGAGGGACATCTACGGCAGGCGGGATCTCTCGGAGAACGACGATCAGTTCACGGTCGCGGTGGGCAACCTCCTCATCATGTCCGATGATCAGCTTTCCCCGGTCACGAACCAGTACGCCGGAACGGTGATCGCCGTGCACGACACGAAGCCGGACACCACGCCGCCGGCCGTCGACACCGTGATCCCGAAAGACGGGGCCGCGGGTCAGGCGGTCACCACCCGGATCGGCATCTCCTTCACGGACAACGTGGAGCTCGCCACGGTCGACCATCGAAGCTTCATCGTGCGTCCGGTTGGGGGACAGCCGCTAGCCGGCAAGTGGGGCGTGAACATGAGCGTGCTGCACTTCGATCCCGACGAGGACCTCGCGCCGGGCACCGAGTACGAGATCGTGCTTCCGGCGGGCGGCGTCAAAGACTACGTCGGCAACGGGATTGCGGAAATGTTTCGCTCCACCTTCACGACGCAGTGAAGCACGCCCTCCGCATCTCCATCGTCTCGAGCCCGCTCCTGGCCCTCCTCTGGAGCGGGCGGGCCGACGCCGTGGAGCTGAGTCTCTCGCCCCCGCCTGCCACGTTGCACGGGACCAGCACGGAGTTTTCCGCCGAGCTCTCGAACGCCGCGGGCACGGCGGAGATCCGGTGGGACTTCGGCGACGGTACGACGACGGAATTTTCTGCTTCGGAGACGACCGTCGAGCACACCTACGCCCAGCCAGGGCACTACACCGTGAGCGCACTCGCCCAGGACGAGGGCGGGTTTGCGAGCTCCTCGTTCGTGCACACGGTCCACACGGCGCCGACGGCGGAGCCGCCGCAGAGCTCGTCAAGTCTCCTGTTCGACGAGGAGCGCGGGCTCTTCGTCACGGCCAACACGGACAACGGCACCGTGACCCTGGTCGACGCGGCGACTTTGAAGAAGGTCGCCGAGATCGAGGTCTTCGAGCAGCCGGTCGCACTGGCGCTGTCGCCGAACGGGATGCTTTGGGTCGTGCATCAGGACGACTACGCGGTGGCCCTCGTCGATTTGGACGAGCGAAGGACCGTCGATTTCTTCCGGTTGCCGTACGCGAGCCAGCCGGCGGGCATCGTGTTTTCGCCGAGCGGAGACGCTTACGTCACCCTCATGGCTCTCGGCGAGGTGGCGCGCATCGAAGGAGCCAGCCACGAGATCGTCGCACGGAGAAAAGTCGCGCCCTTTCTCCGAGGTATCACCATCTCGGGGGATGGGGTTGATCTGTGGGTGACGCGCTTCATCTCGCCAGACGATGGCGGCGAGGTGTATCGCCTCGACGCCGAGACGCTCGACACGGTGGTTCGTTACGATCTGATCGAGGACACCACCACCCCGGACAGCGACGTGCAGGGTCGGGGGCTGCCGAACTACGTCTTTTCGGTGGCCGTCACCCCCGACGGGACCCGCGCCTGGGTTCCCTCGAAAAAGGACAACATGGCGCGCGGTCTCATGCGCGACGGTCAGGCGCTCACCCAGGACAATGCGGTGCGCCCGCTCGTCTCCATTCTGGACCTGACGAACGGCGCGGAGATTTTCGACGAGCGCATCGACCTGGACGATCGCAATCTGCCGCGCCACGTCACCTTCACGGGCCTCGGTGACTGGGCTTTCGTCAGTGTGTTCGGCTCGAATCTGGTCGAGCTGCGGGATGCGTTCGACAGGTCGTTCGTCACCGCGCTGCGCGGGGAAAAATTGATGGGTCCGGTGGCCTCGGTGCTGGGCCCGGGTGGTCGCCTCGCGGTTCTTGCCGACTTGTCGCGCACCCTCGTCGTCTACGACGTCGCGGATCTGCTCGCGGGTATCGACCCGGCGACCCGCATCGCGGCCGAAGTTCCCCTGGTCGCCGACGAGAAGCTCTCGGCGGAACTCTTGCGGGGCAAGCAGGTGTTCGCCAACGCCGAGGACAAGCGCATGGCGAGTGAGGGCTACGTGAGCTGCTCATCGTGCCACCTCGATGGGTTCGAGGATGGCCGGGTCTGGGACTTCTTCGATCGGGGCGAGGGGTTCCGCAACACGACCTCGATGCTCGGACGGCGGGGGATGGGTCACGGCCGAGTGCATTGGTCGGGGAACTTCGATGAGATCCAGGACTTCGATGGTCCGATTCGCGCTCATCAAGGCGGGCTCGGGTTCATCCCTCCCGCGGAGTTCCAAATGGGAACACGCAGTGATCCGCTGGGCGATCCCAAGGCGGGGCTCGATCCGGATTTGGATGCTCTGGCCGCCTATGTCACTTCCCTCGACGCCATCCCGCGCAGTCCTTTCCGCAACTCCGACGGCACCCTCACCGACGACGCCGCTTCCGGGCGCGAGATCTTTCTCGAGCTCGGGTGCAATAGCTGTCACGCGGGGGAGGATTTCACCGACAGCGCGGCGGGCGACCTTCACGACGTCGGAACTCTGACCGAATACTCGGGCTCCCGGCTGGGGGACGAGCTTCTGGGAATCGACACTCCGACCCTACTCGGGATCTGGCAGACCGCGCCTTATCTCCACGACGGTTCGGCGCCGACGCTACGCGACGTGCTGACGACGCGCAATGCGCTGGGTCTGCACGGCTACACCGCAGCTCTCAGCGAACAGGCGCTCGATCAGCTCGTGGCCTACCTCGAGCAAATCGACCAGGGGCTTGCCCCGCGGGAGTTGGTTCTGCCCGAGGGCGGCGCGGGCGGCGCGTCCACGGGCGGTACGAGCGACGACGAAAAGTTCGACGGCTCGTCGTCGGGGTGCAGCTGCAGGCTGGCTCCGTTCCACGCGCCCGCTGGTAGTTTTCCGTGGTGGAGCGCAGCGGGGCTGGGCGTCGCGTTGATCCGTCGCCGGCAGCGCCGGACCTGACTCGTCCGCTACTGCGCGACACCCCATCATGCGCTCGGCGCCGATGAAGGAGCGCAGCGCCCGCCCAATAGCGTCCGCGGAAACGGTGAGTTCGACGTCAGCGTCGCCGAGCTCAGCGCGTCACGCGCAGATTCTTCTTCGCATCCCGGATTTCGGCGAAGAAGTCGTTACCCTTGTCGTCTACGACGATGAAGGCGGGGAAGTCTTCCACCTCGATCTTCCAGACGGCTTCCATGCCGAGCTCGGGATACTCGAGGACCTCGACCTTCTTGATGCAGTCCTTCGCGAGACGCGCGGCGGGGCCGCCGATCGATCCGAGATAGAAACCACCGTGCGCGGCGCAGGCGTCGGTGACGGCGAGCGACCGGTTGCCTTTGGCGAGCATCACCAGGCTTCCGCCCGCGGCTTGGAACTGCTCCACGTACGCGTCCATGCGGCCCGCGGTGGTGGGGCCGAAGGAGCCCGAGGCGTAGCCTTCGGGCGTCTTCGCGGGGCCTGCGTAGTACACGGCGTGGTTCTTCAGGTATTCGGGCATGCCTTCGCCCGCGTCGAGGCGTTCCTTGATCTTCGCGTGGGCGATGTCGCGTGCGACCACGAGTGAGCCGCTCAGCGAAAGCCGCGTGCGGATGGGGTATTTCGAGAGCAGCTCGCGGATCTCTCCCATCGGTCGGTTCAGATCGACTTGAACCACGTCGCCGCCGAGCTCCGCGTGGGTGGTGTCGGGCAGGTACTTGGCCGGATCAGCCTCGAGCTTTTCGAGGAAGATGCCGTCCTTCGTGATCTTGCCGAGCGCCTGTCGATCGGCAGAGCAGGAGACGGCGATTCCGACGGGGCACGAGGCGCCGTGGCGCGGCAGACGAATCACACGCACGTCGTGGCAGAAGTATTTGCCGCCGAACTGCGCGCCGATCCCGCTCTTGCGGGAAAGTTCGATCACCTGCTCTTCGAGCGCGCGGTCGCGAAAGCCGTGGCCGAGCTCGTTGCCCTCGGAGGGCAGCGAGTCGAGGTAGCGCGCCGAGGCGAGCTTCGCGGTCTTCAGGTTGTACTCGGCGCTCGTGCCGCCGATCACGACAGCCAAGTGATAGGGGGGACAGGCCGCGGTGCCAAGCGCGGCCATCTTCTCTTCGATGAAGGAGAGCAAGCGCTCGGGGTTCAAGAGGGCCTTCGTCTCCTGATAGAGGTAGGTCTTGTTGGCCGAGCCGCCGCCCTTGGCCATGAAGAGGAATTTGTAGGCGTCGCCCTCGGTGGCGTAGAGCTCGATCTGCGCGGGGAGATTGTTCTTCGTGTTTGCCTCGCGATACATGTCGAGGGGCGCCATCTGCGAATACCGCAGGTTCGACATGATGTACGTGTCGTACACGCCGCGCGAGATGGCCTCCTCGTCGCTTACACCCGTGAAGACGCTGTCGCCCTTCTTTCCCATCACGATGGCGGTGCCTGTGTCTTGGCAGCTCGGCAGCACCCGGGCGGCTGCGATGTTGGCGTTCTTCAGGAGCTCGAGCGCGACGAAGCGATCGTTGTCCGAAGCCTCGTCATCTTCGAGGATGCTCGCGAGCTGGCGAAGGTGACCGGGGCGGAGCAGGTGCGCGATGTCGGTCATCGCTTCGCGGGTGAGCAGGCGGATGCCCTCCGGATCGACCTTCAGGAAGGTGTGGCCGTTCACCTCGAAGGTCGACACGTAGTCTGTCGTCAAAAGCCGATATTCGGTGTCGTCGTTTCCGAGGGGAAGCAGCGGCTGGTAGGCGAACTCGGTCATGCCCGCGTCTTACGCGACGGTTGCACGGTGCGCCACCCGACCGGGCCTCGTCTCGTTCGTTTCGGGAGCGTTACCCCCTGGCCGTGGGCATCATGCGGCGGCCCCGTCCTCCGTCAGTGTGCCGCCCGTGCCTCCAAAGTCGTATCCCTGCTCGCCGTGCAGCGTGATGTCCAGCCCTTCGGTTTCCGTTTCCTCTGGGACGCGCAGGCCCATCGTGGCGTCGAGGACCTTGAGGAGACCGAAGGTGACGCCCACCGAGTACACCGCGGTCACCGCAACGCCGAGGATCTGTTCGATGAACAGTTCGGTGTTGCCTTCGAGGAGCCCGGGTGTTCCTCCCCACACCTTCGCAGCAGCTACGCCCGTGAGCACCGCGCCGAGCGCCCCTCCGACACCGTGAACGCCGAAGGCGTCGAGGGCGTCGTCATAGCCCAGCTTGTGCTTCATCAGCACAGCGTAGAAACAGACGACCCCCGCTGCGAACCCCAACAGGGCGGAGGCCATCGGCCCGACGAACCCGGCTGCCGGGGTGATGCAGACGAGCCCTGCGACCAGGCCAGACGCGACACCGAGGGCCGTGGGCTTTCCGGAATGCTTCCACTCGACCAGCATCCACGAGGTTGCCCCGGCGCCCGCCGCAATGTGCGTGTTGACGAGCGCCAGCGCCGCCCCTGTCCCCGACGTGAGCGCGCTACCCGCGTTGAATCCAAACCAACCGAACCACAAGAGGCCTGCTCCGAGAAGGGTCATGGTGAGGTTGTGCGGAGCCATCGGGCGCCTGCGTTTTCCGAGCACGATCGCGAATACGAGCGCGCTGAAGCCGGAAGTCATGTGAACGACCGTTCCACCGGCAAAATCGAGGGCTCCACGCTTGCCCAGCCAGCCATCGGGCCCCCAAACCCAGTGACACACCGGGTCGTAAACCAGGGTCGCCCACACCACGCTGAACACGAGGAACGTGGAAAACTTCAAGCGCTCCGCATAAGCGCCTGCGATCAGCGCGGGGGTGATGACGGCGAACATCATCTGGAAAGCCATGAACAAGAGGTGCGGGATACCTCCCTTCGATTCGAGCCCGACGCCGTTCAGCAGGACGAAGTCGAAGCCTCCTACGAGGCCTCCCTGAGTCGTTCCGAAGGCGAGGGAATAGCCGATGACGATCCACTGCAAGGTCATGACGCCGAGAGCGGCGAAGCAATGCATGAAGGTGGACAGAACGTTCTTGCTCTTCACCATGCCGCCGTAAAAGAGGGCGAGGCCTGGCGTCATCAGAAGGACCAGTGCGCAAGAAACGAGCATCCAGGCCGTGTCGGCGGCTTTGATGTCCATGGTCGAAAGCCTTTTTCGAGAGGTGGGTTACGGGCGCGCGCGAACCGTACTCACTCTGGGTTTCGAAAGGGTTTCGTATTTCTGTGGAGTTTCTTTGACTGGGGCTGCGGCTGCAGTCCGTTCCTTTTCGTTCATTCAGGGCAGGCGGGCCCCGGAGGACCTGCGGTGCCGTCCGGTGGAGGATCGGAAACAATCTTGAAGCCGCTGTCGACATCCTCAGGGTCGGTTGGCTCGAGGTGCCAGAGCTCGAACGCGCTGATGGCTCGTTCAAGCTCCTCGTCGCCTGGGCAATAATTGACGGGTCCCGACGCCCCGATCACGTCGATGTCCCGCCCCGCTCGAAAATGGTGAACGACACCCCCGAGTTGCTCGCGGTCGAGCTGGATGACGGGGCAGGGCTCACCGGCCTCGATCGCCACGTGGCACTCGTCCGCATCGAGCTTGGAAAAGTCCGCCTTCGTCAGATGTCGGAGTCCTTCGGCCATGCCGGGGGGGTCGACGGTCTGCTGGTTGATCGCCGCCCAGAAGGCGCTGACCACAGCGAGCCAGGCCGCGTCGTAGGCGTGAGCGGTGAAGGAGTGAATCAGGGGTGATTCGCCGTCGTGGCGTGCTTCGTATTCACTTTCGAAGAAGCGGCGCTCTTCCGTGTCTGCAGGAGGGCTCACCTGCGTTCCCCGCACGCGACTCGCATTTTCTGGTGAAATGCGCGAGACGACGTCGCCGCTGGCCGCTGCGTCGCTGAAGAAGAACGTCTTGTCAGCGAGCGCTGGCTCATCCATTTGCTCGATGATCTTCGACAGGTGATTGTCCTGCGTCGCGACGAAGACCACCTGCTCGGCGTTTTCCAGAGCGGTGCGCGCCTCGTCCGAGCTGAGTGCTCGCGAGAGAGGGGCCACGTCGGTCGTGTCGGCTTCGAATGGGAACCCGCAGTCGTCGCAGCGATCGCCCAGGACGTCGGCGAACTCCGTGAACAGGCCCCGCCCGTAGGGAGTGTCCTCGTAGAAGGCGACGACCGGCATGTTCGTGGTCAGAGCCTGAAGGCCCATCAGGCGACCCTGAATGTCGTCCATCGGTGCGGTGCGCCACAAGAGGCCCGGTTTTTCCGACTCGAGCTCCGTCAGGCGGACGCTCGTGGCGCTCGGTGAGATGAACAGGACGTTGCGCGTTTCCTTTGACTCCGCGCTTCCATTTACAGCCTCGAAGGCCGCGACCGTTCTCGACGAGGTGGCGGGGCCGAGGATGGCGCTCACACCCACCGTGTCAACCAAGTAGTGCGCAAGCCGGGTGACCTCGCCGATGTCGCCGTCGTGATCGCATTGGACGCTGGCGAACCGAAGCCCGGCGAGCTCCGGGTAGTCGCCCTCGTGCAGCTCGAGCCAGTCGTTGGCCCGAAGCAAGGCCAACTCCGCAGCATCCTGGCGTGCCCCCTCCTTGCCGAGGGAGCGCAGCAAGCTACCGAACACGACGTACGAGCGGTATCTGTTCGGCTCGAGCAGCAGATCGGGCGGGGTGCTTCGGCAGTTGGGCTCCGGTCGCGGGAGCTCGCAGAAGCCGTCGCTTTGGCATACGAAACCGACTCCGAACGCCGAGCGACACTCCTCGTTGGTCGAGCAGGTGGGGCCTTCTCGAGTGGCCGTACACGCCGTCAGAACCGCAGCGAGAAAGAGCGAGGTCGGGGCCGCGAGAGTGCCTCTCAAAACGTCCCCCAGAGGTTGAATCCACCTGGCAGGACACCTGCGCGGATTTCCTCACCGTCGTCATCGGTGCTCAAGATCAGGTACACGCCGGTGCCCGCCGCGACCAATCCGGCGAGCACCGCGACGTCCGCCACCAAGGAGTGACTCGCGTCTCGATCGACCGCGTCCCGGGCGCTGCTCGGGCACAGGGTCCTACCACCGCTTTCCGTGCAGAGGCCCTCGGCCTCGCTGCGTGCGTTCAGAGCGGCGATTCCGAAGCCCACCCCGACTCCGACGCCGGCCGCGCCGAGGCCGATCAATCCGTACCCGACAGCTTCGCCGAGGTCGGTCTTTCGGTCCTCCGCGGGGGGCCGTCTCGGAGCGCTGGGAGAAGGAGGGGAGATGGGGCGCTGTCGGGTAGCCTGGCGGCGGCGCCGCTCGACTCCGAGCACGGCGAGCCGTTCGAGGCGCCGCTCGAGAACCGGACGTTGGGCGACGGGGGCGTGAGGCAGATAGCCGCGAAGCGACTCGCCGGCGAGCTCATACCGACCCATGCGCTCGTAGGCGTTCGCGAGGTTGAAGAGCATCTCCATTCGCCCGCTCAGCTGGTAAGCGCGTTGAAATTCTCTGATGGCCGTAGCGTAGTCGCCCTCGAGGAAGGCGCGATCGCCCTCTTGGTATGCGAGGCGGGCTTCGTCGTCCGGGTCGCGTTCCCGTGGTGCCTCTGGTGGCGTCGGGGCGTCCGACGGTAAGTCCGACTCGGTGTCGGTCGTCGAAGTCCGTGTCGGTGGGGCTGGCTCGGAGGCGCTGCCGTCCGGCGGCGCCTCCGAGGACGCGCTCGCCTGCAAGGGGGGAGAGGCCCCACCGGTGGCAGACGGTTTGGGCGGAGCCGCCACGGAGAGGCCAGACAGAAAGCAGATTGCTGCGACGCCGCGCGTCAGGAAGGCAAAGAGGTTCCGTTTCACCGCGCCCAAGGATCGAGGTTTCCCGACACCATGGGCAAGCCCTCAGGTGCGGAGGACGGCCCCTTTTTCGGAGAATTGTTCGGTTGAGGTGGCTCGGAGCTGGCCACGGACGAAGTCACCGCGGCGCCGGGTTTCGTTTCCGTGTCGAGGGGCGTTGGTGGCGCAGATTTTGCGCCTGGCTTCCGCTGCGACGGCGGCGACGTGATGGCATTGGCTCCCGCGAGTGCCGCGCTCGTCGGGGGCACCGTGGGCGTTTCGGTGCTTTGCGCGCCGCTCGATTCGGACGGTGCCTGGGCTCGGGGGGGCCGCGGCGTTTCGATCGGGGTTAGCACCACGCGTTCGGGCGGAGGAGCATCGCGGAAGCTCATGGTTTGAGGTGTGAAGCCGTCCGCGCTGACGCGAACGTGGTGCGCACTGCCGTCCCGCACGAACTCGCGCTCGAGACGACCGGCTCCCACGTGCGTTCCATCGAGCTCCACTTGCGCGGAAGGGGGCTCGGTTCGGAGCACCACTCGATAGGTGGGCTCGGACCGTTCGGGCGTGGTGATCTGCCGTTGACTCGCGCCCAAACCGTAGGCCGTTCCGACTGCTCCCAGCGCGAGAGTCACACCGACGAGCCATCGCCACCCAAGGGAGGACCTTTTCGTCGTGTGGCTTCTTGCGGGCTCTGAGCCGACGTGCCCCGAGGCGACAGAGGACGACTGCGAAACCGAGCCCGTTCGTTCAGGATCACGAGCGACGGGCAGCGGAGTTTGGGAAACCGGAGATTCCGGCCGCTGGATGATGGCGGACCCCATTTCCGGGACGAAATCAACTCCCTGGAATGCTTTGTCGGCCCCCCGCGGGTTTCCGAACAGTGACTCGTGTCCGACGAACTCGCCTCGGGTAAGGCGCGGGGTCGGTGCCGAACCATCCAGTGTGACACCACCCGCGGCACCACGACCCAGGACGGCTCCGGACACCGAAGTGAGCGTGTCCTCGGATACGTCTTCGAATGCCGAGCGCCAGAGGGCGCGGCGCGACGCGCTCGCGAACGGAAGCAATGCCTCGCCGAACGCGCGAATGGAGGGAAATCGATCCGAGGGAATCCGGCTGAGCGCTCGGCGCAAGGTTTGATCGAATTCACTCGGGAGCGCAGGGTCCAGCGAGCTCGGTGGCTCGATGTCGGCGTCAGCGACGGCGCGCAACAGACGCACGAGCGAGGTTCGGTGCTGCTCGTGGGGGCGGTGCCCCAAGACTGTCTCGTACAAGGTGAGGGCGAGCCCATACTGGTCGGAGGCCTCCGTCGCGTCGCAACCCTCAGCCTGTTCAGGCGCGATGTACAGCGGAGTACCCAAGAAGCGCGGGTTCTGCGTCAGCGCCGGGTCCTCGGGGCCCAGACGCATTTTCGAGATGCCGAAATCCAGGAGCTTCGGTTCCGGCTCCCCGCGACCCACGTCGGCCAAAAACACGTTGGCCGGCTTGAGGTCGCGGTGAATCACGCCCTGGCGGTGGGCCGTCGCCAGCGCCGCAGCGAGGGGCAGGCACAGATCGACCGCTTGGGTGAGGGGCAGACGGTGGCTGCGCTCCAGAAGATCCGAAAGAGGTTCGCCGTCCAAAAGCTCCATGACGAGGTAGTACGTGCCCTCGTGTTCGCCTGCGTCGGTCACGGAGACCACGTTCGGATGACGAATCCGAGACGCCGCCATGCCTTCTCGCATGAAGCGGATGCGGGTTTCCTCGTCGGCGCCTTCGCTGCTCAATACCTTGACCGCCACGTGGCGGCCGAGGCGCTCGTGGATCGCTTCGTACACCTCTCCCATCGCGCCCGCTCCGATGAATCGGACGAGCGAGTAGTTGCCCAGGCGCCTGACCCGGTCGAGGGTTTGAGAAGCGGCCGCCACGATAGTTCGGTCCCCTTGGAGGTGCCTCAAGGATCGCGGCTCGCGGGTCGGATGTCGAGGCATCTTCCTGCGAAATGCACGCTCGTCGACCGCCGGCAAAATGCGCAATTCGACGGGCGGGCGGGAGGTGCCGCCTCGTGTCGCTTGGGTGTCGATGGCGGCACCGCGACGATTTCATCGTGACCCTCACGGCGAGTCGATGTCCTACACCGGAGCGCACTGAGAAAATCGTGCTAGGCAGCGCGTCGTGGCCCGGTCATTCAAGAAGAACCTCGTTCTCATCGGGGGCCGAGGTTCCGGCAAAAGCTCGATCGCCCGGCGAGTCCACCGAGCGGAAAAACGATTTTCCCTGTTCTGTCTGGATGCGCTGATTCGCTACGAGGCCGGTGGCATGACCATCCCGGCCCTCGTGGAAGCGCGCGGGTGGCACGTTTTTCGGGATCTCGAAGCGAAGGTCGCCGAGAAGGTCGGAGCTCTGCCCGGTGGTGCTTTGATCGACTGCGGGGGAGGCGTGATTGTCGACTTGGACGAACGAGGCGAGGAAATCTTCTCTGAGAGAAAGATCGCCTCGCTGAAGCGCCATGGGGTGATCGTGTATCTCGAGCGACCGCTGGACTACCTCATCGAGCGAATCGAGGGAGATTCGACCCGCCCGAGCTTGTCGGCGACCAAATCCTTCCGCCAGGTGATGCGACGCCGCGCTCCGATGTACGAGAGGGCAGCCGACCACGTGATCCGGTGCAAGCGACGCCCCAAGGCGGACCTAGTCGACGAGCTGCTCGACTACAGCGAGCATCGCTTGCGATGATCGACGAAAACATGCGCGGCACGTGCAGACGAGTGGCCTCCCGTAGCCGATTTGGCCCTCGCCTTTTGGGGGCCAAATCGGCGGAGGCTCAATCAACGCAAGTGGTTCCCGCTGTATTGCGAGCGCCGCCTCTCGTGAACACGAACTCGAAGCTCCCGGGACGGGCGGAACATACAGCGGGGTCGAATTCGGTTTGGCCTTTTCCCGGTACCGGCACCGCCGCTGGAGGGCGGCCGACCCGATCTTGAGACGCCACCCTCCGAGGAGCAATTTGCCTTGAAATACGCCCCTAGCGAACATCGCTACGAGTCGATGCCCTACGCTCGCTCCGGGAAGAGCGGCCTCAAGCTACCCCGCGTTTCACTTGGGCTTTGGCACAACTTCGGCGGAGTCGACGTGCTCGAGAACTCTCGCGCCATGATTTTCCGTGCCTTCGACCGGGGGATCACCCATTTCGATCTGGCCAACAACTACGGCCCGCCTCCCGGCTCGGCTGAGGAAACCTTCGGCAAAGTCCTGTGCGACGACCTCGCAGCGCACCGAGACGAGCTCGTGATCTCGACCAAAGCTGGGTGGGGCATGTGGCCCGGCCCGTACGGTGACTTCGGCTCCCGCAAGTACTTGATCGCCAGCCTCGATCGGAGTCTGCACCGCCTCGGTCTGGACTACGTGGACATCTTCTACCACCACCGGCCCGATCCCGAGACGCCGCTCGAGGAATCGATGGGCGCGCTCGATCAGATCGTACGGAGCGGCAAAGCTCTCTACGCCGGGATTTCGTCCTACTCGGCGGAAGAAACCCGCCGAGCCGCTGCGATCTTGCGAGATCTCGGTACGCCGTGCCTGATTCACCAGCCCTCGTACAGCATCCTGAACCGCTGGATCGAAGACGGCCTCGTCGATGAACTCCGCAGTCAGGGGATGGGTTGCATCGTGTTTTCACCTCTTTCGCAAGGCCTGCTCAGCGACAAGTACCTGCGGGGGATCCCCGACGATTCCCGCGTAGCGAAAGGGCATGGCTTCCTTCAGGCGAGCGACGTCGACGAGAAGGTGCTCACCAAGATTCGCGCCCTCGGCGAAATCGCCGAAGCGCGTGGTCAAAAGCTGGCTCAGATGGCAATCGCTTGGGTGCTCCGACTACCCGAAGTGACGTCGGCTCTCATTGGTGCAAGTCGCGTTTCCCAGATCGACGACGCAGTGGACGCTCTGGAAAAACTGGAGTTCTCGCCCGAGGAGCTTTCCGCGATCGAGCGAATCGCTCGGAGTTGAAGGG
>JBNKGC010000106.1:0-19407 GCA_050289625.1 Polyangiaceae bacterium | reverse complement strand
ATTCGGCCTCCTCACCCCACGTTCCCGCTGCGCTCCGGCGGCTCGCGAGGGGACTCGCTCGCCGGCGGTGCTGCGGCGGCCTCGTCACTCCTCCGGCTTCGCCTTCGGGTGCCTCGGTTTGTTCTCTGCGTCGAAGGTTGACCCAGTGGCGGCGCCTCATTGCAGGGGGGCGGACGCGCCCTCCTCCTCCGGCTTCGCCTTCGGGTGCCTCGCTTTCGCGCACCTTGGGTTTTCCTGCGAGAGGGGTTGTGGTTCGTGGTGGGGACGGGTCGTAGTGATTTCCGAGACCGCGATGCTACAAGCCGCGCACGGAGTTGGTTTCTTTGGCCCGATTCACCCCCACTGCCGAAGGCTTCGCCACCGAGCACTGGCTCCGCCTCGGCGAAACGTTTCGCTTGGGCGGGACGTCGTCGGGCGGGCTCGTGGTCGTTACTGGAGGGGGAGGCGGTACTGGAGGGGGTGGCGGTGAGCGGGAGCTCCTCCAGGTCGTGCACACCGAACGTGGAGCCTGCAAGCTCGACACACCGTGGCCGGTCGCGCTCGGGGATCTCGCGCGAGCACACGGGGCGCAATGGGTGCTCGAGCTCGATGCGCGAGCGGCAGGTGAGCTCCGCGCGCGTGGGGGAGGGGTGGGTGGCGACTTCGTCGATCGCCTGGTGGACCTTTGGCACACCCTGCTCGAGCTCGAAGACGATGGACACCTTCGAAGCTGGCCCCATCGTCTCGACGGGTGGCCTTTCCTGCTCGATGTGGCGCCGAACGGCCTGGCCTCGCTGTGCGCAGACGAGACGTCTGCAGTGCTCGGGGTGTGGAAGGATCGGGCCCTTCACACCGCCCTCGCCATCCGTCGTCGCCGTGGTCGGATCGATCGGATACTTGGACCCCGGGTTCTCGGGCCCGCAATGGGGTTGGTCTCGGGGGACTTTCGCCGGGACTACCGGTACCTCACGCACGCGGTCGAATCGCGCCTCGGCCCCGTTTCGCTCGGCTGCTTCGGCGAACAGGAGACCTTCCGAGAGCTGAGCGAGTCGGGTGATGCTCGGGTTTGGGCTCGCGCCGTTGCCGCTCGAGACGTCATCGTCTCACCCGTCAGTCCCGTGCTCGCGGTGCCGCTCGGGCTCGATGCGGGGCGCGCCGTGCTTCGCTTTGCGCGTGGCCTCGCGGACGCGGCAGGCTTGGGGGCTTGGGTGCCTCCGGAGCTCGACGCATTCCTCGACGAGCCCGTGCAGGGGCCGGACATTCGGGCGCTCCTCGGGTTCGACCCGTTCTCTCTGATCAGCGGGGTTCGGGGCGAGGATGCGCCATCCGAATCGGGAGACACGCCGGCTCCGTGGGGACGTAAAGCCAGTCGGTGCGACAGCGTGGCACCCGAGGTGACCGGTGATGCGGAATCTGACGCTTGACGGAGCCCCGGTGGGTAAGATGGGCGCGTGCCTCTGCTAGGCCAAATCCGCCGCCGCCTGACGCTCGCGATCGTCCTGACGGCCCTCATTCCCGTTTTGGTGGCGATCGGCCTCGTGGAAAGCACGGTACGCCAGACCTCGTCGCGCTTCTTCGTCCCTGAGATCGGAGAGCGTCTCGACGAGTCTCTGGGGCTCTATCAGGAGCTCGCGAGAGCCATCAAGGCGCGCATGCGCAGTGAGGCCTCGGCCATCGCCGCGCAGGCCGAGCTCCGAAATGCGGTGCGCGCCCGAGACGCGGCTCGGGTCGCCGACCTGCTCGAATCGGCTCTCGATTCCCATCCGAGCCTGGTGTCTCTCGAAGTCGTCGAGGAAAGCGGACGCATCCTTGCCGCGAAGGACCGCGGTCATCCCGTCGATCCAAAAACCGAGAAGCAGCTGACCGTCCGGCGTCCGCTCGCCGGCCCGTCGGTGCCGGAGCCTCCTCTTCTGGATGCGACGTCCGAAACCGATTCTCCCTCACCCTCACGTTCGAAAAGGTCGACCCCGGCCGGCGGAACCGAGGCGGCGGAGAGCGAGCTCGAAGCTCTCGAGGGCCTCCTCGAAGAGGGAGATCCGGAAGGCAGTGAGCAGCTTGCCTCCACCGTAACGCTCGTTGCGGTCTTTGCCACCGACCGCGCGCGCTTCGATCAGCTCGCGGAGATGGGGCAGTTCGTGAACACCTATCGGAAGATCGAGCAACGCCGGGAGTCAGACGAACAGAGCTACGTGTTCGCGTTCGCGACGTTGCTCGGCTTCACGATTTTGGCGGCCGTGGGCGTCGGGGTGCTTCTGGCGCGCGGTGTGTCCCGCCGCATCGCCGAGCTCGCCCGGGCGACCAATCGAGTCGGAGCTGGTGATCTTTCGGTTCGTGTCAGTGAAGAAGGCAGCGACGAGATTGCCGACTTTTCGCGCGCGTTCAATCGGATGCTGGCGGAGGTCGAATCGAGCCGAGCGCGCATCGAGTACCTCCAACGCATCGGCGCCTGGCAGGAGATGGCCCGGAGGTTGGCCCACGAGATCAAAAACCCGCTCACGCCAATCCAGCTGGCCGCTCAGGAGATCGAGCGACGCTATTCCGGCGACAATCCCGAGTTCAGCAGGCTGCTTTCGGACACGCGCGAGATCGTGGAAGACGAGGTCGCGACCCTGCGCCGTCTGGTCAGCGAGTTTTCGGGTTTTGCTCGCATGCCCCGAGCCGAGCTCGCGCGCGGGGATCTCTCGGAGCTCCTTCGCCGGCGAGGAAATCGCATCCGCCTCGGGACCGACGATCCCGAGGCTTCCCCCGGGGAGTCGCTCACTTCACTGGGTTCGGAGGTGAACTTCGAGCTGGACGTTCCCCAGGGCGAGGCGCTGGCGCAGGTGGATCCCCAACTGCTGGGGCGTGTGCTGACCAACCTGATTCGCAACGCTTCCCAGGCTCTGGCAGGCGATCCGATCGAGGGGAGTCCGGGCGTTCCGCGGGGACGCATCGCGCTCCGCCTGCATCGCGATGGCGACTATTGGGTGGTCGATGTCGACGACGATGGACCGGGGATCGAGCCCGCCATGCGTCAAACGGCGTTCGATCCGTACGTGACGTCCAAGAGCGAGGGGACCGGCCTCGGCCTCGCCATCGTCAAGAAAATCATCGTCGAGCATGGCGGATCCATCGAAGCCTTGGAGTCTCCGTGGGGTGGCGCTCGGATTCGGATTCGACTACCCGTGCTGGGGACGCCGGCTTCGGAAGCAGCCTTGGACGCGAGCCGATACGAAGCGCCGGCATCGACTCGCTCTCCCTTCGAGCAGAGGCCTCTGAACCCGGTCGAGTCCTCGCGTCTCCACGACGTTTCCCATGGCTGAAAGCAAGACCTTAGCTCCCAAGCAGGCGTGGTACCTCGGTGTCGCCTTTGCCTTCGTCGTCGCGACGTTCGCCTTCGTGATCTTGCCCTACTTCGATCCGAAAACGCCTTCGGTGGCAGGGCGCGAGGCGCCAGAGTTCGGCCTCGAGTTGATCCACGGTGGCGATCCGGGAGATCGAGTCCGCCTGTCGGACCTTCGGGGGAAGGTCGTCGTGCTCGACTTCTGGGCCAGCTGGTGCAAGCCCTGTCGTGCCCAGTCCGAGATCATGGACCGCTTGGCCCGAAAGTTCGAAGGCAAGGACGTTTACGTCCTTGGCATCGCGACGAGCGATCAGCGTGAGGAAGCCGATGCCTTCGTCCAGGGGCATCAGCTGGCGTATCCGTCGGCTTTCGATGAGGGCAGCGCCGTATCCAACGCCTACGGTGTGAGCGTTCTACCAACGCTGGTCCTCGTGGGACGAGATGGCACCGTCCTCGACGTCCAGGCTCGGATGGTGGGTGAGCGAGAGCTGACCGAGGCCGTTGAGCAAGCCCTGGACGGCTGAGCACGCCCAGGCGGCTGAGCACGGCTCGTTCGGGCTGGTCACGGAGCAAGCTGGCGGTTAGAAGAGCCGCGATGGGTCCTTACGGCGACGCTGCCCTGCTCGGTCTCCTCCAGGGGATTACGGAGTTTTTGCCCGTTTCGAGCTCTGGTCACCTCGCCCTCGCAGGGATGCTGTTCGGGCTCGAGGAGGCCGGGCTCACGCTGAACGTCACGTTGCACGCGGGCACCCTGATCGCCACGGCCCTCGTTCTTCGAGCTCGTCTGAAGGATGCGGTCGTTGATGGCGTCAAGGCGCTGGGCGATCCGAAACGCTTTCGAACCACGGCGGGCGGGCAGGATGCCCTCGCCGTGATCCTCGCGACCATTCCGACCGTCATCATCGGCTTTTCCCTGCGTGACACCGTCGATGGCTGGACGCACTCGCCGCTCGCGGTCGGGCTCGGATTCGTCGTCACGACGGTTCTCCTTCTGTCGACCCGCTGGGCGCCGACCGGAAACGTGGATTTTCCGAGCTGGAAGATGGCGCTTCTCATCGGTCTTGCCCAGGGGATGGCTGTCACTCCCGGGATTTCCCGCAGTGGTTCGACGATCGCCGTCGCGCTGTGGCTCGGGGTGGCTCGCGGACGCGCGTTCGAGCTCAGCATGCTGATGAGCCTTCCAGCGGTCACGGGGGCAGTCATCCTGGAGCTTCCTCATGCACTCGAAAATCCGAGTGCCTTTTCGCCGGCTCTGTTCGGGGCCGCGATCGCCTTCGCGTCGGGGGTGCTGGCCTTGCTCGCGCTCCGACGTATCGTGACCGGCGGTCTCTTCCCCTGGTTTGCCCTGTGGGTTGGTCCCCTCGCGATCGCCACCCTGATGATGGCGCGCGCCTGGCCGGGGTGAGCTCGATTGCGGTGCGAAGGGGCTCGGCCGATGCGGGCCTCCACCCCAGAACCGCGTTGCGGGTCCATTCGAGGGAGTGGGCGCACCGGTTGACCGACGTGCGAGGACACTGCTTCACTCCCGCGCCATGTCCGACGCGCCGAACGTTTATGCGGTGATCTTGGCTGGGGGAAGCGGTACGAGGTTTTGGCCCGCGTCCCGCCGCCTTCGCCCGAAACAACTCCTGCCCCTCGGACCGAGCGCTCCGAAGAGCTTGATCGCATCGACGGTCGAACGACTCGCCCCCGTCGTTCCGACCGAGCGCGTCTTCATTGCCACCGGGGAGCACCTGGTGGAGGCGACGAGCCAGGAACTTCCGAACCTTTCTGCTGACGCTCTGCTCGCTGAACCCCGTGCACGCAACACCGCGCCTTGCATCGGCTGGGCCGCTTCCGTGATCGCGCGCCGCGATCCCGAGGCCATCGTCATGGTCCTGCCGAGTGATCAGCACGTGGGCGACCAAGGCGCGTTCGTGGAAGTGCTCCAGAAGGCCGTTGCTTCGGCTTCTCGGGGGCACATCACCACGGTCGGCATCGTGCCGACGCGGCCCGACACGGGCTACGGGTACATCGAAGTGGGGGAGGAACGGGAGGCGGGTGCCTTCCGGGTGGCGCGCTTCGTCGAAAAACCGGATCTCGATACGGCGAAGGGTTACGTCGAAAGCGGTCGCTTTCTCTGGAACGGCGGCATGTTCTTCTTCAAGGCGAAGGACATGCTGCGCGCGTTTCAAGAGCACCTACCGGCTCTCGCCGACGGGCTCCGCACGATCGACGAGGCAGCTGGGCGCGGTGCCGACGCGGAGAAGGGAGCCGTTCGCGATTTCTTCGACACGTGCGAGTTGGTCAGCATCGACTACGGCGTGATGGAGCGCGAAGCCGAACTCAGCGTGGTGCCGGGAAGCTTCGGTTGGAGCGATCTCGGCAGTTGGGAGTCCGCCTGGGAGCTCTCCCCGAAAGACGCTGACGGAAACGCCGCACCCGACTCCGCCGTGCTCGTGGATTCGAAAGACAACCTCGTCGCCAACCTCTCCTCGAGCGGAGCGGGGAAAATCATCGCCCTGGTCGGTGTCGAAGGGCTCTGCGTCGTGGAAACGGACGACGCGCTCCTGGTGATGCCCCGAGAAAAGTCTCAGGACGTTCGCGAGGTGGTCTCGATCCTCGAAAAGCGCAAGTCGGACGCGGTTTGAAGTCCGCGCGCTCGATTCGACCCTCAGAGACACGCACCCAGCTGGTCCACCAAGTCGAGACACTTGGGGTCCCCAGAACCGCCGGTGTCAGCCAAATCGCCCGAGCCTCCCGTGCTTGGCACGTTGGCCGAACCGCCTGAATGACCCGCGTCGCCGGAGCCCCCGGAATTGCCTACTTCGCCGGGGCTGGCGCGGGAGCTCGCTCCACGTCCACGCGGCCCTCGCGGAGAAACACGCGGCGGATCTCCGAGGTGTCGCCGACTACGAGTCGACCTTGCCCGAAAGGGCGCACCGAGCCGCCCAGGCGATCCTCCTGCATCACGCCGATCGACACACTCGCGGGGGCGGCCGCCGCAGCGCGCTCACCGTGCTCACCGTGCTCCGGAACCAGTTGATCCGGAGCCGATTGCTTTCGAACCCTCTGCGAGAGCGCGAGCCACTCGATTCGCCATCGGGGTGGACGAAATCGACCTCATCGCGATCGCAGGCGACTTTTTCAGCAGGCTGCTAGGCTGCGTCGTTCGATGATCGATATTTCGAAAGTGCGCATCGTCGCTCGCTTCGAGCTTCTCGACGCGTTGCGCTCGCGGTTGGCTGCGTTCGTTCTGGTGCTGTACGCCGCGGGCGCCGCCATCGGTAGCTACGGCTTCATCAAGACGATTGCAACTGCCGAAGCCGAGGCGCGACGCGTGCTTGCCGAAAGCTCCAAGCTGCCTCCGAACGCAGTGCCCGAGGACCTGGTTCGCGAAAACGCGATGCCGCTCATCGCGGGCGTGGTGGACGACGAAGGGTTGCGCGACGTCCTGTTGAAGATGGATCCGCTGAGCATCTTTTACGGCTTCATGTCGCTCCAGTTCGTGGCCCTGTTGGTGCTGGCCACGTCGAGTGGCGCCATGACGGCAGACCGGCAGAGCGGCGCCATTCGCTTCATCCTGTTTCGCTGCGATCGGCACTCGTGGGCGCTCGGGAAGTTTCTCGGACACGCCTCGTTGATGGCGCTCGGGTTGGCTGCAGGGGGCGTCGTTGCTGGTTTGGTCGGCATGATCTTCGATCCGGCATTTGAGTCGACGAGTTGGCTCTGGCTCGGACGCACGTCGGTGCGCGCCTGGATCTATGGGCTCGCCTACCTCGGGGTGTTCTCGGGGCTCTCGTTGGCTGCCTCCACGACTTTGCGCGCACGCGCGCTTTCTTTGGGCGCGCTTTTGGGGTTCGGGGTCGGACACACAGTCGTGACGTCGCGATTCTTCACCGACCAGGCACCAGGGCTTTCGGTTTTGCGGTTCGTCTTTCCCGGTGAGTACAAGGGCAACCTCTGGCAAGCGGAGTGGTTTCCCTACCTGGGTTCGGTGCTGGGGCTCGCTCTCATCGGCGTCATGTGGTTTTCGCTCGGTGCATGGGTCTTCGATCGGAGGGACGCATGACGGCGGCGAAGCTCGAGCGACTCGTCAAGTACTATGGGCGCAAGCGGGCGCTCGATGAAATCAGTTTGGAGATCCCCAGCGGCTCGGTCTGCGGTCTGATCGGTCCCAATGGGTCGGGGAAGACGACCATCATGGGCGTCCTGGCTGGGCTCCTGCACGTCGACTCGGGGCAGGTCGATCTGCTCGGTCGCGGCCCCTTCTCGGCAAGCGAACACGCAGGGCGCATCACCCTGATGCCTCAGGACTGCGTGCCGAGCCCGTACACCCCCGTGATGGAAAGCCTCACCTACCTGGCCGAGCTCCAAGGACTGGACCGCCCCGCTGCAAAGCGGGCCGCTTCCGAGGCTCTCGACCGGGTTCAGCTGGGCGATCGAGGCAGCTCGAAGTTCGGGTCCCTCTCCCATGGCATGAGGCGACGCTTCAGCATCGCCCAAGCCCTGCTGGGCGAGCCGGAGCTCATCCTCTTGGACGAACCGACCAGCGGCCTCGATCCGGAACTCGTGGTCGAGGTGCGACGTTTGATTCTCGAGCGGCGCGGCCGCGCCACTCTCTTGGTCAGCTCCCACATTCTCAGGGAGCTCGAGGACATGTGCGATCACGCCATCTTCGTCGAACGCGGTCAGTGCGTGCGCAGCGGCCCGATGAGCGAGATCACCGGGCGCGACACGGTGGTTCGCTTTCGTCTGACCAGCGCTCCCGACCTCAGCGCCCTGGGCGGGGTGCTTCCGGGCTGCGCGCTCGACTGGGTCGAACCCGTGCTGACGGTCCGTGCCCCCGGCGACCACCCGGTGGAGCGGACCAACGCCGACTGTCTGCGCTTTCTACTCGACCGCGGGATCGGCATTCAGGAAGTCACCGCCGGAGACTCCCTCGAAGCCGCCTACCTCGCCTCGCGGACCAGCGAATGATGCGGCGGACTCCTTCGTCTACTCCTGCCCCGGCGCACTCCCCCGCCGTATTCGTTCGGCGATCGGGGGGCCGAGCGGATCGAGCTCGCTGATCGTTCCCCGAATGCGTCGTTCGAGGACACCGACGTGCGAGTGATTCACCACCTCGACGGACTACTGGACGGCCAGCAAGAGTGAGAGGGGCAAGGTCGAGGACGACTACGAGGCTGCGCACATCGTCGGGCACTACGACGACGCTCGCGATTTGCTCGAAGACTCCATGGGAGCCACCTTGGCATTCTTGGTCGTCGCTTCGACGAAGATCTCGCGCAATGCACAAGGGGAACCAGACAATCCGCGCAAGAACATCGACTGTCCGAGTGGTGAATTCTTTCACGTATCGGACGTCACGCGGCCGGGCTGCTATCCAGGCTTAGCTGCAATTTTCCAGCCCCTCGAGATCGAAGAGGAAGGCGTGGCGGACATTTCCGAGGGGGATGATGACGGAACAGGTGGCACCGGGGGCGAAACCTGTGGTGAGCTGGGAGCCTGCACCGAGTGGGCGGATTGTGGCGAGATCGTTAACGTGGTTTGCGTCAATGGATGCTGCCAACTGCCAATACAACGGTAGGTGAGGGGACCCTGATGCTGCGACGGGAGTGTTCTGCCGGTTCTTTCGGGCGATTCCGAAACGGGGTGGCTGGGTGCGCTCTAGTGTTTGGAACCTTTCTCGTCGTCCCCACCTCCGGTTGTTCGTCCGGAGAGAGGTGGGAATGCGTGAACCGTGCAAGTCCGTGCGGAGGTCGAAGCGAAGAGAGCTGCAATGAGGTGCCCGGTGTGTGCTTCTGGGGGGCGCTGTGCCGGAGGATCAAGTGCTATCGGATTGAAACGCCGGATGAAACCTGTGGGGGGATTGCGCACTGTGCGTGGAACGAGTCTGTCGAACAGTGCTTTCCGGGCAGGAGTGCTCCCCTCTGTCCTGACGTTTCCGATCAGTCGGCATGCGAGGCGATTACCGGATGCGAATTCGTCCCGTTCTGCCGTAGAGGCGAAGAGGAGTTCGACTGCAGGGGCCGTGGGCAGGAAGCTTGTGAGTCCGACCGTCTCTGCGAGTGGCAGATCGCCGCGGGACAATACGGGTGAGTGTGCGTTCGGTGGGCCCACGTCTGTTGCGGTAGACGCGAGCGACGACCCCACCTAGAAAGTTTGCTCATGAACACATCACGTTTTCGTCCGAGCCTTCTTGCTTTCGCCGAACTGCACCCAGCGGCGGAAGTGCACCCAGCGGCCACTACAAGAGAGGCCACGACGAGACCGACCAAACCATCTAGGGCCACGAGGGATCTGTAGCGTGAGCCGCACGCGGATGCCAACGCTTGGTAGGAAAAAGCATTGGTCGCGCGGCGGGAGAGTTGAGCCGTCCGCGGAGCGGAAAAGGTTAGTGGGCTTCAGGTGTGAAGGCGATCTGCGAGACGGCCTTCAGATGCGTGTAACTGGCAAAGGGTTTGCGGTTGGTCTCTTGGGCCTCGTCTTGGTTCACTGCGGAGGTATGTCCGCGGAGGAATAAAACTGGGAGCCGTCCACGCGGCGTTGAGCTCTCTGCCAAACGCGCCCGCGGAGGTGGTGCTCGGGTGCGAGGACGCGGCGGTTTGGGAAGTCGTGAACGCCGGCATCTCGAGCGTTCCGGTGCCTACGACGCAAGGAGCGAGCGCGCTGCAAGTGCGAGGAGGATGGTCCAGCAGCCAAAGCGTCCCGTTTTCAGCTCAAGTTGCGCATCGGTCGCTATTTCTCTCTCGATCTGCATGCGGGGCAGTTCCTCTACTTCTTCGACAGCCCCGAGAAAAGTCTCAGGACGTTCGCGAGGTGGTTGAAGTCCTGAAGAAGCGCGGCTCGGACGCTGTCTGAGCCGGCGGCATTTTTCGCGTGGCGGCGCAGGCGAAATGGGCGGCTCGAACCCCGAAGAGCGGCGGCGTTCGAGGCTCGCTCCACCTGGCTCGCCGCGCGCGCGCCTTTCGCGCTGCAGTTGAAAAAGACACTGGCGAGTCGATGAATGGTGAGATAGCTACCAAGGAATGAAGCTTGTTCGTTGGCGCCGCCCCTGGAGCATCTGTTCCTGCCTTCTGATGAACGTTGCGGGTGTCGGCTGCAGCAGCGCTGGCGATGGGAGGAGCGGCGACCAACGGGTTACTGGCGGCGACGGCGGTAGCGCGTCTTCGGGAGGCGCTTCGACCGGTGGCGCATCGATGGTCGGAACGGGGGGCGACGTGGTGAGCTCTGGCGGTGGCGGCGGAACGGGCGGCGCACCTACCGGCGGCGGTGGCAATTCCGGCACTGGTGGGGGCAGCGGTGGAAGTGCCGCTGGAGGCGGCGGCGGAGGCAGCGGTGAGATCGCCGCGTGCCCGGCTGACGCGTACTTCTGTACCGGGTTCGAAGAAGCGGGCATTCCGTCAGGCGCCACGTACCACCCGGCGTATCTTGCCGATCAGTGGACGGACTACATGACGATTCAAACGTCCGTAGTGAAGGCAGGGGCGCAAGCGCTCGAGGTCAACGGGGTGGACGGGTACATGTGGAATGTCCTGAGTACTCCCGTGCCGAGCGATGCGTTTTGGGCGCGCTTCTATCTGCGAAGCACAGTCGACATCGGCCAGAGCGAGCACAACAGCTACGTTGCCGGAATGACCGGGGACGGGGAGCCCAACACCGGAGACAACACGGAGATCTCGGAACAGTACTGTCAGATGGTGTTGAACTTGCACGACAAGGTGGCGACGAGCGTTGGCGGGAGTGAGATGTGCGGGACAGGGGTCGCCCCTCTCGCCAAGGATCAATGGCATTGCGTCGAAGTCTATTTCGATGGCCCGGGGGGGATCGTCCAAGTGTTTTCCGACAACAGCCCCGTGATCGATGTGACCGGCTGGGACGCGCTCGATTACGGGAGCTTTGGCTTTGGCTACTTCGGATTTCACGGGCCCGCGCGCACCCTCTGGTACGACGACGTTGCCGTCGGCCCGACCCGACCCGGATGTCCCTGACAGCTGCTCCGCCCGTTCTTCAAGCCTGCGCGTAGCGCCAACGTGCCGGCTTTTCGAGTGTTCCGGTGCCTACGCGCCGGAAATGCGAGCGTTGGGGTCGAGGCGACGACCGTCGCGCTTCGGCTTCAGCGGCGGGAGCCGCGTCGCGAGGCCGGCCCTCTGCTCTTCGGGGTGCCCCGCTTCTTCGGCGTTTTCGCGCTGGAGGGTCCAGATGAGGTCTCGCCCGCGCTCGCCTGGAGTTTTCCGAGCTCGTCGCGGAGGCGTGCGGCGGTTTCGAACTCGAGGTTTTCGGCAGCGGCGAACATCTGCTGCCTGAGGGCCTCAATGCGGTCGCCGAGGTCGGCCGCGCTCGCGGGCTTTTCCTTCGCCTTGGCGCCGGCCTTCTTGCCGGTGGAGCTCGCTGCGGTCTTGGGCACCGCGTAGTAGTCGGTCGTGCCGTTGGCCGGGTTGAAGTCGACGATGGCACGCCGCACGGTCGCGGGGGTGATGCCGTGCTTCTCGTTGTACTCGGTCTGAATCTGCCGGCGGCGCTCGGTTTCGCTGATGGCGTACTTCATCGCGTCGGTGATGCGGTCGGCGAACATGATGACCTGGCCTCGCGCATTGCGGGCGGCGCGACCGATGGTCTGGATCAGCGAGCGTGGGCTGCGCAGGAAGCCTTCTTTGTCCGCGTCGAGGATCGCCACCAGGCTCACCTCGGGGAGATCGAGCCCTTCGCGCAACAGGTTGATGCCAACCAGAACGTCGAACTCGCCGGCGCGCAGATCCCGAAGGATCTCGACGCGCTCCATCGTATCGATGTCGGAGTGCAGGTACCGGACGCGGACACCGAGCTCCGCGTAGTACTCCGTGAGATCCTCGGCCATCCGCTTGGTGAGCGTGGTCACCAAGACGCGCTCGTCGAGCTTCACGCGCTCGCGGATCTCGGTCAGCAGATTGTCCACTTGGCCGTCGACCGGGCGCACCTGCACCTCGGGGTCCAAAAGGCCCGTCGGGCGGATCAGCTGCTCGACGATGGCGCCGTCGGAATGCGCCATCTCGTAGTCGCCCGGCGTGGCCGACACGAAGAGCGTGTGCTTCATGTACTTCTCGAACTCGTCGAACTTGAGCGGACGATTGTCGAGAGCGCTCGGGAGACGGAACCCGTACTCGACCAGGGTCTCCTTGCGCGATCGGTCGCCGCGGTACATGGCTCCAACCTGCGGGACCGTCTGGTGCGACTCGTCCATGACGAGCAGGAAGTCGTCGGGGAAATAGTCGATTAGGGTCGGTGCGGGTTCCCCGGCGTTTCGCCCGGAGAGGTGCCGCGAATAGTTCTCGATGCCCTGCACGAAACCCATCTGCTCCAGCATTTCCAGGTCGTACTGGGTCCGCTGGGCGATGCGCTGTTTCTCCAAGAAGCGCCCTTCGCGGTCGAAGTAGTCGAGGCGCTCCTTGAGCTCGACGCGGATGGCGTCGATGGCCTTCTGGAGCTGCTGCTTCGGCGTGACGTAGTGGGAGCCGGGGTAGACCGAATACGTTTCGAGGCGCCTGAGCACCTTCCCTCGAATCGGATCGACCTCGCTGATCTGGTCGACCTCGTCGCCGAAGAACTCCACGCGGATGGCGACCTTCTCCTCGTAGGCGGGGAAGATTTCGACGATGTCACCGCGCACGCGAAAGGTACCGCGATGGAAGTCCACGTCGTTTCGCTCGTACTGAATGTCGACCAGGCGCCGGAGCAGTTCGTCGCGCGCGAACTCTTCACCTTTGGTGATCTCGATCAGCAACCCTTCGTAACTCTCGGCTGAACCGATGCCGTAGATGCAGCTGACGCTCGCGACGATGATCACGTCGTTGCGCGACAAGAGTGCGTGCGTCGCGGCGTGCCTCATGCGATCGATCTGGTCGTTGATGATCGCGTCCTTCTCGATGAAGGTGTCGGTCGTCGGGAGATAGGCTTCCGGCTGGTAGTAGTCGTAGTAGCTGACGAAGTAGGCGACTGCGTTGTCCGGAAACAGCTCGCGCATCTCGCCGTAGAGCTGCGCGGCAAGTGTCTTGTTCGGGGCGATGATCAGCGTGGGCTTGCCCAAATGCTGGATCACGTTGGCGACGGTGAACGTCTTTCCGCTGCCGGTGATACCGAGGAGCGTCTGGTGAGCCTTTCCGTTCTCGAGGCCCTCGACGAGAGCCTCAATGGCCGCCGGCTGGTCGCCCTTGGGCTGAAAATCGCTGCGCAGTCGAAAAGGAGAGACCATCGGAGCGTAGGGTTATTCCTCCCCGTGGTCTGCTTGGCAAGGGAGGCGGGCCGCTCGTGTCCTCGTGCGCGCGGGTTTTTCCGCAGTCAGCGGCAGAGAAGCGCGGGCCTCACGGAAATTGCGCAATGCGCTGCAGCCCGAGGTCGTCGGCCCAGCCTCGCGCGACGTTGAGTGCTTGAACTGCCTGCGCCGATGCACCTCGCGCAAGATTGTCGATTGCCGCCATGGCCAAGATCAGCCCAGTGCGTTCGTCGAACGAATAGCCCACGTGAGCGCGCGCAGAACCTTTTACCCAGAGCGTGTCCGGTAGGCGCCCTTCGGGAAGTACGCTGACCAAGCTGCACGCTTCGTAAGCTTCGAGGGCTGCTAGTCGGCAGGTCTTCGTCGTCACCCCTGGCTTCGCTTGGACGTACGCTGTGGTCAGGATGCCGCGCGTCATGGGGGCGAGTTGAGGCGTGAAGATCACCCGGAGCTCCGAACCTGCGACGCGCGAGAGTTCTTGCTCGATCTCGGGGGTGTGACGGTGTCCGCCGGTCACCTTGTAGGGACGCATGCCCTCCGCAGCTTCGGGAAGGTGCGTGACTGGGCTCGGCTTGCGGCCGGCCCCGCTCACGCCGCTCTTCCCATCCACGATGACGGGAGCGGTCAGCTCGACCAGTTCTGCACGAAACAGGGGAGCGAGCGGCAAAATCGCGGAAGTCGGATAGCAACCCGGGCCCGCGATCAAGCGGGCTTCCGCGAGCGCGTTCCGGTGGAGCTCGGGGCAGCCGTACACGGCCTGCGCGATCAAGTCGGGACGCGGGTGGCGGCCATACCAGCGCTCGTAGGTTTGGACCTCGGTGAGGCGAAAGTCAGCCGACAAGTCGACCACCTGGACTCCTGCGTCGAGCAAGGCGCCCCCGATGCGGGCGCTCGCTGCATGGGGCAGGGCACAGAACGCCACGTCGAGGTTCGAGGCCACTTCGGATACCCGCTCTTCATCGAAGGCTTCGAGGACCATGTCCCCAAGACCGGTGATTCCCTCAGTCGAAGGAATCACCTCGCCCAGCTTGCGTCCCGCGTTCTCGCGGGCCGCCACGTAGACGAGATCCAGCAATGGATGCGAGTCGATGATGCGAACGAGCTCAGCACCGGTGTAGCCACCGGCTCCGATGATGCCTGTGCGTAGTGTGGTCATGAGCAGAGAGAACGAGCGAAGTGGGGATGGCCAAAAACGAAAAACGCGGCCCGCCGAGCTGCGGGCCGCGTTCCGTCCGTCGAGAACGGAGCCTCGAATCGAGGCGAAAAGAAGCTCAGCGCTTGGAGAACTGGAACTTCTTGCGAGCGCCCGGCTGACCTGGCTTCTTACGCTCCTTGGCGCGGGAATCGCGAGTGAGGAAGCCGGCGCGCTTGAGTGCGCGACGACGCTCCTCGTCCTCCGCGACCAGAGCACGGGCGACGCCGTGGCGCACGGCTTCCGCTTGGGCGCTGTGGCCACCGCCTGCGACGGTCGCCTTGACGTCGTACTTGTCGTTGAGCTCGAGGAGCTCGAGGGACTGACGCGCGATCATGCGCGAGGTCTCCCGCTCGAAGTAATTGTCGGCGGAGACCTTGTTGACGGTCATCACACCCGTACCTGGGGTGATCCAGACGCGCGCGACGGCGGTCTTGCGCTTGCCGGTGGCGTATACGTTCGTGTCACTCATGGCTTCTTCTCGGGATCACAAAGACAGCGCTTCGGGCTTCTGCGCGGCGTGCGGGTGGTCGGTTCCGGCGTAGACCTTGAGCTTCTTCAGAAGCTGACGGCCGAGTACGTTCTTCGGGAGCATACCCTTGACGGCGTGACGAATGGGGAGCTCCGGGTTGCGGACAACGGCCTGCTCGAAGGTCTCCTCCTTGAGGTGACCCGGGGTGCCGCTGTGGCTGAAATACTTCTTCTGGGTGGCCTTCTGGCCTGTGACCTTCACCTTGTCGGCGTTGATGACGATGACGAAGTCACCGGTGTCGACGTGGGGCGTGAAGGTGGGCTTGTGTTTGCCTCGCAGGACGGAGGCCACCTTGGTGGCCAGACGTCCAACCGGCTGCTCCGCGGCATCCACGACCCACCACTTACGGGCGGGCAGAGCCTCTGCGGGCTTGGCGGAATAGGTTCGCATGATGTTCGGGTCCTTCGGTGCGATGCTCACCTTTCGGCTTCACTTTGGCTCGAGATGCCCGGAGCGGCTTTCAGATGCTCGGAGCAGTTCGAACCGTAGTGCGGTCTTGGAAAGGTAAGTGCGGTTCACCCGGGTCCCGCCTGAGGCCATGCATCGCGAAGAAGCACAGCTCCCGGGTTGGGGCCCCGGTCCCAGGAACGCGGCGGATCGGCCGAGCCGATTCGCCTGCCCACTGGGCGGGTCTCCCTCGAGCCCCAGGAAAGCCACGATCACACGGCCCCGGTAGCTCAGGGGGCGCCTGTACTAGCTTTTGGCACCCATGGCGTCAACCTGGCTCGTTCTCGTTCAAACGGCAGTACAAACCGACGCTGTTCGGAGATTTGCAGCCCGGCAGCCAAGTGGGTAGCCAGAATTGGCGCGGGGGCCTCCGGGCGGCGGCCGCCCAAGGACGGTTTGCGCGGCTCGAGATGGTCCCCTCGAGCCACCAATTTGTGGTTGAAAGACTTGTAGTTGCAAGCCCCACATGAGCCCCGTTTCCAGGTCGACCTTTTGAGGTTTCGGAAGCAGCCGGCGCGGGGTTTGGTCAGCTATAGTGACCGCTCACGGAAGGTCGGCCTCCCGGCGAGTTTCCGGCTCGAAGTGACTCGCGCCCCGCGTGAGTCGCCACAAACCAACTCTCGCGAAATGCGCAGCCAACCGCAAAATTCCGGGCACTTGCGACCCGTTTCCTCCCAAACCTGATGAACGCAGCCATCAACACGCGGATTTTGGAGCGAATGGTGGCCGACGGTGTGATTACCGCCGAGCAACAGGAGGCCACCGTCAGTCACATGCAGGCGTTCGGTGAGCGCTTCGAGGAAGCGCTCCTCGACACCAACGCGGTGCCCGAACCGGTCTTGCTCAAGTACCTCGCGGGCCTCTACCGAACGCGCTTCGTTTCGACCGAGAAGCTCGCGAAGGCAGACATCGATCGGTACACGCTCGAGAAGGTGCCGAAGAACCTAGCGACGCAGTACAACGTGTTTCCCGTTTTGTTCGACGAAGCCGGCAGTGTGCTCAGCATCGTGACCGCCGATCCGAACGACTCGCGTGCCATCGACGAGATCAAATTGGTGTCGGGCGTGCGGGAAGTGCGGGCGTTCGTCGCTCGTCCACGAGCCGTCAAGGCGGCGGTCGCCAAGGCGTACAGCGGTGATATCCACGCCTTCGGCACCCTCGACCGCGACGCGCACCAGCAGTTCACCACGATGCTCGACGTGTTCGAGCGCAACCTCGTGAGTGACGAGAGCATGGCTGTGTCCGTGGCGCGGGACGAGAAGCCTCGTGAACGAACCATCACGGCCGAGGAGCTGGAGTCGGGCGGCTCGAAGCGTACCCGCGGTATTCACGACCAGGGTTACGTCGAGACGCTGAATGTCTTGGTGAGCCTGCTCGAAAATTCGCGGCAAGATCTGCGGGGGCACTCAGCGCAGGTCGCGCGGCTCATCAAGAAGCTCGCTGAGCGCATCGGTCTCAGCAAGAGCCAACTCACCAATCTGCAGGTGGCGGCGTTCATTCACGACCTGGGTAAGGCGGGGGCGTATCACCTCACGGCTCTCAACGTCGCGGAGTACGAAGGTCACGCCACATCCGCGAAGAAGACGCTTCAGTCCCCCGCGCGATTGATGGAGGCGGTTGGCCTTCCTTTCGAAACGAAGGCCGCCGTCGAGCAGATGTACGAGCGCTTCGATGGCCAAGGGTTCCCCAAGGGTGTCCGAGGGAAAGACATTCCCCTCGGCGCGCGGGTGCTCGCCATCGCCGACACCTACGCGGACCTCACGCAGAATCCGCGCAACCCATTTCGGAAGCGACTCAAGGCGGCAGAGGCGTGCGACGTACTCGAACGGTACAAGGGGACGGTTTTCGACCCGAACCTCGTCGACCTCTTCCGTCACACGGTCAGCGGCGAGGATCTGAAGGCGCGTCTACTCGCCAACCGGCACCGCGCTCTCATCATCGACCCGGATCCCGAAGAGACGACCGTGCTCGAGCTCCGTATGGTGGAGCAAGGTTTCGAAGTTCAGCAGGCTCACACGTCCGATCAGGCGCTTTTGCACCTCAAGAGCGGCGACTTCGAGATCGTCGTGAGCGAGATCGATTTGAAACCCGACGACGGTTTCCGTCTGCTTGCCGAGGCACGCAAGCACGAATGGGGTCAAAAACTTCCGTGGATTTTCGTCACCGCCCGATCGGGCAGCGCCGATGCTCGGAAGGGGTTCGAACTCGGGGCCGCGGACTTCATGACGAAGCCGGTGTCAGCTGATCTGCTCGTGGCGAAGCTCAAGCAGATCATGGAGCGCGAAGCCGTGGGTCGCGGCGCCAGTCGGGGCGTCTCCGGCTCCCTCACCGAGATGGGGTTGCCCGATATGGTTCAGGTGCTGTGGCACGGCAGAAAGAGCGGTTCGCTCAAGATCCGATCCGCGAAGAGCACCGGCGAGATCCACTTCGTCCAAGGCATGATCTTCAACGCGATGTGGGGAAATCTGCGAGGGGAGGAGGCGTTCTACGCCATGCTTGGTCTCTCCGAGGGTACCTTTGCGTTGGATCCCAACTTCACGGCTGATTCGCAGGTAATTCAGGCGAGTCCGGAGGCGCTGCTTCTCGAAGGAATGCGACGCCTCGACGAACAAGGTCGCTAGAGCGACAAACGGTTCACCGTTTGTCGCGACCAAACAAGCAACTGGAGCGCCGATTCGTGCAGCGCGCCGAAGCCGAGCAGGCGAAAACCGCCCCCTCGACGAGAGGTGGGGGCGGTTTTTTGCAGGCGCCCGGAAGGCAAACTGATCGGCGCTCAAGAGCGATCGGCCACCCGAGATGGGTGCCGTGAGCGAGGGGCGAGGCGGTTTCGTGCGCCTCGCGGTTTCGTGTGCCTCGCGGTTTCGTGTGCCGAGTGCTCTCGGATCGAAGCGCGAGCGCCATCGCCGAAAGTCCGGAGCGCCTTACGTCCGCTTTCCGCCTCGTGCTACGCTCGCTGCCGCACCCACGGTGTCCCGACGATGCCTCAGCCCCCCCCTCCGCTTCTCGGATACAACAACAACGTTCGCCACCGAGGCCGAATCTTCCACATCCAAACTGAAGATTCTGGGGTCCAAAGTCCGCGCATCATGACTCACCTGTTCGCGGACGGCGGCCGGATCGTGAAGTCCACGCGGACCGACTACTCCGAACACCTCGGTCGCGAGAACATGAGGGAGATCGTCAAGGGGCTGATGAAGGAGCAGCACAAAGCCATGTTCGTGGCGCTGCGCTCCGGGGAGTACGACGACGTCATCGGCTTCGACGAAGAGGCTCCTTCCACGAGCCAGGGGCAGCGCAGTTCCGTAACGGATCCGAGCAGTTCCGCCGCAGCGGAGCACGCCGAAGCGAAACCGACACCTTCCCGCAAGAAGCCCTCGCTTCCTCCAGAGGGGCCCAAGTCCTACGCGGCGCCGCGCCCAGCTTCGATTTTCGCCGACGAACCACCGCGCTCGAGCTTGTTCGGTGAAAACGCGCTGGACGAAAAGTCGTTGGACGAGGCGATCCTCAGCTACCTGTCGGAAGACGGCGAGTCCGAGTAGCTCTCCTTCGGAGGAGCCAGACGCCTCGGCTGTCTGCTGCGCTAGGTGGGGCGCGTGACGTCGGGGTCAAAGGAACAAACCGAGGCACGCGAGGCCAAAGGCCGAGGAGTGACGAGGCGCCGCGTCCCCGCCGCCGACCAAGTGGGAGGCGTCGGAGACCCGGCG
>JBNKGC010000105.1:0-19568 GCA_050289625.1 Polyangiaceae bacterium | reverse complement strand
TAGCCTCAGGACGATGCGCGCAAGAATAGTCCCGGGCCTTCTCCTTCTCATGGCATTCGGTTGCTCTTCCGATGACGATGGGGCACGGGGCGGTTTCGGCGCGAAGTGCGCCGGCAACTCCGATTGTGAGTCTTCACTCTTCTGCGCAGGGCGGGTCTATCGCGGACACTGTGCCAGCGAATGTGTCCCAGGCAACGAGCTCTACAGCGACGATGATCCTTGTCCCAACCGCTTCGGCGATGCCTTCTGCCACCCAGACGGCGTTTGCGTCCAACAATGCGGGTCCTACGGGGAATGCCCCGATCAGTCCTTTCTCTGCGCAGAACCCCTAGGCGACGGAAACGGGCCCCTGTTTTGCTCAGCCAACTGAGTCTAGACGGTCACCTAACCCCCAATGCGACTGACGGAATGAAGCCGAAAACTACCGAGCACGTTGCCGCGCGGTCAACGGAAGCAAGGCTCATCCGACAGCGCCCCCAATTAGGCGGACAGGGAAGCCCGTCGGAGCAGGGGCTGCCGTCGTCCACCGGGCTTCTCCGCACACGCTGCGAGGCCGGGTTCGCTTACGGCGATCGCAATCGTCGGTTTCGCATAGCTTGGCACTCGCACGGTGACTCGGCGCCAGAGGTTGAAAGGCTGCATACGCTCGAGCGCGCCGGCACCCGGAGAAGGAATCCGCCGCACAGTGGCACAAAGCATCCTGATTTCCTACGCGACGCGTCGGGAGCTTCCCTTCGGGTTTCCAGTCGAGTTCCCACCCATCCGCTGGACTCGAGGTCGCCGGTCTCCGCGGACGCGCTGTGGCTTGGCCGTCGCTCAGTCGACCCCATTGATCGTGGCGGCCGGTCGCGGCATTCTGGCGGGGTGCGCCGGGGCCTCTGCTACGCTTCGAGCTCTAGCGCTGCGCGCACGTGCTGACCAAGACCATCTAGTTCGAAGGGAATATGCATGACCAAGCGCAGGGTTCAGTGCCTCGTTCTGTCCGTCAATCTAAGCTTCGTGGCTTGCGAAGCAGGGGAGCACTCGACTTCGGACGGCACGACCACCGGCGCTGGAGGAAATTCCGGGGCAGATTGTGTGCAGACCATCGAGGAGTTCTGTGGGCTCGTCCATTGTCCTTCGTCCCCGGACGACCGCGAAGGACTTCGTGTTTTCAAGCAAGACGACGCGACCGTGATTGCTGATGACTTCAACGGCACTGGAATGGAAACCTACTTCCACTTCTCGGGCGACGATTTGGTGGGCATTTTTCGAATGGACGACGTCGGCGACAGCCACCCACTCTGCTCGACTGGAGTCGGAGTCGAGTCAATCGCTCGCTCAGAGCTCTGCATACGCGGCCTGCCAGTTTCATGCACGGTCAACGGCTGCCCCACCTACGATGACGACTACTCCTGTTTGGAGGGAGCTGCGGGAACTGCGGGAGCCGCCGGTGCGGACGGCAGCGGACTGTGAGGCTTCCTCTGCATCAGAAGAGGAATGAGTTTGCCGCATCAAGACTGGCGTTCACCGGGGGGCGACGGTTGTGAGCTCCGCAGCCACACCGCAGCCACACAATCCCCTTTGCCAACCTGAGCGCCGAGCTCGGAGGGTTTTGCTGCCTGGACGGATTGCTTCGGAACACAGAATTCGGGGAAGACCACTGACGCAGAGGGAATGAAGAGCGCGCGCACATTCGCCCAGAAGCCGCCTCCCAGTACGAAGAGACTGATGAGGAAGAGAAGGTCGCTGGCCGCCGCGACATACGCTTGCTCGGCTTTTTCGAGCTGCATGAAGTAGGGCGCGCTCCAACCCACGAGCGCCGCCGCACCGAGCATCACCAGACCTACGGTGAGGAAGTGCTGCTGCTTCGTAGGGGTGGCGCCTAATTTTCCTAGTTTCAGGTCAGGCCCACGGGTCGAGGCCGTGAATTGGGGTGCAGGGGTCATCGTGCCCTGCAGCCGGTGGGCGATGTGAGCGAGACGCCGGGCGACGGTTGACTCGAAGTCGGGCACAAACTTGGCCCGTGCACTTCGGTTCCGGCACACCGGCACCATGGTTCGCACGGGATGGTTCAGTGTGGCTCTGGTGGCGCTTTCGACGGCTGCCTGTAGCTCGTTGGGAAGAACGGAGCCGAAGGTCGCCACGGCCCAGGCGGCGGAGGAGCCCACCGCGGAGCTCATGCCTCTCGAAGGCCAGGGAGCTTCGAAGGTCTCGCGCTCCGGGCGACGCGTGGGTGACTACGTCGCGCATCGCTTCAGCGGAGCCTTTCGTTCCGAGCCGCTGACTCTCGTCGAGGAAGTCGTCGCACGCGAGGACGGACTCGTCGCGGTGGACTACACACTCGAGCGTGGCGACAAGAGTCGCACGGTGCGTGTGCGCTTCAAACAAGGCACGGACGAAGTTGCTCGCGTCCACCTGATGGAGGGCGACGTCGAGCTGCCGGGTACGGTCGCCGACTACGAGGCGCTGCTCGCCGAAACGACCTTTGCGCCGGACTACAACGACAAGAAGCTCGCCTCCGAGTCGCAGACCTGCCTCGTCGGGCCGAAAGAGCTCGACTGTGAAATGACCAAATACCGCGTCTTCGTCGGTGACGACGAAGCGACGCTGGCCGTGGCACGGAGCGCCGAGCTCGACCGCGATCTCTCGGGCGAAGTGACGGCCGTCGACGGTACGATCCTTTACCGCGCCGAGCTGGTCGAGGTGCGCGAAGGAAAAGTGTCGTCGGAAGCCAGCGCCAAGCTCGAGCAGTGATCGCGCGGCCCGGCCTCAGACGTGCGTTAGCCAGTTCTTTCGGCTCGCGTCCTTGCCGGTGACCGCACGCAGGTAGGCGCGCTGGAACGCAGCGCCAATCGTCTTTCGACCCGTGGGGTACTCGACACCGTCTAGCTCGCGAACCGGGGTTACCTCGGCAGCCGTACCCGTCATGAAGAGCTCGTCAGCTCGCATGAGATCTTCGCGAGTGAAAGCCCGGATCTCCACGGGCATGTCGAAGTCCTCGCGGGCGATCTGTAGGATGCAGTCCCGCGTGATGCCCGGCACGATGGACGAGGTTTCGTCGTTCGTGACGAGGGTGCCACCCCGCACGAAAAAGACGTTCTGCCCCGTCGCTGCCGAGACGGTCCCGTCCTGATTCAGCAGGATTGCATCGTCGTAACCCCGGTCCATCGCCTCGTGGGCGGCGAGCACGTTGTTGGCATAGTGCCCGCTGGCCTTGGCCATGGTCGGCAGCATCGTGTGGTGGAACTTCCGCCAGCTCGAGATGGTGACTCGCACCCCGTTGCGAAGCGCTCCTTCCCCGAGGAAGGTGCCGAGCTCACGGATGGCGATGAAGGCTTGGACGGGGCAGGCCTTCTTCGGCTTGAGATCGATCGGACCTTCGCCGAAGTACGCGAGGGGGCGCAGGTAGCCGTCGGCCACGCCGTTCTTCCGGGTGACTTCGATGCAGGCGCGCTCGAGGGTTTCGGCGTCGTGGGGCAAGCGCATCCCGTACAGGCGCGCGGACGAAATCAAGCGATCGATGTGATCGGCGAGGCGGAGCAGAGCCGGCCCGGCGCTGGTCGGGTAGCAACGGATGCCCTCGAAGACCGCCGTCCCGTAGTGCAGAGCGTTGGCGTAGTAGTGAACGCTTTGCGCGGCTGCCTCGCGCATTTCTCCGTTCCACCAGATCCAGCGCGTCAGTGCCTGGCCCTTGGGGCGCGGAATGGACAGGACGTCTTCTTCGGGAACACCCGAAAAGTTCGGCCACTCGTTGTGCATGGGGGTCATCGAAACAATGCCTCGTCGAAAACAGTGGGGCTGTACAGGGTAGCGGACCCGGCCGGGGGCCTCCAGTCGCCCGTGCCTCAGACGAGAGTGACCACCCAACCCAGGCCAACCCAGGCGCCGATCGCCGAACCAAGGGTGGCGGCGATCGCAACGAGAAGCACGCGCGTCACGCGGTTTTCGTACATGCCTCGAACCGTTTGCACGGCGTCCTGCACGCCTTCGCAGTCTTCGACCGTCGGTCTCCGGAGCCAAGCTTCGACGAGTCCGGCAACCATGCCCGCGCCGATTGTCGGGTTCAGGGAGGTGATCGGGGAGGCGATGAAGGCGGTCAGAATCGTCAGCGGGTGGGCGAGAGCCAGCGTGGCGAGGAGTGCCGCGAAGATCGAGTTGGGGAGGACCCAGGCATAAAGCATGTCCTCCAGACCTTCGCCCTGGTGCCTGTGGTAGCCCCAATAGAACGCACCCAGCACGATCAGCGGAATCACCCACTTGAGTGCCTGTGTCACCTTCGACGGGGAGGGGATCTTGCTCAGGGCTTCCCGGTCCACTTTGGCGCCGAGGTTCTTCAGCATGCCTTCGACGTGACCCGCGCCCACGACACCCACGATGCGCTTGCCGGGGGCTTCCTGGATCTTCGACATCAAGTACAGATCGCGCTCGTCGATGAGGGGCCGTTTGACGCCAGGCATCTCCTCGGCGAGGGCCTGCATCATCTCGCTGATCGTGTCGCGGTCCTTGAGCTGCTCGATCTGCTCCTCGTCGATCTCTTCGACGGAGAAGGGGGCTGCGACGAGTCCCGTGGCGAGCCTCATCTTGTTGACGAACGAAAGGTTCGCCCAGGTACGCTTCAAGGTCGCCTGCACGTTGCGATCGGCAAGGACCACCTCGGCCCCCACCTCTTCGGCGGCTTCGACGCCGGCGAGGAGCTCCGCGCCAGGGCGGACACCCATTTTCTCGCCCATGCGACGCTGGTAGGCGCTCAGAGCGAGGCTGGTCAGCAGGAACAGGACGCGCTTTTGCTTGATGACCGAAAAGATGTCGAGCTTGCGCCACTGCTCGCCACTGACGAGCGTCTGATAACGGGCCTCGTCGAGTTCGACGCACACGGTGTCCGGGCGGACCTCGTGAATCACCCGCCGCACCTCTTCGACGCTGCGGCGCGACACGTGCGCCGTGCCGATGATGAAGATCTCTTTTCCGTCGTATTCGACGCGACTCACGTGCCCGACTTCGGCCATGGGCGCGCGAACCTATCGGAAATGCCGTCCGGTCGCACCTCATGGAGTGACGGAGTCGCACACCGGGCCCGCGCACAGGCAGAAAACCCGGAGAGACCGAGCCCTGGTACCGAGGGAGGGTCGTTCGGCGGTTTGCGGGGGTCAGCTCTGAGCGGGAAATTCCGGAAGCTCGGCCCTGGGTTGGTGGCTGCGTGGGGGGGGAGCGTCTGCCGGCAAGGCGGAAGGAAGTCCCCGGTGGCCTTCCGCAGCGACTGGCACCCGACGTGACAGGGTGCTCAGTGCTCATGGGGCCCGACACCGTAGATGACCTCTCCGCCCGGGCCGTTCACCGAGGAGCTGATGCCGCATGGGCATTCGACTCACCAGCATGGGGCACTCGAGTAGCCATCTAGAGGGCCTCTTTAGCGCGTGGTACCAGAAATGATAATGCGCGGCGCAAAGACGAGGCTCCTGACTCGTGGGGCCCCCTGGTTGGTCCTGGGGGGTTGCTTCGGCTGTGGAGGCATCTCCACTGCGGACGGTGGGTTCGACGGCGGAGCGGGAGGCTCGACTGCAGGTGCCGGCGGTCCCTTCGGCGAAGACTCGGGCAGCGGTGGGGAGGCGGAGATGGACCCTGAGCTCATCGACTGCTCGGGAGTCTTCGACGAGCCGCGCGTAGCGTTCGTCGATCCTGGCTGGATGCCTCAAGCTCTCTCGCCGACCCCGGATGGTCTCGAGTTTTTCTATCTCAGCCTGGCAGACGATCTGAGCATCGACGTCTCGGGAAAGCGGCGCCCGTTCGTGCGGCGTCGCAGCTCCGTGGAGGAGCCGTGGTCGGAACCGGAAGAGCTGACCGAGCTCACCGACGTCTGCGAGCTCTGGTCGCCGGGAACCGAGCCGGCTGCACTCGACGTCAGCCTCGATTCGCGGCGCCTCTATCTCGGGTGCAACGCCATGTCCGACAGCGACCGTCCGACGGGTCCGCTCCTGGTTGCTTCACGCGTCGATCGTCAGAGCCCCTTCGTCGTCCAAGACCAGGTGTTCGGGGAGGTCGGGATCTCCCTCGGTATCACGCGAGACGAGCTGAGCGCCTACGGTACGACCATCACCCCGGACTTCTCGGACGTGCTCCTCTACCAGCGTTCGAGCCTCGCTGAACCGTTCGGGGCGCCGGCCACGCTCGGCATTTCGATGCGCAATCCCGAGCCCTCGCCTGACGGACTCGCGCTCTACGGAGTGAAAGTACCGGGGAGCGTGCTCTACTCCGAGCTCGTGGTGGCCACCCGCACAGAGGTGGACGCGCCTTGGGGTGAGCCTCTGCCTGCTGAGTTGCCGGCGCCTCCTTCGGGGTACTCGGATCACAGCCCCGCTCTGAGTGGCGACTGTCGGTCCCTGTACTTCATGCGTCGCAGGAGCCAAGGCCCCTTTGAGGCCCAAGTGCTCGTGATGGGTCGCTGAGCTTTCGCGTCAGTTCCCGGGAGGTGCCGTTCGAGCGCCTAACGCAGCCAAGCTGGAGCGTTGGAGCCCCGCGAAAAACGTCACGGGGCCATTTCGCCTCGAGATCGAGCTACAGCGGGAACCACTTGCGTTGATTGAGCCTCCGCCGATTTGGCCCCCAGCAGGTGAGGACAAATCGGCTACGGGAGGCCACTCGTCTGCACGAGCCGCTCATGTTTCTTCGATCATCGCAAGCGATGCTCGCTGTGGTCCTGCATCTTGCTGACGACGTAGGGCGCGTGGCCGTTCAGCCATTCGCTGGTCCAGCCGCCGTCGAGGGGCGCGCCTTGGGCGAGCAGGCAAGAGGTGTCTGCGACTCCGTATTCGTTGATCTCCCAGTCGCAGTCGTCCAGCTTCCAAGCGGCCCAGCTGATCTTGTTCGCGTCCATCAAGCTGTGCCAGGCGTCGGCACTCGAGCTGCATACCGCCGTACCGTGGATGCCCCCGTCGGCTGCGGTTGCGCCCCACTCGCTCACGAAGAGGGGCACCCCGGCCGAAAGCGCTGACTGCGCCTTGCTCCGCTCCCAGTTTTGGTGGTCGCAAGCGTAGAAGTGCAAGGCATACATCAGGTTATCGCCCGCCACCCGCGCGCTCGGGCTGCTGACCACGTTGACGTCCTGATCCCAGTTCGGCGTGCCCAGGATGATGACGTTCTCGTTCGCATCGCTGTCGGCGCCCCGGATCGCACTCACCAAGGTCTCGTGATAGGGCTTGAGCACCGAGTTCCAGTCGAGGCTGAGGGGCTCGTTGTACGTCTCGAAGATGACGTTCGGCAGGTAGCCGTAGCGATCCGCGATGTCCTCGAAGAAGGCCACGGCTTCGGCCGTCTGGGTTTCGGCGTGGTGGGTGTGCCAATCGACGATCACGTAGACGCCGGCGCTCACGGCGTTGTCGATGATGGTCTCCACCTCCGCGAGCATACCGGCCTGATTCGAAGTGAGATAACCGTTCTCCTCTTCGGTGCCCATGGCCGCGCGGAACACGCTCAGGTTCCAGTTGTCGCGCATCCACTCGAGGGCGGGGAGGCTCAGCTGGTAGCCGTCGTCGGCCCAGTTGAGCCAATTGGTGCTGATGCCCTTGAGCTGCACCGGCTGCCCAAACTCGTCGACGAGCTGGGTGCCCGAGACCGAGAGGTGCCCGTGGAGATCCACCGGAGTCGCGTCGTCGTCGACGCATTGGTCGCCGTAGCAGTGCTGACCGGTGGCGCAGCTGGAGCTCGTCCAGGTTCCGTCGATGCACTCTTCGAGATCACCGACGGAGTCGCAGCGCAACGCGCCGTTCGTGCAGGGGACGGTGCTGCCGCCGGTGAAGCGCACGTCGTAGACGGCGATGCCGTAGGAGGACCGATCCGTGGGCTCGAACTGGAACTCGGTCAGAGCGGAACAATCCACACCTGCGAAGCTCGAGATGTCTACCGTTTCGGTCGACGTGCCGCTCGTCGCTGGCAGCGTGACGGACGCACGGGGAGCAAATTCCCCGACGTCGTTCCACTTCACGAAGAAGGTCACCGGCTGATCGCTCGCGTATGTGACTTCGATGGCCTCGTAGTCGCAGCCGTCGTAGAGAGGTCCGTCCGCGTCGAGTCCGAAGCCCATGCCCGCGTAGCTCTCCGAGCCGCTGCCCATGATCCACGCGCCGCATTCGCTGGCCCAGGGGGGAACGCTCACACCGTCACACGTGCCCGAGCAATCGCCGCCGGAGCTGCGGTAGAAGAACCAGTCGCCGTGCCGTCCCTCCGCCTCGTCGATGGCGAGATCGCAGGTGCGGAAGTCGTCGATCAGGCCGGGCTCGTAGCAGGCTCCCTCGCCGTCGCAGACCTCGGTACCGGGGCAGCTGCAGACGGTGGGGACGTCGCAGTCGTCGCCATCCCAGCCGGTGTCGCAAGCGCAGCTGTACGAGTTCACGCCGCCGGTGCAGGTGCCGTGATCGCAGGGACCGGAGGCACACTCGTCGATGTCGATCTCGCAGAAGTTCCCGTCGTAGCCCGCCGGGCAGTCGCACGAATAGCCCTGGTGCTCGTCGACGCAGGCGGAGCCGTTCTGGCAGGCATGTTCGATGCAGTCGTCGACGCTCAGGCTGCAGTCGGCGCCTTCCCAGCCTGCGTTGCAGGAAAAGCCGCAGTCGGGCGGCGTCGTCCACCCCCCCGCCGTGGTGTACGTGATGGTCACGCTGCCCGGTGTCGAGGTCGCATTCGGGGGAGCCGCATCGTTGCAGGCGACCTGCGTTTCGTTGATGCAGGCGCCCTGCTCGAGGGTGTAGTCGGTGGCGCAGACGTCACACTGATCGCCATCCCACCCCGGGTTGCAGGTGCAGGAGTAGGAGTCGACCCCGTCGGTGCATTCGCCGTGAGCGCACGGATCCGCATGGCAGTCGTCGATGTTCGTTTCGCAAAAGTCGCCGGAAAAACCCGTCGGGCAGGAGCAGCTGTACCCCTGGTGCTCGTCCACGCAGGTTCCGCCGTTCTGGCAGGAGCTCTCGGGGCAGTCGTCGATGCTCAGGCTGCAGTTTGCACCTTCCCAGCCTGGGTGGCAGGAAAAGGCGCAGTCGGCGGGAGTCGTCCAGCCGCCCGCCGAGGTGTAGGTGATGGTGACGTCGGCGATCGTTGCGGTGGCGTTCGTAGGCACGCCGGCGGTGCTGCAGGTGACCTGCTTTTGGTCGATGCAGGCGCCACCTTCCAAGGTGAAGTCGGTGGCGCAGGCGTCGCAGTGTGCGCCGTCCCAGCCCGTTTCGCAGGAGCAGGAGTAGGTGTCGGTGCCGTCGACGCACGTACCATGGTCGCACGGATCCGCAGAGCAATCGTCGATGTCGACTTCGCAGAAGTCGCCCGAGAAGCCCATCGGGCACGAGCAGGAGTAGCCTTGGTGCCCGTCGACGCAGGCCCCGCCGTTCTGGCAGGCGTTGCCTGCGCAATCGTCGCTGCTCTGGCTGCAAGTTGCGCCTTCCCAGCCCGTCTTGCAGGAAAAGACGCAGTCGGCGGGAGTCGTCCAGCCGCCGGCAGTGGTGAAGGTGATGGTGACGTCGGCGATCGTGGTCGTGGCGTTTTCCGGCGCGTCGTCGTTGCAGGCGACCAGCTTTTCGTCGATACAGGCGCCGTTTTCGAGCGTGTAGTCGACCGCGCAGGCGTCGCAATTTCCTCCGTCCCAACCGGCGTCACAGGAGCAGCTGTAGGCGCCCGCGCCGGTGTCGGTGCAGCTGCCGTGGCTGCAGGGTGAGTCTTCGCAGCCGCTTTTGACCTCCTCGTCGCAGTTCGCGCCCGTCCAGCCTGTCTCGCACGCGCAGCTGTAGCCGTTCACGTCGTCGGTGCAGGTACCATTCTCGCAGGGGTCGCTCGCACAGTCGTCGATGTTGGCTCCGCAGGTGGCTCCCTCGAAGCCCGCGTCGCAAGTGCAGGTGTACGAGTCGACGCCGTCCGTGCAGGTGCCGTGTTCGCACGGATTGCTCTCACAATCGTCGATGTTGTCGTCGCAGTTCGGGCCGCTCCACCCGGACTCACAAGCGCACGAGTACTCGCCTCCCATGAGGTCGGTGCAGGCGCCGTGCTCGCAAGGCGAGTCGTTGCAGCCGCTCGTCACCTCCTGATCGCAAGCGTCCCCCGTCCATCCAGCATCGCAGGAGCAGGTGTAGCCCTCGGTGTTGCTTTCGCAGGTGCCGTTCTTGCACAGAGCGTCGTCGCAGTGATCGATGGACTGGGGAGGTCCGCCTGCCCCACCCGCGCCCTCGGTCGCCACACAGGTGCCACTTTGGCATCCGAGGCCGGCATCACAGCCGTCGCCTTCGGTGCAGGCGCATCCCTCCTCACCCGCGGGGCATTCATCGAAGGAGGTAGCCGGACCTTCTCCCTCTTCGGTGCATCCGACACCGAGAGCGAAGAGGCATCCAAGAACGAGCAAGCGAGGCGCGCGCACGGTGCGCGAAGTTACCTTGCGGGGGACCTCTTCGCTACGGAGCATCCGACGCGTCGCAAACGTCGCCGTGACTTTCTTGTGCCGTCTCCCCGGGGCTTCGCCTATGTCCGCGGAGCGAGTAACGCTTTCTTGAGCAGGCGGTTTCGGGGCGGTGTCACGCTTTCCTGAAATTGTGGCCCGGGTGAAGTTTTCTCGGTCGGCCCTGGCAGCGAAACATTGCCTGGCGAACCTCGTCCGAGGAGACTCGGCGCCGTGTTTTCGGAGCGGAGCAGCTTTGGTGACGACGACGGCGCGATCAGTGGCCTCTTGGCCGCGGCGCGCGAGGCGTGGGGTGAAGGACTCGTCGATCTGACGGCTTCGAACCCGACACGTGTCGGGATCGAGTATCCCGACGTCGCTGCGATCCTTTCCCAAGGCGCGGGGACGCCTTACCAAGCAGCGTCGCTCGGTCTCGAGGGCGCTCGTACGGCGGTGAGCGAAACCTATCGGGGGCGTGCTTCGGGAGTGCGACCCGACGAGGTGGTGCTCACGGCGAGCACGAGCGAGGCCTACTCGTTCGTACTGAAGCTCCTGTGCGATCCGGGAGACCAGATCCTCGTTCCGCAGCCGAGCTATCCACTGTTCGAGCACCTCGCTCGCCTCGAAGGAGTCAGCCTGGCGCCCTATCGCCTCGCGTACGACGGGGCGTGGCACGTCGATCTCGAATCCCTGCGTCAAGCGAAGACGGATCGGTGTCGCGCGGTGTTTGCGGTGAGCCCCAACAATCCGACCGGTTCCTATTTGAAGCAAGTCGAGCTCGAGGCGATGTACGAGCTCGACTTGCCCGTAGTCGTGGACGAGGTCTTTCGCCCGTATCGGCTGGGGTCACCGAGACAAACCGTGGCGGAACCCCTGGACGCCCCCGCCGCGCTCACCTTCGTGCTCGACGGCCTGAGCAAGCGAGTCGGTCTACCTCAAATGAAGCTCGGGTGGATGGTGGTGCGCGGCCCGGGCGCCGACGAAGCGCTCCGCCGCTTGGAGGTGATCGCCGACACCTTCCTCTCCGTCAGCGGACCGGTGCAACACGCCGCTCGAGAGCTCCTTGCCGGCGGGAAAGCGACTCGGGAGCGCATCCAGCGGCGGATCGAAAACAATCTGAGAGCCCTCAACGCCGCGGCGCACGGTACCCCGGTTTCCGTGCGCCACGTGGAGGGTGGCTGGTACGCGACTCTGCGCTTGCCGGCGGTGGAGGCGGAAAGCACCTACGTTCGGGAGCTCAGTCTGCGGGACGGGCTCTGGGTCCACCCGGGGTGGCTCTACGACTTCGGTGAAGAGCCCGTTTTGGTGCTGAGCCTCCTGCCCGAGGAAGACGCGTTCAAGGCTGCGGTGGAGCGTGTGACGGCGCGGGTCGTCGCGCTTTCTTCAAGCGACGCCGGTGGCGACGGAGCTTTCGGCTAGCGCTCCGGGAAACATACGCTGCACGAGCGCGACGAGAACCGGGTCTCGCGCAGCCGCGGTTCCAATTTGCTGACCGAGAGCTCGGTACACCTCGAACTGCTCTTCATCGAAGAATTGGTCCGCCGTACTTTCGTGAGGAAAGGCCTCGCGGTCTTCTGCGTAGCGACGCACGTAGTCGTACTCGCCTCCGGTGATCGAAGACTTGATGTAGAAGAAGAGCCCCGGTTCGTGGCCATCACCGTAGTCGATGGTGCCACGAACGAAGTGCGCCTGGCTGAGGCGCTTCTTCGGTTCGAGGGGGCCGCAGTCGAGGGAAATGCGAACTCCCAGGTCGATGGTGGAAAGGCGCATTAGGGTCATCAGTCCGTGAAACCTGAACTCCGGATCTGCCTCGCCGTCGATCACCACGACCGTTCGACAGCGTCGTCGGAGGAGCTCGTAGGCGCCGAGGTTCTCGACGTGACCGCCGTCCGACAGGTTGACGTATCGGCCCCGCTCGTGAAGGAGGCTGAGGGCTTCGCGCCAGAGTAGCGTCCAGCCGGGACGCGCTTGCCCTTTGAATTTGCCCTCGTTGATGAAGCGGGGGTTGGGGAGCCAGTAGCCCAGACGGAGATTCAACAGGGCCATTGCGAAAGCGAATGGACCCACGGAAATCGTCCCCATGTTGGGTGACGCGGCAGCTCCGGAGATGGCCATCGCGGTTCCCAGGTTGAGCCTCGGATCACGCGTCTCGAGCTCGGTGGTCTTGCAGTATCCGGTTTCCTGACTGCCGGAGACGCGCGGGGAGAGAAGGAAGAACCCGGCTGTGCGCCCGCGCCGCTCGGCCACGGTGCTGCCGTGAAGATTGAGCGCGGTGTTGACCAAGTGGTACGGGCCTGTGCTGCCAGCGAGTTCCGAAAGCCTGAGTTCGTCCCGCGGGCAGACCACCTTCGCGTCGCCGTTTCGAGCGATGCGAAAGAGGAACAGGCGACTCAGGCGGTCTCGGTAGAACTGATGTAGGGAGCTCGAGTTGACGTTGTAAAACGCCCAGTAGCACCCGAGCATGAGGACGATCGCGAGCACGACTGCCCAGTCCGGAACGAGCGCCGCGCGCGGCTCCGTCGCCGACTGCCGCCACCACATGGCCTCGTCGAGGCTCGACGGAAAGAAAGGCCCTTCCCGGAACGCGAGCTCCGCAAACTCGATGGACAGGGAGCCGTCCCCCTCGGTCCTGTCGTCGATGCGGAACACCGAGTGGTCGGTGCCGACGACTTGCTCCCAGTCAGCGCGGGAGGCATCCGCGTTCGCGGTGCACGCCTTCGCGATGGTTTTCTCGCCGGCGGAACCCGTCTGCTCCTTCAGCCATGCAAGGTCGCTCACCAAGTAGCGATGTTGCTCCGACGGGCATCGATGCACCCCGAGATCGCCTCGGAAGGTGATCCCACGGAGCCCGAGTGCCTCGCTGATGTCGTGGAAGGCGGCTCGGGCCTGCTTCGACTGGTCTGGCCGTTCCTCGCCCCCTACTCCAGTCCGGGCAGAGGCGAGTTCGAGCGAGGGCACGATGCTGTCGCTCACGAAGGGCGAATCCACCTGAACGACGCACAGCAGGAGGTACAGGCCGAACAGGCAAACAGGGCCGAGGGCGGCGGTGGCGATCACCAGGAGTCGGGAAAGCGGGCCTCTTCCCGACGGCCCAAAGCGCGCCAGAGCCACTGCACCGACGACCAGCGCAAGGACCACACCGGAGTGCAGACCCCAGTTGGGTGCAGTGAGCGTCGTGAGCATGGCCTTCAAGCCGTGCTCGCCATGCCACGGAGTTTCGATGGCCCACTGGGTGACGCGCAGTGCAGGGAGCGCGAGGGTGAGCAGGATGAGGACGCCCAAACCGGCGGCCATCACGAGCTCCACCCGATTTCGCCACGTCCATGTGCGGTCCGCGCGGGTGAGGCGTGCGACGACCGGGAGAAGGAGGGCTCCCGCGAAGAAGAGGACCAGAAGTCGATAGACCGGCGCCAAGGAGATGCCTTGGGTTGCCGGCAGCGGCCAGTAGCCGAGCTCGTAAGCCAACTCGGTGACGAAGACCGCGATGAGGAGCGCCGGGAGGACGAGGAGGAGATTGATGACGATGCCGCGGAGCAGCAACATCGGAACGCGCAGTTGATGAAGCAAGCCACCGGGGCTTAAGTAGTTGCTCCCGTTGCGCAGGTGCTGAAGAGCAACCGACTCCGTCTTGCCCGCGTCCTTGGGAAGAGGAAAGGCGCCGTCCGTCGCGTCTGAGCTGGCTTCTTTGCTTGCGCTGGGCTTCGTGTTTTCTCCGGGCGCCGCGCTGCGAACCGGGGCAAGCAAGGAACTCAAGAGCGCGCCCGTGTATCCGCCACCCGAGACGGTCGAAAGATAGTCGAAGCAGCGGAAAAGTCCGGAAGGCGCTAGCCCTTGAAGGACACCGAGGCTGAAAGACGCGGAGCGAATCCCGCCACCGGAAATGGCCAAGCCGACCAAATCGTCGTCCGTTTCGGGAGCCACGTTCAACGCGCGGCGGCGAGACCGAATGGATTCCAGCTCCAGGTGTCGAAAGTCGTCGTAGCTCGAAAACTCACGTTTCGGTGTCACGACGTCGCGGACGTCACTCTTCGGTGACGCGCTGGAATCGGTCGGACGGTTCTGAATGCTGTCGTTTTCCGTTCCCTGTCCGGTCATCCTTGGTTCTCCTTGCTCATGATTCGCTTCTGGAGCGCAAGCTGATGCAAAGCCATGGGTGCCGCCGCGCGCACGAAGACGAGAAGCCGATCTTCTGAGAGCGCTACGACGCGCAGGCAACGGCGGAAACCACTTACGCTCATCGCGAGCGGGGAAGGGTATAACTTCCAGATGGAGGAGCGTGCGGAATCTGGCGGCGGCCCGTCGTGTGTGCCGTTATTTGGGCCTTGGGCAGTGCCGTGGGTCTGCAAGAGCCTCCGGGATTTGGCGCCTGTCCGTCAGTAGCACTTGGGTAGTGGACGGGGCAGTCTTCCTTCGGGAAACGAGATCCCACGATCGGCTCGGCCCAGCAGGCACCGACAGAGGCGGTTTGGTTTGGTTCGACACCCGCTCCGGTCGTCTACCGGCTGGCCGTACGCTTGTCGCGGGACGCTTGGCGGGGCAGCATGACTGCCTTCGAAGCGACATGTCCAGCATCACCATCGCACGACGCTTCTGCGGACCTCCAGAGTCCGCCAACGGCGGCTACACCTGCGGTCTACTCGCGGAGCTGCTCGGAGGCGACGCCGAGGTCACTTTGCGAAGCCCGCCGCCGCTCGACTTGGCGCTCCCCGTCGTGGAGCAGGATGAGGCTCTCGAGATTCGCCTCGGCGATACCTTGGTGGCCGAGGCCCGAGCGGCGACTTTGTCGATGGGGGTGCCGGCACCACCGACCTTCGCCGAAGCTGTCGACGCGAGCTCCCGGTACCCGTGGTACACGGGCCACCCTTACCCCACGTGCTTCGTGTGTGGACCCGACCGAGCACGCGGTGATGGCCTCCGCATCTTCGCGGGTCCCGTGGCGGATCGGCGGATCGCGGCGGCGCCATGGGTCCCGGAGCCTAGCTTGTTGGCGGTTGGCGGAGCCGCAGCAGACGCCAGCGGCGCAGCTGACACGCTTCCGCTCCGCTTCGTGTTTGCCGCGCTCGATTGCCCGTCGTGGTTCGGCGCGAAAGCGTTCAGCGACGATAGCGGAGCGGCGTTGCTCGGCCGCTTCACGGCCGCTTGTCATGCGCCAGTGCATGTCGATGAGGAGCACGTGGTGATGGGCTGGCACGTCGAGACCGAGGGAAGGAAGGTCCTCACGGCCTCGGCGCTCTTCTCCGCTGATGGTCAGCTGAAAGCGCAAGCGCGCGCTGTGTGGATCAAGGTGTAGCTCACGGGGGCCCGGGGCTGCGCCGCGTGAACTCTCTCAAACGCAGAACACCCGAGACAAAGTCTCGGGTGTTCGATTCGAGGGTTGTCCTCGGGTCATCGGCGCGCTCTGAAGCGCCGGCGCTTCGAAACGCTCAGAGCCAGCGCCCGTAACGTCGCCAGGCTACGCCGCCGACGAGCATCGCGAAAAGCATCCAGCCCAGGTGCTCGCCATGGCTCGGGCCGTGGTGACAGCCGCAACCGCCCGGCTTCTCCTCGATGGCGGGCGGGGCATCGCCCTCGTCGTCGTACGCGGGCTCGTCGTAGGTTTCCTCCGATGCCGTATCGGAGCTTTCCGCTTCGGTTTCGGAAGCTGCCTCCTCGGAAGCCTCCTCCTTCGGCTCTTCCTTCTTCTTTTTCTTGTCTCCGCTGAAGACGATGGAGCGTCGATCGATGGTCTCGTTCTCGCCCTTGAACTTCACGAGCTGGGTGGTGCCGATCTGCTTGCCGTCCGAGTCACGGATGGTGACCTTGTACTCACCCGCTTCGAAGCCGTGCCCGCGCGTCACCTTGAACGTGAATCGGGTGCGAGGAAGGATCTGGCCCGTACCCGGATCGAGGAACCCGAGATCCACGCTCTCGATGAGTGACTGTTGATTCGTGAGCGGAACGGTGCGCTCCTGGACTTTGTCGCTTCCGTCGACGAGGGAGCGCTCGTAGTAGGCGACCGGCTCGAACTCGAACTTCACCGGCACATAGGCAACGTCTGGAGCGCGATTCAGGAAGATCTTGAGCTCGATGCGCCACGCGCCCTTCTTCTGGCGTTCCTCGAGAGTGGTCTTGCTCCACTGGACGCGACCATAGGCGAAGGCGCTCGACGCGGCGGTCAGGACGGTCAGCGCGCAAAGCAGCGCGAAGCAGACGCGGGCGAGGGAATTCTTCAACGTTCGTTACCTCCGGGGCCGGACGCTACACGCTAGCCCGGACCCGCGACAAGCTATGCGGCAGGGGTCGACCAAGATCGGATGAGAAACGACAAACGCTCGATTGTGAGCGTTCTCGTAACTATTCAACCCTTACGGAACTCTTCGTCCTCGAGCCAAGGCGGAGCCGGGATCGTGTCGGGCGCGTCCTCGCCGACGTCGAAGACGGTCGTTCGGTCGGACTCGGACGAGGGCGGCTCCGACTCGGGTTGCGTCGCCGACTCGGTCTCCGGAGAGCGGTTCTCCCAGCGGACGCGTGAATACTCACCGCTCCCCGGCTCGGGAAGCGCTTCCTCCATGGGTGGAGGCTGGATGGCCCACCTCCCGCTGCTCGCTGATCCACTCATTTCCCCCACCTTTCCCGGCTGGGACGAGCCGGGCCTACCGCGCCCCCTGGGCGCTGGCAAGGCTCCGACCGTCTCAACTGGCTGAAAACGGCCTCACTGATTGTACGGACGACCGCCAGACGCGAAAGTCTTATTGCCACGGTCGGAAAACTCCTCCGTTCGGCCAGGAATTCCCCCAGGATGGACGGGCACGTCGCCGGGCCTGTGCAGGGTTCAGAAGCAATAGACCGAGAGGCCGGCATGCGAAGCGTGCTCGAAAGGCCGGTCGAAGGCCCTCACTCGGCTGCTTTCGACCGGCCAAGAGCCGTGGCGTGGGCCAAGCAACGAAATACCAGGGCAGGTCGCTGTCCCGGGTTCGGATACTCCGTCGCGCCGCCCCCGGCAGCCACAGTGACTGGCCCGACAGTCGAGTGCCCGGCCTCGTTTCCGCTCGCCACTAGCCACTCCAGACGACGCTCCGGGTCCCGGAATGTCGCGCTTCGGCCCGGATCGATGTGATGCATTTCCAGGGTCGCCTCCGGACCGGAGAGCAGTTCCTGGCGCGTGCCGTAGGGTCGCGGTTCCACGGCGCCCGCGTAGGCGCCGCGAGTGCGCGCGATTTCCACTGAGGCCGTCCGCGCGCGGCCGGCCAAGGCTTGTGGCTTGTCCAGCCGGATCCCCACCCGCTCCACCTGGGGGTGCCCGGCCAGGAGCATCGCTGCCGCTTCTTCGGCGGCGACCTCGAGCAAGCGATATTCGCGGAACCGCAAGAGACCGGTCACTTCGTCGGCCACCCGTGCGTAGTCCGCCGTGTCGCTGATGCGACCGCTTCTGCCCGCGCTCGAGAGATCGAGCCCCAGCGAGATGTCCACGCGAAGGGGCTGCTCGCGGCGTCGTTCGTACGACCGAAGACCGACGATGCAACGGAGCTCGAGGCCGTCGATGAAAATGGTGTCCATCTGACTGGGCGGGGGACTGGCGTAGCCCTCGAACGAGAGGAGCTGGCCCCTTCTCGGGGCCGGGGTTCCCGGGTCTAGCGCCCCCACAGGAGCAGGGCAAACGGCCGACGACCTCGGTAGGGTTCGTGCGCCAGCGAGTCGATGGGTGAAGACACGGGACGAGCTCCGCGGTGCGCTTCCGACCGGGACGAGCCTGGACGGGTGTTTCGGTGGGAGAGGAACCACCAGCGTAGGACCTGGGAAATCGCCTCGAGTCGCGCGGCCGATAGCGCCGGGACTTGGGCCCCGAAGCCTTGCATGCCGTAAGCTACGCCGTCATGAGTCGCGCTCTTTCTTTCGCCATCTTCACTTTGACTGCGGCCGGCTTCGCCGGCTCGGGCTGCGGTGCCCGCACCGGTGACGACGAGCTTCTGGGTTTCTCCGACGGTCCGATCGCCGTGGGCGGTTTCGCCGGTACCACGGGAGGTAGCGGTGGAGTCGTCACGGGAGGCACCGGTGGCGTCGTGACGGGGGGCAGTGGAGCGTTCCCCGGCGGTGGCACCGGGGGATTTGTGGTCTGTGAGCAACCGCTCTGCGACTGCAACGACTGCTTCAACTCGTGTCTGTGTTCCGGCCGCTTCGGAACTCCGGAGGACTGTGAGTTCTTCTGCAGTGGCGGTATCGGCGGGTCCCCCGCCGGCGGAACTGGAGGAGTGATCGCTGGCGGTGCCGGTGGCGTCATCACCGGCGGCACGGGTGGCGTCATCACCGGCGGCACGGGTGGCGTCGATCCGCGAGGTCCGTGTTGCGAGCCCTCGACCGTTCCCGGTTGCTTTGAGCCTGCGGTGCAAGACTGCGTCTGCGCGAGCGATCCCTTCTGCTGCGGTGGCGCATGGGACGGACTGTGCGTCAAAGAGGTCGACGCGCTCGGTTGCGGCATGTGCGGCGCGGGCGGCACCGGTGGTACGGGCGGCGTTTCCACGGGGGGCGCGGGAGGCATGCCGACTGGTGGTACGGGCGGCGTCGCGACGGGCGGAGTTGGCGGAATGAACGGAGCTTGCTGCGACGCGCATTTGGGTCTCGGTTGCGACGATCCCGACGTCGCCAGCTGTGTCTGTGGCGTCGATCCGTTCTGCTGCAACGTCGGTTGGGACGCACTCTGCACGCGCGAGGTGAACAGCTTGGGTTGCGGCATGTGCGGCGCGGGCGGCACCGGCGGCACGGGCGGTGTCGCAGGATCCGGAGGAGTGGTCGGTACCGGTGGAACAGGCGGTTCGGGTGGGAGCGCGCAGTGTGCGCTCGCCTTCCAAGACGCATGTGGGCAGTGTCTGTGCAACAACTGCCTGCCTCAGTTGCAGCAATGCCTCGGGGATTTCGGCTGCCTCGCCATCATCAGCTGCATCGAGGAGACCGGCTGTGAAGGTGGGGCGTGCTACAGCCCAATGAACTGCAAGGGAGTGATCGACACCTTCGGCGGCATCAATGGCCAGTCGCTGAAGACGGTCACCAATCTGTTTGCCTGCGGCACCCTCGATGGTTGCCCGTGCGAGTGACGCCGCGAGCCGGCGCATGCGCGGGCTCCGGCCGTCGCGGGCCCCTGACGGGGCGAGGGCCCGCGACGCCCTTCGTGACCCCCACTGTCGCCGGCTCACGGTTGCCTTTTCGG
>JBNKGC010000104.1:0-19569 GCA_050289625.1 Polyangiaceae bacterium | reverse complement strand
CCCCAGCGTGAAGCGATGCTCCGCCCAGCCAACTCCGCCTCGTTCGTCGCGGAGCACGAGCACGAGGGTCACCTCACGCGCGTCCCGTTTGCGGGGTGAGAGCCATTGGTTCTTGAGCAACGCGCTGAAGTCGTTCTGACCGTCGACGAACGTGGTCCGTTCGCCGCCCCCTCCGCCGGGACCGTCACCGTCGCCAAAACCGTCACCGGCGGGGAAGGATCCGTCGGACGCAAACCAGCTCATGACGAGCGTTTCTCGCCGGGGCTCCTCCACCTCGGCACCTGACATCGTGCGCGGTGCGAACGGCTCGGATGCCGCCTGGTCGAGCACGAGGTTCAAGGCGTACTCGTGATCCAAGAGCAGCGCGTCACCGTCCTCGATCAGCCAGTCGTCGCCGACGTCTCTGACCAGGAGCTCGCCGGTCGGAGCGGGGTTCTCGTTGCGCTGCGTCGCTTCGACGCCTTCCGGCAAGAGGACCAGTCCCTTGACTGCGGTCACTTCCTCATCGGCGCTTCGCACTCGGAGACTCACGCTCACTTCCAGGCCGAGCAGGCACGAGAGCCGGGCTTGTTCTGCGTCTTCCTCCCCAGCGCTGAGAGCCGCACACAGCGGCTCGAGCACGTTGGCGCCAAACACGTTCGTGAGCTCTGCCTCTGGGTCGTTGCCGAGGTCATAGGGAGGGAGCTCCTGGTCCGTCTCCAGCGCGTCCCACGCCCGACGGAGATCCGCTTCTTCGATGCGGCAGGTCCCGCCCTCAGCAAGCTCTCGACGCCACGGGCACCAAGACCACTCGTACTCGAGCTCTCGTCCCTCTGGCTCGAACGTGAGCGCGCTCAGCGTGGCTGTTTCCCCCACGAGCAGCTCGGCCGGCTCCGAACGCACGGCTAGCACGCGCAGGCGATCGAGATCGCTGTACCCAGCCTGGTCGTCCGAGAACTCTCCGCAGGCCCCGAGCGCCCAAGCCGTGGCGAGTGCCCACGCTAAGGGGGGCGCGTTGGTCAATGATGGTTTGCGCATGGCGTCAGTCTTGGATTCGGAATCGGTACGAGTAGGTCAGGGTGAACGCGACCGGGTGCCCGTCGCGCACGGCAGGTGAGAAGCGCTCTTCCGTGGCGGCTTGCTGGGCGGCTCGATCGAAGGCGGCTTGTCCCGAGCTCTGCACGATCGAGACGCCCGTCACCTTTCCGCTGGCGTCGATGCTGACGCTCACCGTGACGTCGCCCTCGATGCCCTGGGCTTTCAGCGTGGCGGGGTACGCCGGTTCGTTCCGTCGCAGGCGCTTCGGCTTTTCGAACTGCGCGTCGCGAGTCGGGATGAGTGTTGCCGCGCGTTGGGTCGCGGCGACTGCAGGGACTGCGCTGGCTGCGCGCACGCCGTCACCCGAAGCCTTCGCGGCGCGCTCGGGATCCTCAGCCGACCTTTCTGTTCGTCCCATTCGACTCGTACCTGTCGCGAATGAGGGGCCATCACCCTGCACGGTCGATTCGAGGCTGAGCCCGACGATTCGACGTCGGACGGGTTCCTCGGCGACGACTTCTGGCGCAGGCGGTGGAGCCTCGGCCTCCTTGACCGGTTGGGGCAGGGCTTGCGGCTTCTCCGCGACGGGCGGCGGTGTGAACTCGGGCTCGATGGGTCCCTCTTCGGCAGGGGCCTCTTGGACTGGCGGTGGCGGGGGCGCGGGGCGTGGCGTCTCCACGATGCTGACCTTCAAGCGCTCTGCTGGGCGAAAGGCGGGCTGGGAACCGATCAATCGGTTGACGAATGCAAAGGAGATGATGATGAGCCCGTGAACGACCACGGCTCCCACGAGCAAGCGGAGGGAGGTTAGGGTGGAGAGCACTCGCGACACACGCCGCTCGAGCGGGTCGCGCAGCAGGCGGGGAGTATCGATGGGCCGGACCACTCTCGCGTGGATCCGCTCTCGACTCGCCTGTCGTTTGGCGCTGCGCTTGGTGGCTTGATTCGAAAGCTTTGCGATGCGCACAAGCCTCATGTCCGGAGCGCCGAGGGTGTGGTCACTCACCATGGTCAAAGCTCGCGTTGAATGTTCAAGGCGAACGTCTTGACGCCGTTGCTCTTGACTAGGTCAATGACTTGAACGACCAAGCCGTAGTCAACGCTCTTGTCAGCGGAGATCACGGCCTGCAGATCTTTCTGCTGCCAGGCCGCCCGCTCCACGTGCGCGCCGAGCGCGCTCCGGGTGATTTCGCGCCCGTCCAGGTAGAGCTTGCCCTGGGCGTCGAGCACGATGTTCAGGGTGCTCGTCACCGCAGCTCCGGCGCTGCCCGCCGTGGGCAAGTCCACGGTGATGCTGGCACGCACGATAGCCGAGGACGTCAACATGAACGTGATCAGCAGAACCAACACGATGTCCACGAAAGGGACGATGTTGATTTCGGCGATGACGTCATCGTCTTCTGCAAAGACTTTTCCGGCCATGGTCGTTCTCCTCAAGCCGCGTTGCGCACGTCTTCGCTGAAGTCCGTCGACTTCAAAGACGCCAGCAATGTGGCCGCCAGCAGGTTTCCGTCGTCCGCGATGTGCTTCACGCGCCCCTTGAGCACGTTGAAAGCGACGACCGCGGGATCTCCGATGGCGCGGAAACCGAGCAGGGCATGCGGAGCTTCAGCCCGGATTTGGTCATTCTCGACCAGATGCTGCCCAACAAGGACGGCCTGCAGATCTGTCGGGAGCTACGCGCTCACTTCGCCGGCCCCATCCTGTTTCTGACGGCTCGCTCGGGTTGGGTGGACGAGGTGGTGGGACTCGAGCTCGGCGCTGACGACTACCTGGGCAAGCCGGTTGAACCTCGTCTGCTCTTGGCCCGCGTTCGCAGTCTGTTGCGCAGAACCGAGGTCCCCGTTCCGGCCCCCGCCGTGGCGCAGAACGAGAACGACAACCAGCACGAGCAGCTGCGGATCGACACGAAGAAGCGTCGCGCTTGGGTGGGTTCCCGCGCCATCGATCTCACGGACGTGGAGTTCGAGCTCCTCGCCTACCTCAGCGCGCACGCCGGCCAGCCACTGACCCGAGCTCAGCTGTCCACCGACTTGTGTGGGCACGAATACGACGCTTTCGACCGAACCATCGACGTGCGGATAGCGAGGGTTCGCGCCAAGCTCGGAGACGATCCCAAGCGCCCGCGTTGGATCAAGTCGATTCGCAGCGTCGGGTACTTGTTCCTGGAGTAGGTAGCGAATGCTGAGCTTCTACTTACGAGTGATGCTCGCGATCGTGATGGCGACGCTGACCACGGTGGCGCTCGAACGATGGGTGCTCGAGAGTCCCCAGGATGCCGTCACTTTGAGATTGCTCGGTGGGCACGCAGCGCTTCACGCGGACGCAATCGCTCGAGTCGCCCCCGCCGACAGGCGAGCCAAGGTAGAAGAGCTGGAGCGGACACTCGGCTATCCCGTTCAGATGGAAGCCGCGATCGGCTCTCCCGAGCCTCGCGCGGAATGGCGCGCTGGCAGGGTTCATGTCGTCGTGGGCGTCCCGGGCACGCCGGGACAATTGACGTTTGGCCCCGTTCCTTACGGACACGTCACCTCTTTGCCGGCGGTCGTGGCCCTTTCGGCGCTGCTTGCGGGCCTGGCGGCCTGGTTCGCGGTGCGACCGTTGACGCTCCGCGTCCGTTCCCTGGAGGAAGGCGCCGCTCAGATTCGAGCGGGTAACTTTGCGACGCGCGTGCAGACCGAACCGGGAGAAGCCCTCTACCACATCGGCGCGTCGTTGAATCAACTCGCGGAGCGCATGGGACAGGTGCTGTCCGACGAGCGAGACCTGCTGCGCACGGTGGCACACGAGGTTCGCGCCCCCATTTCCAGAATGCGCTTTCGGGTCGAGAGAATTCACGACAAGGCCGAGGCGTCTTCCTCGAGGAAGGACTCGTCAGGGCTCATCTCGGATCTCCAACAGGTCGACAGACTCTTCGAGGAGCTCCTCACCTACGTGGCCTTCGACGAGTTCGACTACGAGCGACCCAAACTGCAGACCACCACGATTGAGGTCACGGAAGCAGTCTCTCGCATCGTGGCCGAAGTCACGGCTACGAACGAATCCGCGGTCGTCGAAGTCAAAGGCGCCCCAGGCGTCCAAATCATCGCCAATCCCAAGCTGTTCGACCGAGCCATCACGAACTTGCTGCTCAATGCACTCGCCTATGGTGGTCCCCACGTGACGATCTTCGTGCGAGAGTTCCCCGAGGAGTGCATCGTCGACGTCCAGGATTCTGGCCCAGGCATCCCAGAGCTAGATCGCCCCAAGGTCATCAAGCCCTTCGTCCGTCTCGCAAAGAAGAAGACGCGGGGCACCGGCCTCGGCTTGGCAATCGTGTCCAGAATCATGAAGCTGCACGAAGGCCGCCTGCACATTCTGGACGCGCCGAGTGGGGGCGCTTCGATTCAAGTCGTTTGGAAGAATGCTCGTCCGCGGCCGCGTAGGCGTTGGGGTTTCGGCAGCCTTGGGATTTGAGCGACGGTGGCGGATATCTTCGCCACGAGATCGCGGGCCGCTTGAGCCAACGCTGGACCACTGTGGTCGGCGACCCACCCCGCACCCAGGACCGCAGCCTCGATTTCGTCAGTCGTCAGCATCAGGGGCGGCATGTCGAAACCCTCGGCAAGCACGTAGCAAAAACCCGCAGCACCTTCGATCGGCACTCGCTGGCCAATTAGATGGGCGATGTCGCGGTAAACCGTACGCTTCGACACCTCGAGCTCGGCCGCCAAGGCTTCCGCGGTCACCGGACGGGGGGTTCGTCGGAGGATCTGATTGCAGGGCGATGAACCCGGCAAACGAGAAGTCGCCACAAAGCGGTGCCCCCTCTGGCAAACCTTCCGGTGACTTCAAGCCGCTGGCCAGCTTGGTCAATCGCTACCGCCGACAGGCTCGGACCGCTGTGGCACGCCGACGGCACACGCATATCAGGAGCCGTGGGCCCAAGTCAGCATTGATCAGCAACCCAGTGATTGGAACAGGCAGTTCACGGACATTTGCGGACGCCCAACCCATGACAAAAGATGTCATCCACGCTGATTGCGTGACCGGTGCCACAAGCCCCCCCCGCGCCCCTCGGCGCCTTCATTTCGCGAGGCGGAGATTGTCCACGAGGACCGTGCCGGCCGCGTTGGCGACGAAATAGAGAAGGGTCTGGTCGCTCGATGCGATGTCGTCGGCCACGCTGCTGGGAATGTCGAGTTCGAGGCGGTGCCAACGCCCGGGCTCCAGCAGTCGGATCATCTCTTGATCGACCTGGGCGTAATAGGGCCCGTTGGGGAAGGTCGAGCATTCGACCCAGAATTCGCCGAACGAATACGGCTCGCTGCTCGAGCCGTCGCCGATGGGCTCCAGGTAAACGTCGACGAAGAGCTTCGAAAGGTGAACTCCTCCCAAGTAAAGCACCGGAGACTCAACCTTGGTGTACGGCGGAGCGAGACCAATCGAGACCGAACCATGCTTCGCTTCATTGGAAACCGTGAACGAGCCGTCGCGGGCAACCCAGGTGGAGTCCGGTCCGAAGTCGTCGAACATGCCCGTCGTTTCGCGGTACTTGATGTACGTCTCGCCTTCGTAAACGAAGGGGCAGCCTCCGGCCGGCATGATCTTGTCGCGATCGACGGCGAAGACCACCCGATGGTTGGTTTTCGAGCCGATGGTCGAATTCTTCTCGTCGGGACCGAACTCCGTCAGCATCCAGATGTTGTCGGAGCCGGCCGAGACGTGCATGTCCTCGAGACCGGGCGGATAGACGATTCGATCACCGGAGATGGTTTGTGAACTCAAGTCCGTCGGCGTGAAGCAGTCGAGGTGGAGGTGGCTGTTGTGACTCCGGCCGTTGCTGCTCGTCGTCCAAAGGACACCTGCGTCACTCGCAGCTCCCTGCAGCTCCGTGTAGAAGCCGGAATGTCGGTACCACTCACCCGTGTACGGAGAAAACCACAGTAGCTTCGACTCGCTCGAGTAGCCCTCGTTGTCGCTGAAGATGACGGACCGGTGATTCCCGTCTCCTTCCTTCTCGAACACTCCAGTCAGAAATAGGCCTGTGCTCCGGTCGAAGGAAAGGAACGACGGGTTGACCTGAAGCGGACCGTAGCTCCCGCTGTGGGGCCACTCGTAGAGGTAGTTGTGAGTCTTGCTGCTCTGACCGGGGTTGTCGGGGTCCTCGACGGAGATGATGGCGTCGATCGGGAACATGAGGACCGAGTCGATGGACCCCTTCGAATGGGCGACGTAGAGTACGCCCGCTTCGCCGTCGTAGTGGATGCCTCCCGCGTGAAGATCCGGGATGGGACAGCCCTCCTCGTCGGTCAGGAGAACGTGGCGGTAGTTGACGTCGGACATGTCCGAGACGTCCACTACGGAGACCCTCACACCGAGGTCGGCGTATTCCTTGACCTCGGTGGAACACGGCTGGCCGTCGTACTTTGTCGGCGTGTAAGGGCGCGGGTATTCGAGTCCTTCGGCGTCTTCGGCCTTCTGTCCGTGCCAGCTGACGAACAGGAAGTTGCGCTCGTCTTCGATGTATCCGGTGATTCCTTGAGGTCTCCACGCGAGGGTGTGGTCGTCACTACTGTTCCATCGGAAACCGGTGTGTGCGTGGTCGAACTTGTCATCCGCCAGTTTCGAGGCGGAGTAGGTCGTGGCGTGGCGATTGAGGTCGAGCGAGGCTGGCGTTCTTGCTGCGGCTTGACCACTGACCAGCAGCGCGACCACCCCGGTAACCGCTGCGAGCAGAAGAGAGCGTTTCATGAAGCGGGGATAGTCGGAAGAAGCGGTGAACGGCAAGCGCTCCTTGGTTTCAGTCGATATCAACCGGCGTCGGCTGTTCGCGCTCGTGAACCGAGACAGCCACCCGGGATCGCACACCGTGCTTCGGGGCCTTCATTCGAGCGCGACGCCAGCAGTCCACTGGATGAGTCGAGCGACGTAGGTCGAAAACCACGCGGATTCGTCCCAACTCTCTGAGGAATGAAATCGACGAGTACCTGCGCTGCGGCATCCTCGAACACGGCTTTCTGAGACTGGCCTGCCTCGCCTGCGGCCACGAGCGCCTGGTCGCCTTCACCAGCAAGCGGCGCGGCTTCTGCCCGAGCTGCCTCGGTCGCCGCATGGCGGACACGGCGCTGCACCTCGCGGAAAAGGTGTTCGACTGCTGGGTGACGAGACCGTGCTCGGGTTGCCTCCGCTCTGGAAAAACTCGCGCTCGCCGAGCTCGCCTCCGAGCCTCGCCCTGCGATTGCTACTCCAGCACCGGGCCTTACCGTTCGCGTGGGCGCAGGCGACACCCTGCGCAACCCGGAGGGTGGCCTTCGGGACGAGTTTCGGAATCGGGTTTCGGGGGTATCGCCGCTTGCGGGCGAGACCGGTGGCACTACGGGAAGAGGAATCCCGGGTGCGTCCCGCGCGGCCACCCGGGGCGAGGGGGAGTTTGAAGGTTATTGCTCCTTGGTCTCTTTCTGCTCGTTGGCCTCTCCCGACAGGAGAGCTCCAGTTTGGAATTTTAACTTAACTGCAATTCTGATTCCCCTAGAAAACCATGACTCGCCCCAAAAAACTTATCGTGGTTGGAGGTGTCGCTGGCGGCGCCTCTGCGGCAGCTCGTGCTCGTCGACTCGACGAGGAATGCGAAATCGTCGTCTTCGACAAGGGCCCCTTCGTCTCCTTCGCGAACTGCGGCCTGCCCTATTACGTCGGGGACGTCATCACCGACGAAAGCAAGTTGCTCATCGCCTCGCCTCAGTTGTTCCGTGACCGTTTCGCTATCGACGTCCGCGTTCGCCAAGAGGTCGTCTTCATTGATCGCGACAGGAAGGTCGTCCGCGTCCGCGACTTGGAGCAGAAGCGCGACTACGAGGAAAGCTACGACGCCCTGGTGCTGTCTCCCGGAGCAGCGGCACTGCGGCCTCCCATCGAGGGCGTGAACCTGCCCAACGTCTTCGTGCTCCGAACCATCCCGGACAGTCGCGACATTCGTGAGTTCATCTCGCGCCATTCGGCCAAGCGAGCGTTGGTGGTCGGGGCTGGCTTCGTGGGACTGGAAGTTGCCGAGAACCTCGTGGCCCGCGGTCTCGACGTGACTCTCGTCGAGCGGGACAGCCAGGTCTTGCCCCCGCTCGACGCGGAGATGGCCGTGCTGCTTCAGAAGCGCCTGGAAGAAAACGGCGTGCGCGTCCTGCGCAGCAAGACGGTGACGAAGCTCGGTCGCATCAGCGACGCCGAGCTCGAGGTTCACCTCGACGACGGCGAGACCTTTCGCGTCGATCTAGCCGTCATGTCTGCCGGCGTGCGCCCGGAGACGGGGCTCGCCCGCGAGAGCGGCATCGAGCTGGGCCCTGCTGGCGGCATTGCGGTCGACGAGCAGATGCGTACGAACGATCCGAACATCTGGGCCGTGGGCGATGCCGTCGAGGTCGAGAACGTCATCACGAAGAAGAGGGAGCTCGTCCCCTTGGCGGGACCTGCGAACCGTCAGGGTCGCATTGCAGCTGACGTCATCTTCGGCCGGAACAGTCGCTTCCGCGGGGTGCAAGGCACTGCCGTCTGCGGCTGCTTCGGTCTGACCGCCGCGTGCACCGGCGCCAGCGAGAAGGCCTTGGAGAAGGCCGGCATCACCGACTACCAGTCCACCTACCTCCATCCCGGACATCACGTTGGCTACTACCCCGGCGCGAAGAAGATCCAGTTCAAGCTTATCTACTCGAAGAAGGACGGGCGCATCTACGGTGCGCAGGCAATCGCAGAAGAAGGCGCGGTGCGGCGCATCGACGTGGTCTCGATGGCGATCCAGCAGGGCATGACCGTCTACGACTTGGAAGAGTCAGAGCTTTGCTATGCACCGCAGTACGGCGCCGCCAAAGATCCGGTCAACCTTGCCGGCTTCGTCGCTTCGAACGGACTGCGCGGCGATCTGCCCACGGCCACCTGGGACGAGGTCGTCGAACGCATGGAGGAGCCCGCCGACAGCCGGCCCTACCACCTCCTCGACGTCCGCTCGAACGCCGAGTTCGAAACGGAGCACATCCCCGGGGCCCTTCATATTCCGCTGGAGCAGCTGCGCCGCCGCCGCGGTGAACTCCCGAGCGATAAGCCGCTCTACCTGCACTGTGAGGCCGGTCAGCGCGCCTACTACGCTACACGGATGCTGATGCAACTCGGGCACGAGATCGCGAACCTGCCGGGCGGCATTCAGACCTACCGCATGGTGCGAGACTCGAAGTAACCTCATTCGAGACGACAACGGCCGGTGCCGCAGCGAGGCAGCACCGGCAGGCGTTCTCGAGACAAGATTACCCCGCGGGATGGAACGCACCCAGGTTCCTCCACGGAAGAAGAAGTGACGCCATCCCGCCGGTAGCCCACCGCCCATGATCTCCGGTTGCGTCGTAGCCGTCCAGCAATGGACCTCTGCCGCGGCGGAGTCGCGGATGCGCCGGATGATGAACTTGAAGGAATTGAGGGCCCGTGTGCCAAGCTTGGATGTTCTCCCGGAACGACGAGATGCCGCCGTTTTTTAAGCCACCAAGCGGTGCGGCCTCTGCCCGAGCTGCCTCGGTCGCCGCACGACGGACACGGCGCTGCACCTCGCGGAGAAGGTGTTCCCCCAAGTGATGATCCGCCAGTGGGTGTGCTCGCTGCCCTGGAGGGTCCGCGCTCTGCTTGGCTACGACAAGACGCTCTGCTCCGAGGTACTCCGCGCCTTCAGGTTCGGGTCGTCGACTGCTGGGTGACGAGACCGTGCTCGGGTTGCCTCCGCTCTGGTGGGGAACTCCCGCGATCGGCCTCGAACTTGGGGCGATCGGCGCCCAAGCGATCGGGGATGGCCCATCGGGTCAGGTGATCCTGGGTACGCTCAACCGATCAGGGGCGCCACATCCACGCTGACGGTCAGCGCGTGACGGCCTCCCCCGTGCACGACACCGCGCAGGGGCGATACGTCGCTGAAGTCGCGACCCCACGCCGCTACTACGTGGCGCTCGTCCGGCAAGAGATCGTTCGTTGGATCGAACGGGACCCAACCGTGATCCGGAATGTACACGCTCGCCCAAGCGTGCGAAGCGTCAGCCCCCACGAGTCGCGGCTTGCCCGGAGGAGGCAGCGTCTCCAGATACCCGGAGACGTAGCGCGAGGCGAGCCCCAGCGAGCGCAGAGCTCCGACCGCCACGTGGGCGAAATCCTGACAGACCCCCCGGCGCTCGCGCAACACCCGCTCTAGGGGTGTCGCCACGTCCGTCACGTGCGGGTCGTAGACGAACTGTTCGTGAATGCGGCTGGTGAACTCGATCACTGCCTCGAGCAGCGGCATGCCCGGCAAAAGCGTTTCCTTTGCAAATTGCGCGAGGGCGCTGCTGCGCCGAATGAGCGGAGAATCCAGGCACATTTCGCGCGCCTCGTAACACGCTGGGTCACTGGCGATGCGATCCCTCACCGCCTCCCAGCTCTGCTGAAACAGAGGGAGCACCTCGTCGATGGGTCGAGGCCCCACCGTCACCTCCGATACGGTGGTGACGACGAGTCTTTGGTGCGGCTCCACCACCTCCACGTAGTCGACGAGGTTGCCGAAGTAGTCCTTCGACTGCCGGCTCCAGACGGGCGATGGAGTCACGGTCAGCGAGCTGGACGCGACCTCCTGATACGGCAGCGCCCGAGGCCTTTGACGAATGGTATGCCGTCCGTGCAGGACTGGGTCTTCGTACTTGTAGGCGGTTTCGTGCCGGAGCCGGTACTTCATTCGTCCGTCTCCTTGTCGGAACCAACGCGTTTCGCTGGAGGCATGGCATGCGAGCGCGTCGCATGCGTGAAGTACGTCTGCGTGAGATCGTCGGACACCTGCCAAAGCAGGCGAATGCCCTCCTCCGCCAGCTCCCGAAGCTCCCTCGCGCCGTTCCGGCACGCCTCGTAGGGGTCGGCCGTGAGCAGTCGCGCCTCCAGCACGATCAAGCGCTGCTCGGCGCGACTCAGAGGAAAACTCTTGGCCCGCGGCAGGACGCGAATACAGCGCAGGAGGTGCTGTACTTGGAAGATCACCGATTGCGGGTTCGTTTCGTCGGTCAAGACGAGATCCACGACCGGTGCAGCCTGGAGCATGCTCAGGTACCGCGATCGGTAGGTGAGCAGGCTGTCGCAAACGCTGAGCAACGTCTCCATCAGCGCCCGCGAGCCACTCGCAGGGAACAGGCGCGACAACAGGGTCAACACGAAGACCCCGTGCTCCAGACGCCTGCCGAACTCCAAGAAGACCCACGCCTGGCCCCGAACCATGTTCGAGCCGATGATGCCGTGGAACGCGGCCACCGAGATCAAGAGCTCGTCCAGATCCATCGCAGCTTCGTCGGCCGTCAGCGGATCGTTCGTGGGCGGACGCTCGTAGAGCTCCGCCATGCGACGCAGCGTCCCCCAAATGTCGCGAGACAAACGGCTGCGGGCCGCGGTGGTCAAGTTGTATACGCGGCCGAGACAGAAGCGAATGCTGTTCTCACGCTCGCCGTCGTAGATGGCGGAGAGCAGGACAGACTCCAGGCTTCCGTAGGCCGCGGGCGTTTCCTTGACGATTCGAAGACCCGACAGGGTGCGAAGAACCGCGCGAGCCACCTCGGGATCCAGCTTGCGGTCTTCCGACGCCATTGGTTCGAGACAGGCTCGAATCAAACGTGCACTTCCGTGGGACCGCTCCGCATAGCGACCGAGCCAGAAAATGTCGTCGAACAAGCGGCTCGGAAGATCGACACCGCCCCGTCGGATCTCTAGGGGTGTCTCGGGCATGCTCGGGGGTGCGGGCTCCTGAGCTCCCGCTTCGCCGATGACCCACACGTCCTTGCTCGTCGCGGCTTCGGTGACCGTCAGGAACAGCCCGTCCGGAGTGTCGTCGACGCGTCCGAGTCCCCCCGGCATGACTTGATAATCCGCACCACTCCGACACGCGAAGAGTCGGAGACTGAGTGCTCCCTCGCGTGAAAGATTCAGCCCCACCGGCGCCCGAGACGCCTCCGGCCACTGCTCGGCGACGTGCGTTCCCGGCGCCTCGCGCAGCTGCTGGCGAAGGTTCTCACGCGCGGGCAACGGCATCTCGGCGACGGTCTGAGCCGCTCCCCGTCGATCGTCGAAGGCAGGTCGAATGAGCCAACTCTCGAACGTGTCCAGCACCTCTTCCAGGTGTGACGGATCGCCCAAGTAGCGGGTTGGAACCGAGGGCAGGGCAACCGGCTCCCCGAACAGGGCCCCCGAAATGGCCGGGAGATAGGCCCGGAAAGCCGGGCTTTCCACGAGTCCACTGCCGAGCGGATTGGCCAGCCCAACCGTTTGGGCGCGTGCAGCGCTCACCAGCCCCGCCACACCGGAGACCGAGTCCTGCCGAAGCTCGAGCGGGTCGCAGTAGTCGGCCACCACACGACGAACGATCACGTCGACGCGTTTCAACCCTTCGAGGGTCTTCAGGAAAACCTCGTCTCCCCGCACGGTCAGATCGCGACCCTCGACTAGATCGAGCCCTTGATAGCGAGCGAGGTAGGCGTGCTCGAACGAGCTTTCGTCATGCAGCCCGGGCGTGAGCAAGACGATGCGCGGCGCTCCCGAGCCGCGAGGAGATAGGCCGCGCAGCGTCTGCCGCATCACTTCGAAGAATCGATTGACCTTGCGGATTCGGTAGTCTCGGAACGGGCCGGACAAGATTTGTCCGAGTGCGAGCCGGTTCTCCAGCGCGTAGCCGAATCCCGTCGGAGCCGCGGTACGATCCGAATGGACCACGTAGCGACCGCGGGAATCCTTTACGACGTCGGCGGCATAAAGAGTCAGACGACTTCCCCCGACCGGCGCCAGCCCATGAAGGGGCCGGAAATAGTGCGGGTTGCTCAGGACCAGCTCTGCAGGGATGATCCCTTCACGCAGGAGGCGCTGCGGGCCGTACAAGTCCAGGAGACAAGCTTCGAGCAACCGTGCGCGCGAGGCCAAGGCCGCGGCAAGCTCGGCGAACTCATCAGCGCGGATGACGTGCGGCACCTCGTCGAGAACCCATGGCCTTTGCGAACCATCGGGCGCTCCGAGGATGTTGTAGCTGACTTCCTGTTCCCGGAGCCGCGCTTGAACCGCTCGCCGGATCTGTTCGGCTTCGTCGGGAGCGTGCCGGGAGACGAAGTCGAACAGACATTGCTGGTGGGGCCTGGGTACACTGGCGTCGGCCCAGAACTCGTGATACGCGCACATGGGAGGTGGCTGGATTTTCGCTTCCGCTTCGAGCTCCCCGGAGGGACCGAAGCGGATCCCGAAACTATGTTTGGACGAGACGAAGATCCAGAGTCATCGGGAAGTGCGGGTTGACGCCGGTTGCCCCTCCCACCTCGGGACGCATCGGGATGTAGCGCCGTACGCTGTGTCCAGCTGCTTCGAAACGAGCGATCCGCCGACTTTCCGCAGCCACTGCATTGACCGGACGGTCTTCCGCCGCGCGACCACCGGGGTGAACGACGTGGTACGTCGCACCGGCAATCGCCCGTCGATTCCAGCGGTCGTAGATGTCGAGACGCAAGGGCCCATCGACCCCAATCGTCGGATGGAGGCATGAGGGAGGCTGCCAAGCCCGGTAGCGGATGCCTGCCACGAGCTCCCCCTTGGTACCCGTCGGGTGCAGCGGGACCTCGACGCCGTTGCAGCAGATCGTGTGTCGCTCGGGAACGGCGCCGCGCACCTTGACCTGAATGCGTTCCACCGACGAGTCGACGTAGCGCGCTTGCCCACCCGCGGTCGCCTCCTCGCCCAGGACGTGCCACGGCTCCAGAGCGCCGCGGACCTCGAGCATGACGTCGTCTTTGACGACCTGGCCGTAGTACGGAAACCGAAACTGATAGTGCGGCTCGAACCACTCCGGATCGAGGGGAAACCCTGCGTGGGTCAGGTACTCGATGGCATCGTGAAAGTCGTGCCGCACGAAGTGGGGCAGCATGAAGCGATCGTGAAGCGACGTGCCCCACTTCACCAGGCCCTCGCGATAGGGGTACCGACTGAAGGCAGCGAGAACGGAGCGAACGAGAAGCTGCTGAGCCGAAGCCATGCGGTGGTGCGGCGGCATTTCGAACGCCCGCATCTCCACCAGTCCGAGGCGCCCAGTCGCCGAGTCCGGCGAATACAGCTTGTCGATGCAGAACTCGGTCCGGTGGGTGTTTCCGGTGACGTCGACCAAGAGGTGCCTGAGCACGCGATCGACGATCCATGGAGGAACCTCCCCCGAATGGCGCTCGAGCTCCTCGAAGGCGACCTCGAGCTCGTACACGGAATCGTTACGCGCTTCGTCGACGCGCGGCGCCTGCGAAGTCGGCCCGATGAACTGCCCCGAGAACAGGAACGAAAGGGACGGATGGTTGTGCCAGAACGAAATCAGGCTCCGCAGCAGCTCCGGGCGCCGCAGAAACGGGCTTTCGAGGGGAGTTTGCGCGCCGAGAACGAGATGATTTCCGCCACCGGAGCCGATGTGCTTGCCATCGAGATCGAACTTCTCGGCTCCGAGTTTCTCTTTTTTCGCCTCGCCGTAGAGCTGCTCGGTCTGCGTGAGGAGTTCCTTCCAGCTCCCGACTGGAGGAACATTCACCTCGATCACCCCCGGATCGGGAGTCAGCTTGAACTCGCGCAACCGAGGGTCGTAGGGCGGCGGATAACCTTCGAGCTGGAGAGACAACCCCGTGAGCTCCGAGGTCTTCTCGAGCGCCGCACAAAGCTCGATATACGCCTCCGCGGAGGCAATCGGGGGCATGAACACGCGGAGAATCCCGTCGCGCACCTCCGTACACAGAGCGGTTCGCATGAGCCCGACAGCGGGATTTTCGACGCTCGGGGTCCGAGGGCGAGTCTTGCGCTCGGCTTCCCGCCCACCTTCGCTGCGCCCCCCGTCCCCACGGACCTGGAACTGAATCCGCGGCTCGAGCTGGCTTTCCGGAAGGGCCTGACCAAAACGGCGCGCCAGCTCCTCGAAGCGCGGAAGCGCTGGGCGCGCTGCAGTCGGATCGCGCGGCACGTCCCCTTCGTCGTCGACCGGACTCATGTCCGGGAGCGAATCGAGAGGTAGCCGGAAGCCAATGGGCGAGTCGCCGGGCACGAGGAAGCAATGTTCGTCCCGGAGGAACCACTTGCCCGTACGGAACTCCCACCCGTCGTGTCCCAGAGGGAAAATCCACCCCACGACGTTGCCGAGACCCTTGCGGAACACCCGCGCCAGCCGATCGCGCTCCAGCTTGTCTTCGAGCTTGCTCTCGAGTGGGTCGACGTTCACCGGCAAACGACGCTCGCGCCAGAGGTAGTACCAGACGTCCTCATAAGCGGGCATCACACCGGAGGTGTCGAGCTCGAGCACTTCTGCCAGAGTCCGGGCGAAGCGCTCGGCGTCCTCGGTGGTGTGCCCAGGGGGCTCGCCCGACTGCGCAAAGCGAGTCGGATCTTGCCAGATGGGCTGCCCGTCGACGCGCGAGACGACCGAAAGCGCCCAGCGCGGCAGCTGCTCACCCGGATACCACTTCCCCTGCCCGTGATGGAGAATACCTCCGGGAGCCCAGAGGTGATGCAGTCGTCGCGAAAGGCGATCGGCGATGGCGAGCTTCTCGGCCCCGAGAGCCTCGGTATTCCACTCGGGAGCATCGGGGTTCTCCGTCCCAACGAAGGTCGGCTCGCCGCCCATCGTCAGCCGAATGTCTGCTGCCGTCAGCTCGGCGTCCACCTCATAGCCGCGCGAGACAATCGCTTCCCACTGCTCGTCGCTGTACGGTCGAGTGACCCGCGGCACGTCGACGATGCGCTCGACGTGCATTTCGAACTCGAACTTGCTGTCGACTTTCTCGACCGCGCCCTCGATGGGTGCAGCACTGGCGGGAACCGGTGTGCAGGCGAGCGGGATGTGCCCCTCGGCGGCAAGCAATCCACTCGTGGCGTCGAGGCCGATCCACCCTGCGCCGGGAACGTAGACTTCGGTCCACGCGTGAAGATCCGTGAAGTCCTGCTCGGGACCCGCGGGGCCATCGACGGGCCTCTCGTCCGGCTCGAGCTGCACCAGGTATCCGGATACGAAGCGAGCCGCGAGACCGAGATGACGGCAGATTTGCACCAGAAGCCAGGCGGAGTCCCGGCACGAACCGCGGGCAAGCTCCAGCGTCTCGTCCGGAGTCTGTACTCCGGCCTCCATGCGGATCACGTACTCGACCGCGTCGAATACCTTCCGATTCAACTCGACGAGAAAATCGACGGTGCGCTGGGGCTTCCGATCGATAGTCTCGAGAAAGGCTTCGAGCCGTGGCGTGACGGGGTCCGGCTTGAGGCACGTCTCGAGTTCGAGAGCGTCGAGCTTCGAGTACTTGAACGGAAACTCTTCGGCACTCGGATCGAGAAAAAAGTCGAATGGATTGTACGCTTCGAGGTCGGCTACCAAGTTCACGAGAACCTCGAATCGACTGGTCTTTTCCGGCACCACGAGGCGCGCGAGATAGTTGCCGTTCGGATCCTGCTGCCAATTCAGAAAGTGCTCCGCAGGTTGGATCCGCAGGGAATAGCTGTGGATGGGAGTGCGATTGTGGGGAGCCGGACGAAGCCGCACGATTTGGGGCCCGAGCTGGATCGGGCGTGCGTACTCGTAACGGGTCCTGTGGGTCAGCGCGACACGGACTGCCATGATGCTTCTCGGCTAAGGCCTTTCGAGGGGCCTAGGTCTAAGGTGCTCAGTCTTCTAGGACGAAGAACCGGTCGCTGATGGCGGTCCCGATTCGGTTGAGGGTCTTCTGGAGCTCGTCCAGGTACTCGTGGAGTCCAAATTCCATGATGCGGGAGATTTCGGCATAGTCGAGGCTACTGCGCAGCTGCCCGAGCAAGCGCTCCGCCTCGTTCTTGTAGCTGCCCGGCGGCGTTCCACTGATGTCGTGCAGGCTCTCCTGCATCCGGTGAACGGAATGCCGAATCGCGCGCGGAAAGTTTTCATCGAGGAGAAGGAACCGGGCGACCTCCTCGGGAGAGATGACGTGGTACTGTTGACGGTACATCTGCAACGCGGACGTCGAGTTCAGGAGCGCCGTCCACCCCACCTGATCGACCGCGGTCCCGACGGATCCGAGGTCGGGAAGCAGAATGAAATACTTCACGTCCAAGATGCGTGAGGTCTTGTCGGCCCGCTCGATCATCCGGCCGAGACGCGAGAATTGCCAAGCTTCGCCATGGGAGAGCGTCGCGTCGGTCGCACCGGCGTAGTGAATTCCAGCAAGCTTCACTCTTTCGTAAAAGCCAGCCATGTCCTCCGGAAGCTGCTCTGCCCGACGAGCTTCCTTGATCATCAAGTAGAGGGCGTTCAGCTCCTCCCACATCTCCCGGGAGATGACCTCCCGCACCGTGCGAGCGTTTTCTCGCGCGAGACGCACCGAAGAGAAGATGCTGTTCGGGTAGTCCGCGTCGAAGGTGAGAAATCGGGTGACGTTACGGGGAGAGTAGTCGTCGTAGTGTTCCTCGAACCATTTTTGGTCTCCTGTGGTCTGCACGAGGGGGAACCACGAAGGGCGCTCGGCCGTCGGGCTGTCCAGCATCAGGTCGAGATTGACGTTCACGAAACGTGCAACGTTCTCGGCCCGCTCCACGTAGCGACTGGCCCAATAGATGGCGTCCGCGACTCGACTCAACATACAGCGGTACCCAGTTCATTCTTTGCGGCCACCCGCGGTAGCCGTGGAAAAAGAGATCGTCCAAAAAACGGAGCCCTCGACGAACTCTTCGCGTAGGCGTGAACAAAGGGGCTCTGGGGCGATCATTCGGCCAATACCCACGTGTCCTTGCTTCCTCCGCCTTGTGACGAGTTGACCACGAGCGAGCCTTTCCGAAGCGCCACACGCGTGAGGCCACCCGGCTGCACGTAGATGTTCTCTCCGTACAGAGCGAAGGGACGCAAATCGACGTGGCGCGGCTCGCATTCCGCGTTGATGAGAGTGGGAGCCCGCGACAAGGCGAGCGTGGGCTGCGCGATGTATCCGCGCGGATTCTTGCGAATGCGCTCGCTGAACTCTTTCCTCTCCTCCCGCGTGGCGTGCGGCCCGATCAGCATGCCGTAGCCCCCGGCCCCGTCCGTCGCCTTGACGACCAACTCGTCGAGATGATCCAGCACGTACGCTTGCTCCTTGTCTTCGGAGCAGAGATAGGTCGGCACGTTGCGGAGGATCGGCTCTTCGTCCAAGTAGTACCGGACGAACTTCTCGACGAAGGCGTAAATCGCCTTGTCGTCGGCGACCCCCGTGCCCGGAGCGTTTGCCAGCGCCAGGTGCCCCTTCAGGTAGGCGCGCATGATGCCGGGCACCCCCAACAGTGAATCGGGGTTGAAGACCTCCGGATCGAGGTAGTCGTCGCTCACGCGTCGGTAAACGACGTCCACTCGTTCGAGGCCCGCCGTGGTGCGCATGTACACGTAGTCGTCCCGCACCACGAGGTCGTCTGGTTGGACCAGCTCGACACCCATCTGCTGTGCCAGAAAAGCGTGCTCGAAGTATGCGCTGTTGAATCGGCCTGGTGTCAGCACCACGACGTGCGGCGTGTCCGTTCGATCGGCCACCAGGGAACGCAGCATCTCGAGCAGGCGAACCGGGTAGTCGTCCACGGAACGAATCGACATCCTCTCGAAGATGTGAGGGAAGGTCCGCTTGAGGATGTTGCGATTTTCGAGGACGTAGCTCACCCCGGAAGGGCAGCGCACGTTGTCCTCGAGGACCAGAAACTCACCGACCTCGTTCCGGACCAAGTCGGTGCCGCTGATGTGGCTCCACACCCCCCGAGGAGGCTTCAGCCCGATGCACGCCTTCCGAAACTCCGGACAGGTCTCGAGGAGGTATTCCGGCAAGATCTTGTCCCGCACCACCTTCCGTTCCCCGTAGACGTCCGAAAGGAAGAGGTTGAGCGCGACGAGGCGCTGCCGGATCCCGCGTTCGATTCGGTCCCACTCGGCCGCGGCGATGACTCGCGGGATGATGTCGAAGGGGAAAATGCGCTCGGCGTCGTCCCCATCGTTTCCCTCGCTCCTGAGGGTGAAGGTGATTCCGGCCCGGAGCAGCGCCTGCTCTGCTGCGCTCTGCCTGGTCAAGACCGCGTCACCCCCGAGGCTTTCCAGCCCGGTCACGAGCGGCTCGAACCCTGGTCGGACCCGCCCCGGAGAAGCAAACAGCTCATCGAAAAAGCGAGGTTCTTCGGGATCGTAGGCGGACAGATCCATTGTGCCTCCGAGACGTAGACTGAATGGCTGCTCGGCTGACCGACCCCCACTCAGTTCGGGGGCTCGCGCCGCGCAAGCCCATCATGGCCAACCAATCTTTCCTGCAGGTTTCCGAAATCCGAGCCGTCGATGACGTGCCCCGATGTGATGCCCTGTGGTTATCGAACCAACTAACTGACTCATGTCAAACAGAGTTTCGCGAAACCCGCTCGGACACCACTTCGACTCGAACCGTTTCGCCCGAAGAACCCGAAGCATGCGACGGGCCTCTGGCGAGACGAGGCGCCGCGTCCCCGCCGCCGACCAAGTGAGAGGCGCCGAAGACCCCGCGGACTGTGGGGCGACGAGGCCGAATTCAGGGGAAC
>JBNKGC010000103.1:0-19888 GCA_050289625.1 Polyangiaceae bacterium | reverse complement strand
CGCAAACCGGGGCGGATTTGGCACAGGCCGTGCCCAAACTCAATCGCCGCAGCCGAAAAGCTCTCGCGACTGGCGCTGCAGCGGGGACTCAGTCCCTGCGCCCGAGCACTCCGGCGCGCATGAGAAAATAGAGCAACTGCAAAAGGGCGGTGATCGCCGCGGCCACGTAGGTCATCGCAGCGGCCTTGAGAACCGCCGATGCCCCCCCCACCTCATCGACTTCGATCATGCCGAGCTCACGCAGTGCAGCCACGGCGCGCCTCGAAGCATCGAACTCCACCGGCAGCGTGATCAGCGTGAAGACCACGAAGGCAGAAAACAGAATGATGCCCACCCACAGGAGGCCGGCGGACTGAACGAAGAGGCCGATCCCCGCGATGATCGTGCCGAGGTTCGAGCCGATCATCGCTGGCTTGACCACGTAGGACCGAAACTTCAGCGGTCCGTAACTCTTCGCGTGCTGAATGGCGTGCCCGGCCTCGTGAGCGGCGACACCCACGGCCGCAAGCGATCGGCCCGAGTAGACGTCGGGCGAAAGACGAAGCACGCGGTGCCTCGGATCGTAGTGGTCTGACAGGAAGCCCTGGGTGGGCTCGACCCGAACTCCCGAGATGCCTCGTGCGCGAATGAGCTCACGAGCTGCCTCGGCACCGGTGTATCCGCGTCGGCTCGCGACTTGGCTGTACTTCCGAAAGGTCGACTTGACCCGATGGCTCGCCCACAGGCTGAGGAGCACGCCTGGGACGAAAAACACGAAGTAGAGCGGATCGAAATGGAACACGAAGAGAAAGATAAGTCTCCTCCAACCCCTGGCAAGTTCGCCACCGCGCTGGGGGTCCTCGTGCACGCAGCTCCACTCGTGAGCGGCTATGGCCGTGAGCAGCCATGCTCGTGAGCAGCCATGCTCGTGAGCGGCTATGCTCGGAGCCTATGTTTCGAAGCCCGCTGCTACCGAGCTCACTCGCTTTGATGCTCGGCACGATGGGAACCCTCTCTTGCTCCTCTCGGCCTCACGCCAAGACCCCTCCCCCAGTCGAGTCGGGTCAATCGAAGGTGTCGCCGAATACCCGGGGGCCCGCGCCCGTCGTCGGCTCTGCAGCGCCCCCTCCGCCCTCACCTCGCGCGACGACGCCCTCTCCCGCGCCGTCGGACGCCTCTCCAAAGACGATCGCTTGCCCACCTCATCAATGCCTGGCGTTCGACACCTCGGCCGAGGCATTTCAGCACATCGTCGAGGTCGAGAGCCCTCGCTTCGTCGGAGTCGGGGAGGCACACGCCCCGGCAGACGCTGATCACGTGCCGTCCGCAACCCTTCGGTTCGGCGAAGAGATCCTTCCCACACTCGCTCCCCTCTCGAGCGATCTGATCGTCGAGCTCCTGGCGCCGAACACCGCTTGCTACCACCGAACCGAAGAGGTCGCCGAGAGCCAAAAGGAGGTAACTCGAGGGCAAGCAGCAACCAACCAGAACGAGTTCGTCCAACTGGGGCATCGAGCGCGCTCGCTGGGCGTGATGCCCCACATCCTCAGGCCATCGTGTGAACAGTATCGAGCGATCGTCCAGGCGGGAGACGACGGGTTCCTGCTCATTCTCAAAACCATCGCGGAGCTGACGGCCGACAAGGCCGAGTACCTCCTCGAAAACCCAACGCCTCCCCCGCCGGGCGCCGCGCTCGAGGCGCCCGCAACCGCATCGCCCACGCGGGGGACGGTTCTGGCCTACGGCGGCGCATTGCACAACGACGTCACGCCACGGCCCGGGCGCGAAAGCTGGAGCTACGCTCGACGCCTCGAACGTCCGACCGAGGGCCACTACGTCGAGGTCGATCTGATCGTCCCGGAGTACGTGCGGGACACGCCAGCCTGGCGCGCGTTCCCTTGGTACGACGCGTTCACGGCCCAGGCTCGCACCGATCGCACGCTCCTCATGAGGACAGGGCCGAAGAGCTTCGTTCTGTTCTTCCCAGCCTACGCGGAAAACGCGTCAGATGAATCGAATCAGCAGGCGCAGGACGAAGAACACGACGAGCGGTGACAAGTCGATGCCTCCCATCGGGGGCAGCACGCGGCGAACGCGTGCCAGCACGGGTTCGGTCGCTCCACGAATGAACCTCACCAAAGGATTGGACGGATCGACGCTCACCCACGACAGAATCACCGCGGCAAAGAGAATCAAGGAATAGATGTCGACGGCGGTAACGAGCAGAGATCGAATCACGCGGGGCTCCCAGACGATGGGATAGCGCAAATGGGACTCACCTGCAGCGGTCCGCAGGGGATCATCCGCAGCGACCGCCTGCTATATAATCCAGAGCCGTGACCGACTTCCGCCCGCTCCTCATCCATCCGGGCGATCCCCCGATGTTCCCCGATCCGAATGGGGCCGACGCGCTAGGCATCGTCGCGGTTTCCGGCGATCTCTCGCCCGAGCGGCTCCTGACCGCCTACCGCCGCGGCGTGTTCCCTTGGTACGACGACGACCTGCCGCTCTGGTGGAGCCCTGATCCTCGGGCCATCATGGATCCCGAGCACCTTCGGATCTCCAAGAGCCTGCGCCGTGAGCTTCGACGAACCCCGTGGACAGTCACTTGGGATCGCGACTTCGAGCAGGTGATCACAGCCTGCGGAGAGCGCCCGGAAGGCACCTGGATCCACCGCGAAATGGTCGCGGCATACCTCCGGCTGCACGGCATCGGCCACGCCCACAGCCTCGAGGTCTGGGCCGGAACCGACCTCGTGGGTGGCCTTTACGGGGTGCTGTGCGGGGGGCTGTTCGCGGCGGAAAGCATGTTCCACCGGCGCACGAATGCATCGAAAGTCGCCTTGGTCTGCGCCGTGCTCGACCTTTTCGCGGTGGGTGTCCGGGTTTTCGACGTTCAGTTCATGACGAGTCATCTCGAGTCCATGGGGGCGTATCAAATCCCCCGAGCGGACTACCTGGGGCGTCTTCCCGCGGCGACGCGCCGGGTCGTCGACGGAAGTGCCCTCCCGGAGCGCAACCCGCTCACCGAGGTGCGCATGCGGCTCCCGACTTCGAGCGGGCACCCCTCCAACGGATGAGTCCGCCGCGCCAGATCGCCGGGCTCCGCCGCTCGCCAAACGCCCCGGCGATTGGTCGCCCAGCCAATTGTCGCGCCCAGAGAGAGGCGACCCCGTGATACTCTCCCGGCCGGCATGCCCGAAGAACAGAAGCCGGCAAAGCCGGTCTACGTGATCGAGTCCATCCCCGCCGGTGGGGACCACGACGTGACCCCCGCCGAAATTGAACGCGAGGGCATCCCTGCGCCCGACCATCTGCGCATCTTTCGAGAGCTCGGGCGGGGTGGCATGGGGCGCATCCACCCGGCGACGGATCGAAACCTCCTGCGCCATGTCGCCCTGAAGCGCCTCGACAAGGCGATGGCGGTCGAACCCTTTTATCGAAACGGGTTCATCGCCGAAGCCCAGATGACGGGGCAGCTCGAGCATCCGAACATCGTCCCCGTTCACGAGCTCGCCGTGACCGACGAGGGAGTGCCCTACTTCACGATGAAGTTGATCCGTGGGCAAAATCTCGATCGATGGTTGCGCGATCCGTTTCGCCGCCCAGGTTCCACCGAGCGACTCCAAGAAGGTCTCGAGATCTTCCTGAAGGTGTGCGACGCCCTCGCCTACGCGCACCATCGCGGCGTCATTCACCGCGACATCAAGCCGGAGAACATCATGGTGGCCGATTTCGGCCAGGTGTACCTGATGGACTGGGGACTCGCTCGCCTCACCAAGAGCCGCCCCATCTCCGACACCTTCTCTCAAATGGATGCGCCCGGCGCGGTCGGCACGGCGACGTACATGGCGCCCGAACAAGCCCGCGGAAACCCGGACGAGATGGACGAACGCAGCGACGTGTTCGGGATGGGGGCGGTGCTCTACGAGCTCGTGGCGGGTCGCCACCCCTACGGCAACACGCACGACCCTGAAGTAGCCCTCGAACGCGCGCGCGACGGTCAGGTGGTCCCGATCGACGAAGTGGCCGGACACCTGGGAGTTTCCAAGCGAATTCGTCAGATCGTCGACAAGGCCGTCGCGCCCAATCCGGACGATCGCTACCAGACCGTGATCGAGCTGCAGAGCGACGTGCGAGCCTTCTTGCGCGGAGGTCTGCACTTGCCGAGCGAGGTCTACGAACCCGGCTCGGTGATCATCCGCGAGGGAGACCTCGGCGATCGCGCGTACATGATCGTCCGGGGTACGTGCCGCGTCACTCGAGACTTGCACGCGGGGGGAACGACCGAGCAGGAAGTCATCGGGGACATGGGGGCCGGAGACGTGTTCGGTGAGATGGCGCTGCTTCTCGATGAACCCCGAGCAGCTACGGTGACGGCAGTCGATCGCGTAGCCGTCCTGGTGCTCGACAAGCGCACCATGCAGGACGGACTCGGCGTCGATGGGTGGAGCGGAGCGCTCGTGCGAGCACTGGCTCAACGCTTTCGTGACCTGGAACAGACCGTTCGCCGTTCGGGCCTGCGCCGGTCCTCTGCTTGAATTTCGAGAAACGAGCTTCGCGACATCGAGGTCATTCGTCAGCGAAAAAGCGGCGGATGCGCCCGAGCAGCCGCGGCGCAGGCTCCGCAGGATGACTCGAGTCTCCGGCCTGACGCTCACCGAGCTCCGCTCGGCGCTTCGTCAAAATCTCGGTGATCTGGGCGAGCACGACCGTGTCGCCGTGAAGCGCGGCGCGGCGTAGCCCAGCATGCGGCCGAGCGCTTGCTCCTGCCCCAGAGCGAGAGCGCCCGCCTTGGCGATTACGTAGAGAACGAGGGAGGACCAGGGACAGGCCCGTGAGTCGCCGCTCGCTGCGGGGCAGAGCGATCCGCGCGAGCAACTACGCCGCGAGGGCGACTCCAACTCCCGTCAGCGCCGATTCGAGGGCGTGACGGTCCACGAGAAAAGTTTCGAGGTTCATCGTCCGGGCTGCTCAGAGCAACCCAGCCATCCCCACGCTGATCCCGAGAAGCTGCTCGGTCTGATCGAATTCCGCGGCGGGACCGGGCGGGTCTACTTCTCCTGCAAACCCGAGGTCAACGACAGGCCCAAACATGAACGCGTAGCTCTTGCTCGGTGAAATCGTGAACATCCCTTCGAGGGTAACCGCCAGCTGCCAGATGTCCGGGTCGCCCCCCGTGTAGAACGTAAAGCCACCGCGCGGCCAGAAGCCGAAAAGATCACTGAACCCGAGGTAGTAGCCAACGCGCGGCGCCACGAGGAACCTCGTCAGATCCGGATCGTCATATGAGGCGAAGCCGACCCCGCCGCCGAGGCTGAGCTGATCGATGATGAAGAAATCGACGCCGACCCGGGCATCGCTGAAACCGATCAGGGACCGTCGTCGCAATCCGAGCTCGATGGCGTTCGAGTCGAACTCCTCGGGGCCCTCCGGGTCGACCTGCGCGAAGTAGAGCCCGAAAGGTCGCTCGATGGCGAGCACGACGTCCCCCTGCTTGCCCCAGGTTTCGTTGGCCGAGGCCGAACCCGCCCAGGTCGCGACCGCGAACGCCACAGAAAGCCCCCCAACGATTCCTCGCTTCATCCCAAATTCCTCCCAATGGTCAGCTGAAAGACGCTGCATCCGAGTCGGGGACAACCCCACACCCGGCAACGCTGGCGACCCTACCATCAGCGCCGAGTTACCAGGAGATTCCGCGAACCTACGAGGAAAACGTCGGCACGTGGCCCCCGCGAACCCGACCAGGGCATCCCCGATCCCACCGGGACCCCAAGCCGTCCGCGCCCTCCTTTTCGCTTCACCCACCGAGACATTTTCCCAATTGGTTTCGGGCACTTGAGAATTGTCGCGTATTCCGACGCAAAAAGTGATAAATGGCTTTCGGAACCGAGGACACCAGCCTCGGAGCCCCCCACCGGGACCGCGGGGCCAACTCGCAGCCCGGCACGCCGGCAATCCCGCAGCGGCATCGTGGGCCAGCTCCTGCTACGCCGCTACGTCACCGAAGTCCGCCGGCTTCCTCAGCTCAAGCCCGGTGGTTCGATTCCACGGATGCTTCTGCGACAGATCGACCACCCCCAGCCTCCCATGACGATGACGGCCATAGCCCAATCGAATCCCACCGAAAGCCTTCGCCGAACGAACGCGCGCGAGGCCTCCGTGAACGACCTCGTGACCCCCGAGAAGCTTTCTCACCTCAAGCAGCTCGAGGCCGAGAGCATTCACATCATGCGCGAGGTCGCCGCCGAGTTCGACAACCCGGTGATGCTCTACAGCATCGGCAAGGACTCGTCGGTGATGGTGCACCTGGCGCGGAAGGCATTCTACCCCGCCAAGCTACCCTTCCCCCTGCTCCACATCGACACGACGTGGAAGTTCCGGAAGATGATCGAGTTTCGCGACAGCTTCTGCAAAGAGCACGGGCTCGAGCTCCTCGTGCACACGAACCCGGAGGGGAAGGCTCAGAACGTGAATCCGTTCGACCACGGCAGCGCCGCCTACACGGACGTGATGAAGACTCAGGCGCTTTTGCAGGCGCTTTCCAAGGGCGGCTACGACGCGGCCTTTGGCGGAGCCCGCCGCGACGAGGAGCGCTCGCGCGCGAAAGAGCGCATTTATTCGTTCCGTGATCGCTACGGAAAGTGGGACCCGAAGAATCAGCGCCCCGAACTCTGGAACCTGTACAACGGCCGGATCACGAAGGGCGAGAGTATCCGAGCGTTCCCGCTGTCGAACTGGACCGAGCTCGACATCTGGCTCTACATCTACCTGGAGAGCATTCCGATCGTGCCTCTCTACTACGCGGCGGAGCGCCCCGTGGTCGAACGAGACGGCACTCTGATCATGGTCGACGACGACCGCATCCCGCTTCGGCCGGGCGAAAAACCTCGGATGGAAATGGTGCGCTTCCGGACCCTCGGTTGTTATCCGCTCACAGGCGCGCTCGCGTCCCCGGCGGCGACCCTACCTGACATCATCCGTGAGATGCTCCTCACCAAGCACTCGGAACGCCAGGGTCGTCTCATCGACCACGACTCCGAAGGCAGCATGGAAGAGAAGAAGCGCGAAGGTTACTTCTGAGCCGCGCCCCGATCGCCCCGCACGAACCCCTACTCCTCCCGCGTCGACGACCGAACGCGCCCCCCTTTCCTGCCCTGCGCAGCCCCGAACGAACTCTGGAAGCACCATGAGCGAGACCGAGCTCATCACGCCCGAAAACATTCACGCCTACCTCGAGCAGCACCAGCAAAAGGAGCTGTGCCGCTTCGTGACCGTCGGGTCCGTCGACGACGGCAAGTCGACCCTGATCGGCCGGCTGCTTCACGACACCCACGGCATCTACGAAGATCAGCTCGACGCCGCCAAGCGCGCCACCAAGCAGGAGGGTGACGAGGTCGACTTTTCGCTCTTCACCGATGGTCTCAAGGCCGAGCGCGAGCAGGGCATCACGATCGATGTCGCGTATCGCTATTTCTCCACCGAGAAGCGCAAGTTCATCATCGCCGACACCCCCGGCCACGTGCAGTACACGCGCAACATGGCCACGGGCGCGTCGACCGCCAACGTCGCGCTGATCTTGATCGACGCGCGCCTCGGGGTGCTGCAGCAGTCACGCCGACATGCCTACATCGCGTCCCTGCTCGGGATTCCGCACCTGGCCGTGTGCGTGAACAAGATGGATCTCGAGGGGTACAGCCACGAGGTCTATGAGGCGATCAAGAAGGAGTTCACCGACTTCACCTCCCAGCTCTCCTTCCGTGAGGTGAAGTTCATCCCCATCAGTGCCAAGCTCGGCGACAACGTCGTGAACCCGAGCGAACACATGCCCTGGCACGACGGCGGCACGTTGCTTCAGTACCTCGAAGAGGTGCCGGTCCAAGCGGGTATCAACCGCGAGGATTTCCGCTTTCCGGTCCAGTACGTGCTCCGCCCGCATCTGAACTACCGCGGCTTCGCCTCGACTATCGCGTCGGGCAGCATCAAGAAGGGCGACGACATCATGGCTCTGCCTTCGGGCAAGACGAGCCGGGTGGCCGCCATCGACACCTTCGACGGGGAGCTGACCGAAGCCCATGCACCCATGGCCGTGACGCTGCGTCTCGAGGACGAGATCGACATCAGCCGCGGCGACATGATCGTCCAGGCAAACAACCGTCCCGAAACGACGGATCGCTTCGAGGCGATGATCGTATGGATGAGCGAGCAGGCGCTCGACAAGAACCGCACCTATTTCCTCAAGCACACCACGCAGACCGTGCGCGCCGACATCGAGCGCGTCGACTTCTTGGTGGATCTGGAAACCCTGGCCGAGAAGAAGGCCAACCGCCTCGAGCTGAACGACATCGGGCAGGTGACCGTCGCCTGCCATCGCCTGCTCAACTTCGACCCCTACCAGGAAAACCGCAACACCGGCGCCTTCATCCTGGTCGATTCGCTCACGAACAACACGGTTGCCGCAGGCATGATCCGCCGCGCCGCACCAGCGCTGTCGCTGACCAGCGCCGAGCAGCTGAGGGCGCAGAAGCAGCTGCCGCAAACCCGCGTCACCGCCGAAGAGCGCGCCGAGCGCCTCGGCCAAAAGGGCGCCGCGATCTGGCTCACGGGACTCCCCTGCTCCGGCAAGACCGAGATCGCCTTCGAGCTCGAGCGCATGCTCTTCGACCGCGGCAACTACGCCAGCGTCGTCGATCCGGACGACGGCCTCTCGCGCGGCATCCAGCCCGACGGTTCGAGCCCGATCCAAACGCCCGAGCTCGCCCGCCGCTCCGCCGACGCCGGGCTCCTCACGATCTTTGCCTACGCGACCCCGCTGCGGGCGGATCGCGCAGCCCTTCGCGACGCCGTGGGCGCGCAGCGCTTCGTCGAAGTCCACGTGGCCACCTCCCTCGAGACCTGCAAGGCACGCGACGTACGCGGCGCCTACGACTCGGTCCACGCCGCGCCGAAGTACGAGACCCCGAAGGAGCCCGACGTCACGGTTTCTCTCGAGCAAGGCTCAGCCGCCGACGCGGCCGACGCCATCATCACCGGACTCATCGAGCGCGGGCTGCTTCCTTCGAAGTATTCGCTCTGAGACGGTCAACCAGGTCGCCGCGCTGCGACGCGGGTGACAGCGCTCGGTCCATCGTGGAACGGGCCCTCATGAATCTCGCGCTCGGTCTCCTCGGCGACTTCGAAATCGAGTCCGGAAAGCTCCTGACGCAGGTCGTCCAACCTCATCATCATTTCGGCGACGGGCGGCCCGCCCGTTTTGAACTCGAGTTGGCGGGGGTGGTAGGCCTCGAGCACTAAAAGGCCTCCGGGGGCAAGCGCACGCACGACCCCAGCGTGCAACGAGCGGCGCAACTTGGGCGGCACGTGGCACCAGATCGAAACGATCAGCTCCCAGCACGAACTGCCGAGGTCGTAGTCGGCGAGGTCGGCGACCACCGTGGTGACGTCGAGCCCGGCCTGCCGCGCGAGGCGCGCGAACTTGTCCAGCCCGACGCGCGATTGATCGACCCCCGTGACCTGCCAGCCTCGCTTCGCGAGGTACAGGCCATTGCGTCCTTCCCCTTCAGCGAGACACAGCGCCCTTCCGGACGATAGAGCGCGCGCCTCGAGCTGCTCCCGGAGGAAGTCGTTTTCCCGCGTGCCGTAGGCGAAGTCCACTGAACCGTAGCGCTCGTCCCAATCCATGAACTCTGTGTATAGCGCTGGGGCCGACGCGCCATGGGCGACCCGTCAAATGTCCATGCGCCCGTGCTCGAACCCCGCGTCTGGCTCGCGCGTCCTTTCACGCCAACCGCTGGGCCCAGCACCTCGGCTCTGGGTCCGAATGCGGGACGTCTGCCTCCGACGTGATGCTCATCGACACCGCAACCCTGCTCCCATAGACGCGGGGCCGAACCCCAGCGAGCCTTCCGCCGAAGTTCAAGGTGGTGGATTGGGTTCGCCGGGCGTCGCAACAAGGGCGGCCGGACCGTAGCGCTCGTCGAGATCCCCATCGGGGTATCGTCCGTAGCTTCCGCCCCACGTCGGCCCGCCATCTTCCCGAGACGGAAGAAACATCCGGTCGAGCTCTTGGTCGTTCTGGTCCAGGAGAACGAGGCTGGTGTCGCTAGCTGCGGAGAACGAGTACTCCAAACAGGGCTGTGTGCACTTCAGGGCGACGGGATGCACGACCAAAAAACCTTGCGCTTCGATGGTCCACCCCGCAGGGAACCGAATCCGGTACTCGGGCGCCGCGTCCCGCGGTAACTCGGCGTCCACTGAGAAGCCTTCAACCGACACAGGCTCATCGCTCAAGTTATAGAGCTCGATGAACTCACCCACTCCAATCCAGAGCACTTCGTTGATCACGACCGTCGGAGGCTTCTTCGGCTCTTCGTCCTCCCCAGTCGCCCCGCCATTGTCAGCTCCAGCGCCGCCCTGCCCACCCATCTTTTCGGCGCTCGCTCCTCCGCTTGCGACCGAGGTCCCAGCGCTGCCCCCCGTTCCGCTCGACGCACCGCCGGCCCCTCCCGTGAGGGAATCCTTCTCGGCGCCGGCTCCACAGGACTGCGTGACACCGCAATCCGCGGGTTGACAGCCCGACCCGAGGATGAAGGCCAAGAACCAAGGAAAGTGACGAACCCACGTCATCCGCCTCACAACGAGTTCACACTCTGGCAAGAAGACCACCGCTGCTCAAGCAGACTCCCCATCGCCCCGACTCCGCAGCGGATTTCGACCTGCCTGTTGCAGTATGCTTCTCTCCGTGACACGCCTTCACGTCGTCGGGGCGGCAATCTTCCGCAACGACCTGTGTCTGATCGCCCAGCGCGGCCAAGCCATGTCGCTCCCTGGAAAGTGGGAATTCCCCGGCGGAAAGGTCGAGGCCAACGAGTCGCCCGAGGCGGCCCTGGTACGCGAGGCCGCCGAAGAGCTGGGCGTCCGAGTGCGCGTCGGCCCCTTCCTGGCTCGAGGGACCGCACCGTCGGGAGCGCGGTTGATCCAGCTGGATGTCTACGCCGCCGAATTGATGAGCGGCGAGCCGATCCCTTGCGAACACGCTGAGGTGCGCTGGGTAGGCAACGAAGCTCTCGCTGATTTCGACTGGGCCGAAGCGGACCTTCCCGTCGTACCGGCCGTGCAGCGTCACATGCGACGGTTCACTGGCGAGTAGCCTGTCTCGGCGCCTTTTGGCATCGGCGACCGCTGCTTTCCGCTAGCGCCAAACCGAGCGCGACTCGCCCCGCGCGATGCCTTGGCATCAACCAGGGTCTGACGCCCCGCTTCAGCGCGTCGACGCTGTCGCTCCAGGCTGGGTAGCCGCCGTGCCGTTCGCACTCCGGAATCTCCAGACGTACCCCACGACTTACCCCAGTGCCGCGCTTTTCCCATTGCACCGCGCCGCTCGAGTCGTACCTGGCGAGATAGTTCATCTGCCCCGTGAAAGCGCCGTTTTCATCGAACGTGTAGGCGTAGCCGTCAGCAAAGATTTCAAGGGACTCAGCGCGACGGCTCGGCGTCGATGAGCTTCTGCAGCTCCGGAGCGCGTTGACTGGCCCGGAACTCGATCACCCGGGACTCGGCGAGGCCGCGCGAGCAAAACGGATCGGTCTGCATGATCGCTTCGATCGCCTCCCGGCTCGGGCCCACCGCGAGGATGATGCCGCCGTCGCGCGGGATTTTGCGCCCCGACACCAGGAACGTGCCCGCGGCATAGTGCTCGTTCAGAAAGGCCACGTGCGCGCGCATGGCCCGGTCGATTTCTTGGAGATCCGCCTTGTAGGTGAGCTCGATGACGAACATGACGCGAGCATCGCTTGCGATGCTCGCCGGAGACAAGGGCGGCACGTGAAGAACAGTGAAGCAAGAAAGACCCCGCTCGGGCGGCGCCGCCTTGACCGAGCGTTGCCTCGGCGCTCCTGGAGAGATGTTCGTCAACAACCGTCGGGGCCGCAGGAAGCGCCCTCGGCGAGGCCGATGCTGGCCGCTTCCGCAGCCTGCTCCAGAAGTGCCCTCGTAAAGACGCGTTCGAACGTTTCTGGGCGCTGCGCGCCCCCGACCCCGTACTGGCCGATGACGTAAAAGGGCACGCCGCTGACCCCCATCTCTCGTGCTCCCGCTTCATCCTCACGCACTTCGGGGGCATAGGCATCGGATGCGAGAACCGCGCTCGCGGCGTCCGTGTCGAGTCCCACGCGCGCAGCTATCGCGATCAGCTCGCCCGGTTGATTCAGGTCCCTTCCTTCGCACAAATGAGCATCGAAGAGCGCCGCGGCCAGCGCGTTTTGCTTCTCTGGAAACTCGGCGTACGCCCACTTCAAGAGTCGGTGCGCGTCGAAGGTGTTGGCGAAGACGGCGCTCTCGAAATCGAACGCGATCCCCTCCTCGAGTCCGACGCGCGCCATGCCGTCGATCATCGAGCGCGCCTCCGTCAAGCTGCGCCCATACTTCTGAGCGAGATACTGAACGTAGTCGGTCGTCGCCTGCGACGTGACGGGCCGTGGATCCAACTCGAAGGCGTGCCACACGAGCTCGAGCTCGACCCCTGCCATCTCCGCTGCGTCGGAAAGGCGCTTCTTGCCCACGTAACACCAGGGGCACGCCACGTCGGACCAAACATCCACCCGGAGAGTCGTCATCGCCCGGGAAGATAGCGCACTTTGCGAGCCCGACCACTTCCGTGGCGGTTGGGCAGAACTTGGCCTCACCCCAGACAGGCGAACGCCTACTGCGAAGCCCAGAAGAAAGCGGGCAACGACCGCTCCGTGCGCCGCGGCGGGTCTTCGACGAGGCGCCACCAGCCAACCCCGCATCCCCGATGCAAACGTGCGACGAGCCCTGGCCGGGCTGCACGATGACGGAGCGGACTGCGCGCTCCGTGCCCGCGGTGCATCGCTCGGTCCTGCCGAGGGAGTCCTGACACCGCTTCCGCACCGAGAGCGTGGTCATTGACACCGCACCAGACCGACCCACGTTACCTGGTACCATGACGGGCTTTCGTTCCAACGTGCGTTTTCGGGATCGTGGAGGGCGCTTGGCCGCCGTGGAGGTGAGCCGGAGGAGCTCGCGGCCCATCGTTTCCTCCTTACACGCGGCGCTCGTCGCGCTTGGCGTGGTCGTGACTTCCTATCAGGTTCAACCAACGTCCGACGGTTTAGAGGAGCGGCTCGAGTTTTCCTCCGCCGATGGCGGCGAGCTCGACGGTCAGCTCAGCGAGAGCGTCAAGGCAGCGATCCTGCCGCTTGCCCTCGACACCGAGTGAGCACAAACAGGGTGCTGATCAATCAACGCAAGTAGTTCCCGCTGGCGACGTGCCCACACTCAGCTGCACACGTAGGTCCTGAGCGCCTCGGTTCGCACGGCGAGGTTCAGCGCCTTTTGGTTCTCGATGTAGAGGATTCCGTCGTGGACCATCCGGTCGAGAACACCCGCGCTACATCCCGTCTCTGCCATCAGCTTCGCCACGGAAATGATCTCGTGGGTTCGGTCCAGAATCGCTTGGGCCACCGGTGTGGGGTGAAGCTTCTGCGTCTTCCCTTCTTGGTTCGAGAGCAGCCCCTCACGCGGGTCGAGAAACAGTCCATCACCCTGCGTGTGTCGAACTCTCCACTCGTCGATCGCTGCTTCCAAGATCCCGAGGTAGGTTTCACTCGTCACGCCACCCTCCCCGTCGAAATGGTAGGCAACTTGGCTCAGCTCATCGGCGCTGAGGTGGGGATGCAACCCCGAATAATGAGCTTGCGGGCGGATGCTCGACCAACCGTATTCGGAGTAGTGCTTGAAGTAGGGACTGTAGCGGTCGATACGGATCGGGTTGGCGCAGGCGGGCGGCGCAAATGTGGACCCACCGGGCATTGGCAGCGCTCAGCGCTTCGACGTCCGCCAGGGTGACGTTGACTTTCATCTCGTAGAACAAGAGGGGCTTTGCTCCGTAGCCGCTGAGCGACGACAACGGCAGAGACTGAAATGGGGGGCAGATCAGTAGAACTCGCCGTCGAAACTGGGGCTCTTCGGGGAGCCACTTCCCCCCGCCGCGACCTTCCGCGAGCAGCAGCGGCAAAGAGGTAGGCATGGAATCGCCAGCAGCTAGCAGAGTTCGTGCCAAACGAACTCTGCCCACGAAGACGCTCACGCCCGGGGGTTCCCGATGAATGCGTCCGCGCGCCTGGTCACTCGAGGTTCGACGCGGGATCGCGCAGTGACCAGCCGCAGGGTCATCGCACGGACCTCTCGCGGCGCTTCGAAAGGGCACGTAGGCGACCCCCACAGCGTCCAGACGAGACTGCGGCCCCGGAACCGAGTCTTTTAGAGGTCTTCCAAGGGCAGCGGCTGTGCGGCCGGTTCTCGGGGAGCCGGGCCCGCGATGTCGCAGGGTGGTGCCGTACCGCGCGCGCTCAAAACCCACCTGAGTTATCGTTGCCGGCATGGTCGTCGTCACGAATCGCATTCCGGTCGCCGAAGGGCACGAAATCGACTTCGAGGATCGTTTTCGCAAGCGGGTCCACCTGGTCGATCAAGCTCCGGGCTTCATTCGCAACGAGGTGCATCGCCCCCGCCCGATGAAGCTCGACCACGAGACCGGCACCTGGAGTGAAGGCCCGGCCGGCGAGGGTTACTACGAGGTCAAGACCTGGTGGCGCAGCTTCGACGACTTCGTCGCCTGGACGAAGAGCCCCGCCTTCGCCGAAGCGCACAAGAACCGTGCCCCCAAAGATATGTTCCGCGGACCCAACGTGCTGGAGATCCACGAAATCGTGACGAGCACGGATCTCGACCCCAGGTGAGGGTTCGCTGCCCCGCGCGCTTCGGCGAGAGGCACGAGCTAGCCGACGGAAGGGGGCAAGTCGGACATCGAGGTTTCGGACTGGGCGTGTCCTTCACTCGAAGACTCGCGCGATCCGAATGAGCCGCGGGAGCACGCCCTCCACGACTTCCGCGGGAATGTAGGGCGGGTTGCCGAAGTCGAACACGGCGCTCACCCCCGACGGTGTGACATTCAGCTGCTTGAGCTGGTGGATCGCCCGGAGGGGTTCCGTCAACTCGCTCGGCTTCTTCAACGCTTCGAGCGCCTCGTAGGCTTTTTCGCCTACGAAGCTCGTCTTGAAGAAGCTCGCGAAGCGCTTGTCAGCGGAAAAGTAGGGTTCGAGTCCGAGCGAGCGGGAGGCGGCGTTGTCGTAGTTGCGCAAGTCCACCTGCGGCTCGGTCTGAAAGACCACCCGGATGCGCCGTTGGTCGTCCGGGTCGACCACGACGGAGTAGCCCTCGTACCTGCCGACGATCTGCCCCACACCTTCGCGGTAACGCGACGGCTTGTAGGTAAGCCCCAACTTTTCGGCGAGGGCCGGATACCGCGCGGCCGCCAAGCGGTGGCCTGCCTTCCGCCGAAGGAACCCGAAGATCATTCCGGCGAACATGACGAAGCCGAATGGCATCGCACCTTGCGAGAGCCAGTTCACGGGGAAGGCCATAGCGCGTCCGACGACAGCGCGCACGCCAACGCGAGCCGGTCGATCCGACGAGCCGAACTTCCCTGCGCTTCCGCTCATCCGCCCTCCACCCCACCCCGCGTTCCTGCTCCGAAGCGTCGCGTTTCGGAATGGGCCTGGGCCCACCCGGGGCAACGACTCCGCCTCCCTCGGGGTCCAGGGAGTGACCGACACGGTGATCGCCACGAGGCTAACTTTCGCAAGTGAGTGCAACGTGCGCTGACCGAATGAGCTGCCAAGCAAGTTCGGCCAACCGGCTCGCTCGACTCTCACAGGATGCTCAGCTAGTCCCTCTGAGCTGAACCTCACTTCGGCTCTCCACCCGTGCACCCTTCGTTCGCCGACCGCTCCCCGGTATGGAATCTCGCCCTGCGGTGCAGGCGTTGGTCGGGTCTCGCCCTACTCGTCCCGCTGGTCAGCTGCTCGCCAGACCAAGGCAGCAGAGAGCTCACCGACCTCCGCAATGCCGAAAGTGTCGTGATCGAAATGGACGCCATGGCAGGGGCCCAACCAACCTTCTCGCCCTTGCCCGGCGGGATTGATCCGTGGGCGCTCTTCCGTTCGAACCTGCCCGTGCTGCTTCCGCCGAACGTCCGATCCATCGACTATCCGAAGTCGTCAGAGGACGTAGCAATCATTCGTTCCACGCCCCCAGCTCCTTACAGCGACGACGAGCTTCTCGAGCTCGCCGAAAGTGCGCGAGACGTGATGGAAACCGCTCAGCTCGCCCAGTTTCACATCCTCTTCCTCGAAGGCGACTACGAGGTCCCCGCAGGCATGATCCCTCCCCGCGCCCTGCACATTCAGGGGACACGGATCATCGCCGTTTTTGGCGGGGCGCGCGCGGAAACGTCGCAAGGTCCCGTCACCGAACAGTTGGCGTTGCTCCACGAGTTGGGTCACGCAGTTGGATTGGTGAACCTCTCGATCCCCTCGGTGACAGGCCACGAAGACCCCCAATCGCCCGGCCATTGTACGGACAGCAGCTGCATCATGAGGTCCACGACTGCGCTGGATGGCGCGGTCATCGGCTTCATCCGCGGAGGTCCCGCACCGGTCCTCTTTGGACCGCACTGCCTCACGGACCTCGATCGGGCTCACGCTCAGCCATAGCGCGAGCTCCTCGCTCCAGAACTCTGCTAGGGAGGCGCGACCGGTAGGCTGACTTTTCAGCTCGAACCGCGCAACTGAACGCCAATTCACCGGCGATCTCCCCAGGGGGGCCCCGGCGACTTTTTCGAACGATCAAGGCTGCCTGTACCCGAAGACCAAGTCCTCCAAGTGCGCCGGAGGTTCGTCGAACGCTCCGGTGCGGTGCATCGACACGATCACCGCACGGTCGCCCCGGATGTAGAGCCCTCCGTGGTAATCCTCGTCACCCTTGCACGAGGAATTGAAGCGAATGTGCACGGTGCCTTGGGCTTCAAAGCGGCCGAAAATGCGCACCTTGGACTCGCACGCCCGTCCCACCTCGCTCACGACGGTCCGCAGGATCAGACCATCGCTCAACTTTCTTCCGCCTAATGAGACGACTTTGGCTCGGTAGTCGATACCGTCGACCTGGACCGCGGCTTCTTCGATACCGTCGACGGTCTTCCAAGTCGCACCCGAAGGGAACGGGATCGAAAACCCTTGGTCCTCATGAGTGAGGCGCGCCCACCCTGGCGGCGTCGAATCCTGTTCGGCTTCCAACTCCTTCTCGGCCCCCCAAACCGCCGGAGTCACCTTGCCGCTCCGACAATCCTTCATGGCGAGGATCAAACGAGCGCAGCCTTCGGGCGAGACGTTCGAGCACAGCATGAAATCTTCGGTGCGGCCTTGGCACTCAAGTGCCTCGTAGATTTCGACCGGGCACTTCTCGGCTTGCGCCACATAGTCCTCACAACTGGCGCGGCAGATCTTCGCCGACGCAGCGCACGCCGAGTCCATGCGGACGCAATTGGCCTCGCAGACTTTCGCCACCATCTCTTGCGGGGAAGGTTCTGCTTCTCGAGGAGCGGATCCCTCCTGCCCTTCTTTGGCCGCAGGCGGAGCGTTTGCCAGTTCTTCGGACGCAAGCCGTTCGGCACCACCAGGTGCCGCTTCCGCCGCGGGCGGGGCCTCGAGTTCTTCTGGCTCGGCAGCGGTTTCCGGCGGCGCCACCGTGTTCACCGGAGCGCAAGCCACGAGACCAGCAGCGAAGAGCATACCCGACCATCCAGAAGACCACGAACGGAGAGAGAAGTGCCTTTCAAATGCTTTCATCGCGATGAGCCTCATCGCCAGCATCGCTTGCGACGGTCGTGAAAAACAAGAGCGGCCCGTGCATCCAGTGACCTCGGGTGGGCGAAGGAACTAGGCAGCAGGCTTCGTTCTGCACCTGTTGCTCCATTTTCCAAGGTCATCGCAAACGACGATCACCCCGGGCAGGCGGGAGAGGACTGCCCCGGGGCTGCGAACGGCTGCGGAGCTCACCGCGCAGGATGAGGCCCTGCACATGCGCATGACACGCGCAGGATTCGAACCTACGGCCCATCGAACCTGGTTTGATCGAGCGGCGTCACAAACGGCGCGGCGGCAGCCCCCGGAGCGCCAAGCGCACGTCGCCCGAAAGAACCTCCTCGCTCAAGCCGTCGAGTAACTCGTTCAATCGTTCCCTGGGTCCCCAGGCGGCCAGTGCCCGCGCGAGCTCCACGGCTCGTGGACGCTCCTCCGGCTCTTGAGCGAGCGCGCTCAAGCACAGATCGGCCAGCCCTGGATCGCAGTCGAGCGTAGGCGCCGCGGAAGGGTGCCGACCCGTGAGCAACTCGAAGAGGATCGAGCCGACCGCGTAAACGTCGTCGCTCGGCGAGGGCAGGCTTCGAAGCTCCCCTTCGAACCAGCGCTCGGGAGAGCAGTAGACACGAGCTTCCGGGGCCAAACGCAACCGGTGACACACGTTCGAAAGCTCGAGCTCCACCAGCCGAATTCCATCGTGAGTGACGATCACGGTCTCCGGGCGCACCCCGCCGTGCGCCAGCCCACGCTCGTGCACTACCGCCAGCACGCCGCTGAGGAGCCGGGCAACGGTCGCGGCGAGGCTGGGGGACGGACGTCCGCGCTGAGACAGGATGCGCCTGAGCCCCCTCCCCGGCGCACGGTCGGTCACGATGCAGGGAACCACTCCGTCGAGCAATCCCACCGAATGCACCTTGGGGATCCCGGGCAACCCCGCGCTTCCGATGCGCTCCACCGTACTCTGGATCACAGGTACCAAGTCCGGCTCCAGAACTCGCAACAGGCGCAGGGTGCAGAGTGCTCTTCGGTGCGTGTCGATGACGTCGAATACCGTGGCAGCTTCCCCATGCCCCCGGCGTCGCACCACCTCGTAGCGACCGAGCACTCGACACCCGGGGAGGCGATCGACCGAATGATCCAAAAGAGCGAACGCCTGATCACGCGCCTCGTCGCGCTCCACTTGCAAACTCTCGACCTCTCGCCCGCGTTCCTTTTGCGCCGCGGTCTTCTGCTTCAGCTCCGAAGCGAGTTTGGTGACCACTCGATGCTCGCCGCGGACCTCCGCGAGAGCTCGCGTGAGCGCCGCGTTGGTAGTGCGCCACAGGGCCTGACTGCGACCGTTCTCCCGCTCGGCATCACGAAGGCTCGCTACCAGGGCGCGGAGTTCTCGCCCCTTGACCATGTGATTTTCGCCGACGTCTTTCATCGTCAAAAGGTCGGCGAGGCGCACGTCGACGAACTCGTCACCACGGCTTGTCGGGAGTCCCATGAACTCGATCTCGAAGCGGTTGGGGTCCTGGGCGTTCGTCACTTCGACCGCGCACTGATCACCCGTCAGGCGCGCTCCTGCGCGCAACACGCCGCGCTCGAGGTCCCGACTGAAGGGTGTCGTGCTTTGGACGACGGCGACTCCAGCCGCCTGGTCCAGCCGCACCAGGATGAGCGTTCCCACGACGTCATCGGGCCCGCACACGATTTGCCGATAAGCTCTGCCCGCGGAGAGCATCCGCAAGAAGTCGAGGCCCGATCGCACTACGCGACGCCCGTCGCCTTGATGATACCAAACACGCACCATCTCACGACCGAGCCTTTCGAGCACAGGACCCGGCTCCGGATACGCCACGGCCGCCAGGTCGAGGAGTCGCTGGAGCTGCTCGAGCGGTACCCACTCGGTTTCCTCCAGGCGTCGAGAGTACTCCTTCGCTTCGGGCTCCACGTAGAGACCCAGGTTCGAACAGGCTTGTGCAAGCGCACGAAAGACCACGCGCCGGACTGCCGCCGGTCGATCCTCCCCCATGAAACCATCAACTACCTCATCCTCGACGAGGCGCTAGGACTCTTTTCTCTTCAGGGGGGCGGCCACCGCCCCCCTCGTCGTCGCGGCTAAGCCGCGATTCCTCACCCCACGGTCCGCCGGGTCTCCGGCGGCTCGCGAGGGGGCTCGCTCACCGGCGGGGACGCGGCGCCTCGTC
>JBNKGC010000102.1:0-19944 GCA_050289625.1 Polyangiaceae bacterium | reverse complement strand
TTCCGCTCCGGTGCTCGCGAAAGCCTCGCCAAAACTCAAGCTTGACGGGCGCGCTCGCGCTTCAGGTATCGGGGATGTTTTCGCCCCTCATCCGCTCGGGCCCAAAAGCCGGAGGGCAATCAACGAGAGCTGCTCACCGCTGTAGCGAACTTTCCGCATCGCCGCGGATTTTCGAAAGTTGCGCCTCGCCGAGCTGCTTCAGCATTTCGAGCTCACCGCTGGGGCTCGGGAGCGACATGTCCGTGAGCTCGAGAACCTCTTGGGGAGCGACCGTTCCTTTCGGGCCGCGGATCATCGCCCGAAGGAGGATGCGGCACGCCGTCTCCCCCGACGGCAGGACGAACTCCTGACTGAAGTAGAGCCATCGATCGTCTGCGCCTTCGAGGTGACACACCACGTCGAAGGGAGACATGAGGTCGATGGGTCGGCGGTAAACGACATCGGCGCCTCCAACCAAGAACGACCAACGCCTCTTCATCGCTTGTTTGAGCAGCGGTGTGCGAGCCGTCCAGGCCCACCGAGCGTCCTCGGCCAAGCGCAGGTACGCCGAGTTGTTCAGATGTCGGTAGGCATCGCAGAGCCAAGGCCACGCCCGCATGCGAACGCGAAAGGGCTCGCCCGGCCGGCCGCGCGGTCCGGTCGCCGCATGCTTCAGCAGAAGCGAGGCAACGCGAACTGAGTACCCGATCATCGGCCCCCCAATGTTCGCCCGCCACTGTCTTCGAGCGCAACTGGGTTTGCCCGCCACTGCGCTTGCCCCCCGCTGCGCTTGCTCGACACGCGGTGGGACACCCAACCGGAATTGGCGGTGCCTGTTCATTTTTCACAACTGCCCGAATGTTCCGCACCGGAGCGGAAGATCTTTGCATCTCAAACTTGGCGACTTCAGCTGCGACTGTGAGGACACGGCGGCTTCGTCGAACGCGCAGGACTATGCCTATGTCACTACCCACGCACGCATCCGACTTTGGACCCGAAACACGCCAGCCCATGGTTTCTTTCAAGCGCTACCGCTTGGGTCCCATCATTCGGCCGCTGCTGGCCGCTCTCGCTTTCAATCTTGCTATGTCCAGTTCAGCATCGGCCGCCGGACCAGTCGAGATCCTCGACGAGTTCGACATGGCGCAGGTGCGCGTCACCGATCCCTACTACATGCAGCTCTTCCAAGTGGACGCCGAGTACTTGCTCCGTCTCGACGCTGACACGCTCTTGGCTGGATTCAAAGCAGTCTCCTTGGGGCAGGATCCAGCAAACGGCGTCAGCCTGTACGGTGGTTGGGAAGGTGGCTGGAGCCTTTTGCGCGGCCACACCCTGGGACACTACCTCACGGCGCTTGCGCAAGCCTACAAGCAGACCCAAGGCACCGATGAGGATATGAATTCCGAAATCTCATCGCTGATTGATCACATCATCGACGAGATGAAGACCTACCAAGATCGCAAGAGCAACGGTTACCTATTTGCCTCGCCAGAAAGCCACTTCGACGTGGTCGAGGGCCGGATCGGCGGCAACATGTGGGTCCCCTGGTACACCATGCACAAGATCATCTCGGGGTTGGTGGCCGTCTACGAAATGCAAGGCAACGCCACGGCTCTGGCCGTGGCGAGCAAACTGGGTGATTGGGTGGACTCCCGCACCTCCCAGTGGGACTCAGCCATGCGCAACAAGGTGCTTGGAGTCGAATACGGCGGCATGAACGACTGTTTGTACGAATTGTACAAACACACCCGAAAAACCAATCACGTGGCGGCCGCTCACCGCTTTGACGAAGACACCCTGTTTACGCCCATCTCCCAGGGCAATGACATCCTCAACGGCCGGCATGCCAATACCCAAATTCCCAAGTTCGTCGGAGCACTGAATCGATACCGTACCGTCGGCGAAACCGAGACCTTCTACCGCACCGCGGCCGAGCAATTTTGGTCCATCGTGACCAACGATCACACGTACGTGACGGGCGGCAACAGTGAAAATGAGCATTTTCATGTCGGCGGTCAACTCGACGCCAATCGCGGCAACATCAACAACGAGACCTGCAACACGTACAACATGCTCAAGTTGAGCCGCGACTTATTCAAGGTCTCCGGTAACGTCAAGTACGTCGACTATTACGAGCGCGCGTACATCAACGAAATCCTGTCCGCGATCAACCCAGAAACGGGCATGACGACGTATTTCAAGCCCATGGGCACGGGGTACTTCAAACTCTTTGGCCGCGAGACGGATACCTTTTGGTGCTGCAATGGCACGGGCATGGAGAACTACACCAAGCTCAACGATGGCATCTACTTTCACAACGAGGACACCTTGTACGTCAACATGTACATCTCCTCGACGTTGGACTGGCAGAGTGCAGGTCTTTCGCTGACGCAGAGCGCAGAGATTCCCCTCTCCCCCGATGTGCACTTTTCGATCGACTCGGCACCCGCCACTAGGCTTGCCGTTCGCTTCCGCAAGCCAGAATGGCTAGCCCAAGATCAGAAGGCTGTCCTCAAGGTCAATGGCGAAACACAGTGTGTTCAAGAGGCAGAAGGATATTTCGAGGTTTCTCGCATCTGGTCCCCCGGCGATAGCATCGACCTCACCTTGCCGGCCGAAGTGCGGGTTTCTAGGCTTCCCGACAACAAAAATGCCGTCGCCTTCACCTACGGCCCGATCGTGTTGAGCGCAGGGATGGGCACCGAAAACATGGCGAAGACAACCCATCTCGCCTCTGAAAAGGCGACAATTCCCGGTGGAGTAACGATTGATGAGACCATTGGTATCAGCTCTGGCACCATTGAGGATTGGCTGTCGAACATCAAAGACAACTTGGTACAAACCCCAGGTCAACTGGAATTCTCACTCAAGAATACGGATGCCGATGACACCTTGAAGTTCACCCCACAATACTTGAGATACAAAGATCGTTACGGCATCTACTTCGACCTCGAGGGGCCCCAAGGCCAGGCCCCAACTGCTGGCGCTCCACCCGGTGAAACGTCGACCGATTGCGACGCTCCCAATGATCCGTCGGGTGGGACTTCAAGCGGGGGAGGAACAAACAACGCAGCGGGCGGAGCCGGCAATGGCACGGGTGCTACCGCGGGGGGCGTCACGGGCGGAACGGGTTCAGGCAGCGGCGGCTCAACGGCGGGAGATGCTCCGACGAGCGGAACTGCTGGCAATAGCGGGGATCAAAGCGGATGTGGTTGCAGAACCACGCCGCAGCGGAACAGGAGCTCAGGTGCGGCGTGGGCCGCTCTATTCGCGTTCATCGTCTTCAGGCGGCGCCGACGCAGCCTGCTGGCCGTTTGATCAAGACGCAAACAAAGACACAGGGGCGAGCCACAGACGAGGTCTCGCCCCTTCTTTTTTCGGGGCGATCCTCGTCGTCTGCCCCCGTGGGATACTCACCCCCTCAGCAATGAGGACCGCTGAGCACCTTGCAGGGGCGCTCAGTTGCGTTGATCGCCCTCCGCCTTCTGGGCCCGAGAGCCAACCGAGCCGCGCGAGGGCGGACCTTCACTTCTTCTCGTCAGCCTTTGGCTTGGCCGTGCGCCGGGCGTTGCGGCTCGTTCCTCGCGGCGACGGCCGGAAGTTCAGCTGACCGAGCGCTCCGCCGACACGCCAGCGATAAAAGCCGTCGTCCGCCTTGGCGCGCTTGATCTTCGGATCGAGGTCGAAGAGTCCCGGAACCTTCGAACCCGGTGCGCCGAACAGGCCACGCGTCATGTCGTTCTTGTTCTTGTACGCATCGGCGAACTTGAATCCGACGTTGAGGTCGGAAAGGCTCCGGTCGAAGGGGTCGCGCAGCCGAATGTTGCCGTCCGCAGACAGCTCGAAGTCGGGTCCCTTGGCTGACAACTCCTTGACGTCGAGACGCCCCTCGGATGCTTCGGCCTTGAGATTCAGATCACCCGCGCGGAGCTTGGGGAGGGCGATCGTGTCGCGAATCTTCGCCTTGCCGTCCCCCACCGCGAGGTCGGAGATCGACAGCTCGAAGTCGCCCTCGGCGAGCTTCATCTTCCCTTCGGGCAGCACCAGGTGGACGGTTCCGGCGAGAGTTCCCTCGAGGGGAAGCTCGACCACGTCTTCGAGCAGGCTGAGTCCCGCAACGTTGACGTCCTGGCCTTCCACTTCGATTTCGGCCCGCTGATCGTCCTGAATGAAGGTTCCCTCGATTTCGCCACCACCGATCTCGGCAGAGAACGTCACGTAAAGCGTCCCGAACAAGCGGCGAAGAATCGCAACACTCACCTCGACGCTGTCGATCGCGAGCACGCGCGCTGCGGGGGCTTTCTCGTCCTTCTTTCCGCTGGTCGCGTGGGCGGGAGGTTCGCTGATCAAGCGAACGCCTTCGGCCTCGATGCCGAAGAGCCAATAACCGCTCAGCTCGTCGATTTCGAGGCGCTTGCCGGGTTCCTTCTGGGAAGCCTCGAACTCGGCGATGATGCGGTCTTTGACGCGTTCGTAGGGGAAGGTCAGACGCACGAAAATCAGAAGCGACAGCAGGTAGAAGAGGGGGTACCCGACCCAGCGCAGTGCCTTTCTCATTTGGGGGGTCACTCGCTCTGCTCCTCGGCCGATTCGCCTTCTTCGCTCGCCTTCTTCTCCTTTTTCTGTTCCTCGTCGAAAGCACTCACGATCATCTCGACGTCGTATTCGTCGGGCTTCGTACCGCGCTTTCGAATGCTGAGGCGGGAGATGCTGACCGGGTGTCCCGACTGCTCGATCCGTTCCATGAATTGCGCGAGGGGGAGCAGGCCCACCTTACGCAAGTTGATCTTGCTGGAGCGCTCTTTGAACTTCTTGCCGTGGGGAACTGGGGACCGATCTTGAGTTTCGGGGATTTCGATACCCACGCGATCCGCCGCCTGTGCGAGAAACCCGGCGAGTTGTGGCGCACGGTTCTTGTAGCGTGCTTCCACCAGCTCACGCTCGCTCGCGCGCTTCTCGATCAAGGCGCGGTCGTCTTCCACCGCCAGCACGGCGTCCCGAATGGCGCGGTTGTCGTCTCGCTGGGAGCTCAGCATCAGGCCGAGGCCCATCGGGATCCCCAGGACCACCATCACACCAAACACCCCGACGAGGATACCCAAGAGCTTTCGCTCACGTTCCTCGAGTTGTTCGAAGCGCTCACGCAGGCTCACTGCTCACCTCCGGAGCTTTTGCCCTTCTTCTCTTCCCGATCTTCGGGACACCTCACGTTGGCTTCGAGCACGTATTTCTCGCGATCGCTGTTCACCTGCTGGCTGAGCTTCGAGATCTTGGCGTCGTCGAAGCACTTGTGCTCCTCGATCAACTTGGCGATCTGCTGCGCCTCGTCCGTCGAGTTCACCACACCTCGGAGTCGAAGTTTGCCCTTTTGAAAGTCGAGTTCTTCGATGTCGTGGACGATGGTGTCGGGGATGAGCTCGGACAGCGCGACCGTCACGCCAAATCCGTCCATGTAGGGCATCGGATCTTCCGCAGTTCGCTTGCGAGCCTTTTCGAGCAGGGCGGTGGCTTCGTCGGGATCCGAAGTGGCCGTTTGGAAGGCTGCCTTGGTCGTCGCTTCGAGCTGTGCGGCCAACACCTCGTGCTCCCGCGTAAGGGCCCGGCTCTCGGCCCAAGTCGCGAAGACGAAGGAGATGATCACGGCAGCACCAAGCCCCAAGAGCAACGGTGCTTTCTCTTTGAGGAAGCCGAAGCCCCTCTGGAAAGCGAGGTCCCCTTGGCGCAGGTCGATACCTCGACCGCGCGCCACATGCTGTGCCGTTCCGATGGCCCGGGCGAACCGAGGCACCAGCGTATTCTGCTCAGCAGTCAGAAACTCCAGCTCGAGCTCGGGAAGTGGCTGCACAGGACGCTCGAGTCGATCCGCCAGGAAGGCCTCGAGCCCCTGAACGCCCACTCCCTCGCCCACCAAGTGCACCCGCTCCACCTCGCCGCCGACGTCCGCAGCGAAGGCCGTCAGGGTCTGTCGCACCTGGGTCGCCAGACGCTCCGCAGTGCTCGGAAAGCCCCCCATTCCTAGGGAAAGGGTGCGCACACGACGGACGTGTCCGTCCTGAAGGATGCACACGTCCGTCGCATCCACCCCGATGTCGACGAGCGCCAGCGGTCCCGGTCCGGCGAGCTCCGCACTGAGCGAAGCGAGCTGGCCGAGCTCTGCCGGCGCAGGACCGACCCGCTCGGGCTGTCTTCCCGTTGCCTCCTCCACCACGGCGATGCGCTTTTCCACGTCTTCTCGACGTGCCGCCACCGTGAGGATTTGGAGCGTCGTGTCGCTCGCCTTCCGGGGTGCGATGTCGCGATCGAAGACCAGATCGTCCAGGTCCACCGGAACCAGAGCTTCGAGCTCGAAAGGCAGGAGCTCTGCCAACTGCTTCTCGGCCGTCACGGGAATGCTGAGCGGATGAACGAAGGTCTTCGCACCATCCAAAGCCACCCCGAACCCGTCGACGCGCTGGGTGCCGCTTTGGTTGAATCCGGACACGCACGCGCGGATGGCTTCGACCGTCGTCTCGAAATCCGCGAGCTCCACTTCCCGGAGTTCCTCCAGAAACGTCTTCCGATACGCCTGACGCAGGAGCACTGCCCGGACGTGCGTCGGCCGAACGTCGATACCGACCACCTTACTCATCGGTTCTCTCTCCTCCCGTCCTCATCGCTCACTCGCATCCCGGATATCTTAGGCGAGCAGCCGGTCGTCAAGCTCGCGTTTTCGTGAAGCTTTGGCGAGCATCGGAGCGGAACGTACTTGAGTACTCGAGCACCGAAGCGCAGCCAAAACGAAGCGCGCAACGTGAGATCGGCGACCGTCGCCTACAGCGGGAACCACCTGCGTTGATTGAGCCTCCGCCGGTTTGGCCCACATCGAGTGAGGGCCAAATCGGCTACGGGAGGCCACTCGTCTGCGCGTGCCGCTCATGTTTTCTGCGATCATCGCAAGCGATGATCGCTGTAATGCTTGAGATACCGGCATGCGCTCACTCGACACGGTAATAGATGATGTTGCCCGCAGGGCTAGGGCGAATCAGCGCCGACGCCTCGTCGGCGTTCGAATCGGCCTGATTCTCGTCCTCTTCCGACGGCGGCTGTGCCCCGCCGGGATTCAGGCGTTCGTTGACGGCCTCGAGCGTGGCCTGCCCGGGTGGTGGCGCCGCCCGGAAGTCCACCACGGCGTGGATCCGAGTGCGGGTCTCCCGTTTTCCGGAGCGGACGTAGCCCGTGGCGTAGATGCTGAATACCTTGCTCTCGGTAGCAATCGCCTTCTTCAGGGGCCCTTGGTCCTTGATCACGAGCGGCTCGAAGCCGAACGCCGCCAGCATGGGTCCGACCATCCCTTTGCCCTGAACGGCGTCGATGAATGCGCCTTCGTTCGGGAAAAGTGGGACACCGGGCATCATCGCCTTGACGAGCGACAGGCCGCTCAAGAACTTCGCCTGTTGCTCGATGTCGACGCAAATCGCCGCGGCGGGATCTGCCTGGCAAACAAGAGCGAGCAAAGTCTGCGCGTTGGCGGTGTTCACGTTGACGCCGCCCTGACCCCAAACTGTCACATTCCGCTTCGCCGGGTCTTCCGGGTCGGGCTCGACGAAGGTGCGCCAGAAGACGTCGTCCACGCCGCGAACCAGGTGTAGCTCCTCGAGGCTGTCGAAGGCTGCGTTCTTGCGCCGATAGGGTGGGTCGAGAAACTGATAGTAAGTGTCCTCTGCCGCGGTGGCCTGCTTTTGGGCCTGGTCCTCGCAAGGCTCCATGGTCTGGTCCGAATCGACCCAGTCCACGATCGCCGAGCAGACCGTGCTTCGATCCTTGAGCTTGCCGTCGTCGTCAAGGCGCTCGAAGAGCTCGTTGTACTGCGGGGGCGCGATCATACTGGCGATCTGTTGCGCCATGCGGATGCGCGAAAAGGAGTCCGGGCGCGCGCCCACGTTGAAGTTGATCTTCGAGTCTTCGTCGATGACCTGCACGCGGAACCCCGCGCCCTCCATGCCCAGGTTTCGCCCCTCGGCCAGATTCAGGCCGGAAAGACCTTGAAACGCCATGGCGCCCTCTTCGTCACCGAAGGCACCAAGTACCAAGTCCGTGTACTCCCAGACCGGGATCTGCACGTTGCCCATCAGCATCGAAAGCGGTCCGGCCGCCTTGCGCACGGTGGGCTCCGAAGCGATGAAAAGTCGCGACAGATTGACCGCGCTCTTGGCCGCATACTCCGCACGAACGGCATCGCGCGTCGTGAGGGCACTTCCGAGCTCGGCGGACGTCTCGTCCTGGAACTCGGTCAACATCACCGTGAGCACGGTAAGCGTGCTCAGCACCAAGATGAGGGCAACTCCTCGCTGCCGCCGGCGCCCGCGGCGCCTTCGGCTGCGCTCGTAGAGCCCCCCTGGGCAGGACACTCCGGCGGAGTCGGCAAAGCTCCCCTCGCTCGAACGCACGGCGACCCCGGAAGCCGCGGGCGGCTCCGAGGGCGTGGGGGCTCTGTCGAGGGTGAAACGCTGCATGGTCTGGGAGATCGATCAGTTGTTGTTGATGGCGAAGTTCAGAATGTTCTGCATGGGGAGCACCACCTTGCTGACCAGTCGGATCTTGCCGCGACTGCTGTCTGCTTCCCGGCGCTCGCCTCCGTTGAGAACGAGTACGAGGCGAACCTGAAGCGGCAAGCGCCCGGCCTCGCCGACCACCGAGGTGCTGTCCCACTCCTCGCGCCACATCCCCGAGAGCGGGTCCAGGTACTCCACGTCGAACAAGTCGATGTCGGTGGCCAGCACTTCGACTCGTCCGCCCTCGGTCGGTTCCTCGTCGAGCCTCGTGCTGACTCGGCGAGCCAAGTCGATCACCCCGTCCCGATCCGGATCCGGCGATCCGAAGTACGACACCTCGGCCTGATCGGACTCGCGGGCGTTGCGGTCCAGACGCCGATTGGCGAAGGAATTGAAGTCGATGCGATCGGCGGGGGAACCCGGGTCTCCGATGAACGACGTCTTCACGACCTGTTCCGCTTCCCCGAAGGGCGAATGTTCGGAGATGTACGCGCTCTGCAGATCCCGAGCCATGCGCTGCATGGCGATGCGGCCCTCGCGGTACCGATCGGAGATCCGCTGCACGCCTTCGCGGCTCCGGCGCATCCCGTCAATCGCGCTGTAGATGAGGATGCTGATCATGGCGAGGATCGCCATGGCCACGAGCAGTTCCACCAGCGTGAGGCCACGCTGATGCCGACGCCGCCGCGCGCCCCGTCGCGCGCCCGAAGCGTCCTGAAACCAAGGAAGGGGAGTCACGGTTCGCCTCCTTGGGTCGCCGGGCCCGTGCCACCCGGAAGCTCCGGCAAATCATCGGCGGCGTTCGGATTGAGTCCCCCTTCCACGGGGTTCGTCACGTACTGCACGGCGACCATGTCGCGCTCGCTTTGGCCCTCGGTCCAGATGACCCGCACGGTCACCTTCCGAATGCTTGCCTCGAGCATGTCCTTGAGGCTCGGATAGACGAGCTGCATGGCCGTGCTCGCGAGGCCCATCGCGCCACCGCCCGTGTCACCGGTCAGCGCCCCCGCGAGCTCACCGAGATCCGGACTCTCTCCGAGGTTCGCGCCGCCACTCTTCTGGATGTCCATGAGCGCGCCGAGAGGACCGAGTTCGAGCGAGTCGCTGCTCTTCCCCGGTGCCCCAGGGGAGCTCGGGGTCTCGCTTGGCTCTTCGCCGCCGGGCTCTCCGGCGAAGGACGCAGGTTGAGGCAGCTCGACGGGCTCGATCTTCCATTCGCACGAGTAGCGCCCGAAGGGCTCGTCCTGGCAGCAGTCCCCTCGTTCCTGGCGGTCGATCATCGGGTAACCGTCTTCCAGAAGCTCCAGCTCGACTTCGCTCATCTTGCAGCGAACCAAGTTCGCCGCCACCGTGACGTGCTCCGCCCGTTGGGTGCTCGCGAAAAGCCCTGCCTGGGAGCTCAGGATGATCGTCAGGCCCAGACCGAGAATGCTGACGGCAACGAGCACCTCCAGGAGCGTGAGTCCGCGCGAAGCGCCTCTCCTCGCGGGCGGAGAAAAGGGTGACGCCTTCAAAACGCCTCCTCTCGCTCCGAGTATTCTCCGTCGAGACGCGGCTCCGGCAGCTCGATACGCCCGCGCTTGATCTCCGCGCGACCCGTGAGGGCGCTCACCTTGACGGTAAGCCCTTCGTCTTCGGCGCTGCGACCGACCTGGACGACCGCGTGCTCGGTCAGTCCGCCCGGCCAAAAGTAGATGTATGCGGTGCCGTCCGTTCGCGGCTCGGGATCATGTTCCGTTTGGACCATCCGGAAGCGCACCCCGCCGCCCAGCTCTCGGCCTGGTTTGTCGCCGTCCTGCCCCAATGCATCGGTGGGCGAAAAACTCGGTCGGTCAGGCGTCATCCCCTCGAGCACTCGATCGGTCTGTTCGCGCACCAAGCGCGCGGTGTCTTGAGCCCGATCGTTCTCCGACTCTCCCTCCGTCGTCGTGACCTCGTCGCGCAACAGCGCCGACGATTTTGCCTCCTCGAGCGTCACCCGGCTCGAGTCCAGATCGATTGCCAAGCGAACGGGCTTTCCCGACGCATTGGCTTCCGCCAGTCCTTTGCGAACGCCGGCCACCACCAGAGTGGCCGCGGCACGCTGACGAGCACCCGTCAGCATGCCGCTCCCGAAAATGAGGGAACCGGAGAGCAAGGCGATCAAGGTGACGACGATGAGAATTTCGACCAGGGTCAGCCCGCGGCTTCCGCAGCGCCATGCGCGCGCACCACTCGTGCGGACGTCGGTGCTAGAAGCAAGGCCTTCCATAGTCGTTCTCCGAAGGTGAGTGAGCGAGCCCGCGCTCACTCCTCTTCGATAGCCCCGCCCTTGGGCACGGCGATGTCGTCCTTGGTGCCCTGCTTCTTGTCGGGCCCCTTCGACCCCACGGTCACATCGTCGTCCTGGCATGAAATGACGAACGGCTCACCCCACGGATCGTCGGTGTTCTGACCCTTGTCGAGGTGCTTGTCCTGAACGAGCTGGCTGACGGTCGGACACTCACTGTACTCGCTGGTGGCCATCTGCCACTGCTGCACAGCGGTTCGAATCACGCGGGCACCCGTCTCAGCCGTCGAGATCTGCGCTTCCTTGAACTTCGGAATCGCAAAGACGGCGACGCCGCCGGTGACCATCGCGATGATCGCAACCACGATCATGATCTCGACCAGGGTGAGGCCGCGCTGGAAGCGGCGAGCATTGGCCTTCATATACGCTAGTTTCATCGGTTCCTCGCTATTCGATTCGGTCTAGACCGCCCGGTTTTCCATCCGGACCATCGCTCATCAGTTCGTAGGCGTAACCAGGGCGCTCCGTCGGACAAATCAAACGGAGCGGCCGGCCCCAAGCGTCGTTGGGAATCCGTCCACGCGTCGCGTACGGACGCACCTGTTCCAGAGTCTCGGGGCAACCCCCGCGATGTTCCGCCAAGTACTCGTCCACGGCTCGTCGGACATCGATCAAGGCGGCTCGCGTTTGGCGTATTCCCGATCGCTCCCGCTCGCGCAGGCCAACCCAAACCACGAAGGTCAGCAGCAAGCCGACCACCACGAACGGACGAAGACGGCCCAGCGCCAAATAACGACGCAAACCGCCTCGCCCTTCCCACGGAAAGAAGATTCTTCGCTCTGTGAGCCGTCGTTTGCGCATCTTGGGGGGGAGTCACTGGACCAGATTGTTCATTTGAATCAGCGGCATCAGAATCGCCATGACGATGAACCCGACGGCGCCGCCGAGGCACAGGATCATGACCGGTTCGAGCAGACTCGTCAGGGCCGCCACCTTCGTTTCGACATCCGCCTCGTAGGCGCGACTCACGTTCTCGAGCATGTCCTCGAGCTGACCCGATTTTTCGCCGACGGCGATCATGTGGGTGACCATCGGAGGGAATGCACCACTCCGTTTAAGGGGCTCTGAAATCCCCTCACCTTCGCGAATCGATCCGATGGCTTCCGAAACGACTCCCTCGAGTTTGGCGTTCTCCAGAACGTTCCTTCCGATCTCCATCGCCGGCAAAAGCTGCACGCCACTGGCCAAGAGCGTGGCGAGGGTCCTCGCAAACCGCGCCACCGCGACGAGCAGCACCAGTCGCCCGAAGATGGGGAACTTCATGCGAAGCGTGTCCCACCTGAGGCGCCCGGCCGGGCGGCTCTTCCAGCGCCGAAACCACACGACCCCGCCGATGATGCAACCGAGAATGAGCCACCAGTAGCCAGCGAGGGCTTCCGAAACGAAGATCAGAACCTCGGTGTACCAGGGCAGCGCCTGTCCCAGGTTCTCGAAGATGCTCGTCACCTTGGGGACCACGGTCACCATCAGCATGGTGACCAGCGCGGCTCCAATCACCGACATCAGCACGGGATAAGCCAGGGCGGCCATCACCTTACTCTTCAGGCGCGCCTGATTCTCCATGAAGTCGGCGAGACGCTCGAGAACGGCCTCCAGCGTGCCCGAGGCTTCCCCCGCCGCAACCATGTTGATGTACAGGACAGGAAACACCCTCGGGTGCTGCTCGAGGCTCTTTGCGAAACTCGTGCCCTCGTTCAGGCTTTCGCGCACCGAAGACAGCACGCGGACCATCTGCTCTTTCTCCGCCTGCTCAGCGAGCGCACCGATCGCCTCCACGAGGGGAATGCCTGCACGAACCAGGGTGGCGAGCTGTCTCGTCATGACCGCGACGTCAGCGCCACTGATCCGGCGGAAGATCGCGAGAAGGTCGATGTCCTTCTTCTTCTTGGCCGCCACCTCCGCCTCTTCGTGGGCGGCGGTGAGCATGATGCCGTCCTTGCGCAGGAGCGCGCGGAGCGCGCGCGCATTCTCCGCGTCACGGTAGCCCTTCACGGCCTTACCGCTGTCGACTCGGATCCCTTTGTACTCGAAAACGGCCATGATCTCAGACGTCGTACCGGACGCGCTTCAGGCGCCCCGCTCGCTCATTCATCGACGATGACGTCCTCCTGGGTGGCTGCCACCACCTCTTCGACGGTCGTCAGGCCAGCGAGCACCTTGCGCGCGCCATCGTCGCGCATGGTGTCCATGCCCGAGTTCTGAGCAGCGCGCTTGACGGACTGCGCGTCGGCATTCTTGAGCACCAAGTTGCCCACGATGTCGTCGACAACCATGAGCTCGTAGATGCCCCGCCGCCCCGTGAACCCCTTGTGATCGCAGCGATCACATCCTCCGGCCTTGTAGAACGTCGGTGGAGTTTCTCGACGCCACCCCACCGGGATGTAGTCGACGTACGGCAGATTGTATCGCGGCGACAGGTTGCGCGAGTCCCGCCACCGAGTCCGCTCGGGATCCAGCCCGAGTTGCTGCAGCTCGTACGGCGTTGCCTGGTACGGGATCTTGCAGCTCTGACATAGGACGCGAACCAGGCGCTGCGCGAGAATTCCAATCACCGTCGAGCGCACCAAAAATGGCTCGATATCCATCTCTACGAGACGCGTCACAGCACCCGCCGAGTCGTTGGTGTGGAGGGTGCTCAGCACCAAGTGACCGGTCATCGATGCGTGCATCGCGATTTCCGCCGTCTCCTTGTCGCGGATCTCACCGACCATGATCACGTCGGGATCCTGGCGGAGGAATGCACGTAGTGCGCCGGCGAAGGTCAAACCGATCTTCGGTTGAACGGCCACCTGGTGAATTCCGCCGATTTCGTACTCGACCGGATCCTCGGCCGTGAGGATGTTGATCTTCGGCTGGTTGATCTTGTTGAGACAACCGTAGAGCGTGGTCGTTTTGCCGCTACCGGTCGGACCCGTCACGAGGAGGATCCCGTTGGGTCGCCTGATGAGGTAGTCCATCAGGGCGTAGTCGCGCGCCTCGAAGCCCAGCTCGCTCAAATCGAGCAAGACGTTCGTCTTCTGGAGCAGACGCATCACGATCCGCTCGTGTTCGCGGCTGGTCGGGATGGTGGAGACGCGGACGTCGATTCCTCGTCCTGCGATCCGCAGCGAAATGCGACCATCCTGAGGCAGGCGTTTCTCGGCGATGTTCAGGCCCGCCATGATCTTCACGCGCGCGATCACCGAACTCAGAAACTGACGACTTGCGCGCTTGGCGACGTAGAGCTCACCGTCGATGCGGTAGCGAACGATGACCTCTTTCTCTTCGGGCTCGATGTGAATGTCGCTCGCGCGCTCCTTCACCGCCTGAGAGAAGAGCCCGTTCACCCAACGGATGATCGGCGCGTCGTCGTCGGAGTCGAGAAGATCCGCCTGGTCGTCGTCGGCGATCCCTTCATCCGACTCGAGCTCGCTCATCGTGTCTTGTCGCTCGTAGACACGATTGATGGCGTTGGTGACTTCGCTGGGCGCGGCGACGAGCGCCTCCACGTTCTTGCCGAACAGCGCCCGAACGTCGTCCAACGCCGCCGTGTTGAGGGGGTCGGCGCAAACGAGCTGAACCCGATCGTCCAACTCCCCGGTCAAGAGGAGCTTGTGGGCCTTCGAGTACGAAATCGGCAGGCGCGTGGCTACCTCCAGGGGCACGGCATCCGCGTCGACCTTTTCGACGAACTCCATGCCGCACTCCTCGGCCAGAGCCCGCGCCACGTCGTGTTCCGTCGCAGCTTTGCTCTGCACGACCAGGTCGACGAGAAGCGCCCCTCGCTCCCGTTGCTGCTCGTAGAAGTCCTCGAGGAGCGCTGCGTCGATCACGCCCCGCCGCGCCAGAATGTTACCCAGGCCGCGCTGCTCTTCCACGGCTCACTCCACACGCTCTACGTTGACACTACGCGCAACCGGCGCAATTCGGATGGGCGCCTCGACGGAGGACTTCCGCTTCGGCTGCGCCCTGGGCTTTGGCGTCGCGGGCGCCTTGCTCGGCTCCGATTTCAGATTCGTCGGCAGGTCGATCGAATCGCTCGGGGCGTGCTCGTGGAGCTCCCGCGGGCGGAGCTCCTCCTCGAGTCGACGTTGTTCTTCGATCTCGAAGTACGCTTGCCTGATGTCTTCGACGAGCCCGTTGGACCGCGCGTAGTCGGTGGGCGGCGTCCACGTGTCCGTCGCAAACACGAAGTAGCGGTCCAAAAACTCCTGCCGTTCGTGCATCTTCCGCTCGAAGATGCGACGGAGGTCGGCCTGCTCGCGGATGACGTGCGGCGTCAAAATCAAGAGCAGGTTCGTCTTGCGCGTTTCCTGGCGACTCGAGCTGAAAAGGAATCCGAGTACCGGAATGTCGCCCAAAATCGGCACCTTGTCGCGCGACGTGGTGTACTCGTCGCGCATGAGGCCTCCAATGACGATGGTCTGCTGATCCTTGACCACAACGGTCGTATTGGCGGTTCGACGCGTGATGGGGACCGCACCAAGGGCGCCCACGGGAGTCCCCGGCGCGCTACTTTCCTGCTCGATTTCCAGACGGACCTGGTCGGACTCGTTGATGTGCGGGGTCACCCGAATGCGGTTGCCCACGTCTTCACGGGGAGCGGCGAATCCAAACCCACCGATACTGGACAGGGTATTGGCGTTGACGGCCCCTGGGCGCTGCCCCCAGCGAGGGCAGCCAAATTGCCGAGCCCGCCTCCTACGTTCGTTTGCAGGGGGATGTTCTCGCCCACGTTAATCTCGGCCGGAACGTTGTCAGTGGCAATGATGTGCGGAGTCGCCAACACGTTGCCCCGACCCGAGCTCGCCAGAGCGTTCACCACGACGCCAAAGGCGGGAATGCTGAGGCCGGTGCCCAACAGGTTGCTCGTGCCCGGCAGCTCCGCGCCACGCACGCCCGCGGCGAAGCCTTGAAGGGCATTGGGATCGGCAGGGAATGCGATCGACTGCCCGGCGTTGAACCCGCCCAGGAACGTCGAAGGACCATCGCCACCGATGTCTTCCTGAACGCCTCCGTGCCAGGCAAAGGACAGGTTGGCACTGTCGGAGACACCGACGTCCATAATCACCGCCTCGATGAACACCTGCCGGCGCGGTTGGTCGAGCTTGTCGACGACGACGCGCAGCTGAGCAAAATCCCGGGCGGACGAAGTGATCACGAGGGAGTTCGTGGCCTGGTCGGGGGTAACGGCGACTTCGCCTTCGAACATGCCACCGGCATCACCCGCCGCACCCGCCTGAGCCGCTGCAGCCTGTCCGCGACGGGCACCGCCCGCCTGCTGTCGTTGCCCCGACAGCATTTGCTGCAAGGTCTGTGCGAGCTCCTCGGCAACTGCATGCTGTAGGGGCAGGACGTGCACGCGGCCTGCTTCTCCAGGTCGGCTGTCGAGCTTCTTCAAAATCTCCAGCAGCTTCACGTATGAGTCGTCCGTGCCGACGACAATCAGAGAGTTCGTCTGTTCGTCCGCGACAACCTTGGTGAGTCCACCGCCGCCACCCTCCCCGACTTCGAAGAGCTCGTTGATGCGATCGGCCATCTCGCCGGCAGCGCCGTAGTTCACCGGCTCGATCCACATCTGCTGGCCTGCGCCGCCTACGTCGACCTCTTCGAGGATTCGGATCATGCGCCGAATCTGGGTGCCCGTGTCCGTGATGACGAGCAGGTTGCCACCTGGATAGGTGGAGATGTCCCCTTCCTTGCTCTTGAACTTGGTCAAGAGCTGCGCTGCCTCGTCGGCGCCCACGTACTGGGTCCGGTAGAGCCGCGTCACGTAGCGATCCGAATCGGGAATCGGAGCACCGCGCGAGTAAATCGGAGTGGATTTCGTGGTCACCCCGGCGCTGTCGACGATCTTCAAGAATCGTCCGTGGGGAACCACCGTCATTCCGTTGACCTCGAGAATCGAGAGGAAGGCCTGGTAGGCCTCGTCGAGAGTCACCGGTTCCGGCGCGACGACGGTCGCTTTGATCTGGCGCACCTTGGCGCCGTAGATGAACCGTTTGCCGGTCATCCCGCTGATGTGATTCACGAGCTCGGCGAGATCGGCATCCTGCAGGTTGAACTTGACGCGCGTTCCCCCCGGTCGCGGCCTGTACTCGATGTCCGTCGCTTGAGCGATCTTGTCGGTGCTCGTCGGAAGCGGACCTTGCGCTCCTGGCGGTTCGCGATCCTCCGGGGGCTTTGCCGGCGCCTTGGCCGCCGGTCGAGCCGCAGTCGCCTTGCGCGCGGGACGCGCCGGCGGCTTGGCCTGACCGAGAGCGGATACGGGCGCGAGGAGAAGCGTCGCGCCGAGTATCAAGGCGAGATTATTCTTCTGCAGGGACGAACGGGGTGGGAGATGGGTTCGGGGGCGCACGGGCTTTCCGGTTCTCACGGGGGAGCTCTTGATCACTTGATTCGGTAGTCGATGTTCATGGACTTGCCTCGACGATTGAGCTTCACGTTCAGGTTGTCTGCCGAACGAAGTCGCGCGTAGGCCTCGAGGGCCTTCTCGGGACTGCCCATGTCGAAACCGTTGATCGACTCGAGGCGGTCGCCGTTCTGCATGCCCAGCGTTCCGAGGAGCGTGTCGGGGCGAATTCCGAACAGTCGGATACCGACGACCTTGCCGTCTTTCTGCTCGGGAACGATGCGGGCCGAACGCATGAGCTCGGCTTGATTTTCGAGGATCTTGTCGACCACGCCGCGGTCGACGTGAAACTCGCTGTCGCTGATCTTCTTGATCTTGGAGGCAATGTCGGGGTCGACCTGCCGGCCCTTGCTGGTTCCTGACGGAGGCGCCGGCGTTTTTGACGGCTGCGGCTTCGCCGCCGGCCCTGCTGCCTTTCCAGCAGTCGGTTCGCCGAAGAGAAACGCCTGACACAACCCCGAATCCTCCAGCCAGATCGCGGGACTCGCCTCGAGCGGGTTGTACCCGATGAAAGCGATCTTCTTGCCGCCGACGTCGTCGCCAACGCGACGGAGCACGGGAGACTGCTCGCCGGGTCCTTGAACTGCCGCGAAGGACCACAAGGGATCATCCGACTCGGTGACGATGTGAACCGTGACCCCGTCGCACGCGGGCACCCGGAGCGGATCGTCAATCTTCACAGGTTCGGGCGTCGGCAGCGAGATCGGAGTGGCATTGGGACTGAGCGGCCCGGTGACGGAATCGAAGGGGTTTCGATCCAGGATTGGTTTCGCGCTGGGGCGCTCCGAGCGTGAGGTACGCCGCGACACGGGAGCTTCTCCGGCCACGTCCGACGGTTCGAGAGTGAGCGCACTCCCAAAAAGCTGCGTCACCCCCGACGCCTGGAAATAGGCGGCCAACGCGACCAGCCCGAGGACCACCGCGGTGAAGTACTTCTTGAGGAATGTGTCGATGGGCACGATCTCAGCGTGACAGATGCAGAACGGGCGATCAGGCCTGCGCGCGCGGGCAGATCGTTCCCGGGCCCCTTAAAGCGAGAGCCGTGCCAACGGTCAATGGGATAACGATGCGGAATATTTGCGGGAAACGCGAGGGGGCGAGCGTTCCCGGCGACAGCCTGTCAGTGGACAGCCCCAAAGAGGGGTGGCGCGTGCCAAAATGTCAGGAAGACCCGACCCGGGCACGCCCGGGTCGGCCAATCAGACGACGAGCGCCTCTCCGTGGATCAGAGCGAGCAATCCGCCCGTAGCGTGTACGTCTGCTGCGAGTCGCCCGGCTGCGAGCACCACGCCGCGGCCGTCGCAGGATCCGGCGTGCACACGTCGTTGGCCCAGCCGATCGCTACCTCGGCTTCGTACACGGCGCCCTCGTAGCTCACGAGATCTCCAGCAGCGAGGTCCATCTGCGAATTCTCGACCCACGCACGAACGCCGGGGCAGGTCGTTCCCCCTCCGCCGCCCGTTCCACCGGTGGAGCCGCCACCGGACGAACCGCCGCCGGTCGAACCGCCGCCGGACGAACCGCCGCCGGTCGAACCGCCGCCGGTCGAGCCACCGCCCGTCGCAGCGCCTCCGGTCGGGCCGCCGGTTCCACCCGTCGCCGCCACGCCACCGCTGGGCGAACCACCCGTGGCGCTCCCCCCGGTTCCACTGACCACGCCGCCCGTACCCCCAGCCGTCGTGCCTCCGGTCGCAGCCGCGCCACCGGTTCCGGCAACGCCTCCCGTACCGAGATCGCCCCCCGTTCCGAGGCCTTGATCCTCGACGATCGGGTCATCTTGGACGACAGTGGCACACGCGAAGCAGAGAGAAGCAAAGAGGGAAGCGGCCGTCAGGGCACGCGAAGTTTGACGCGTCATGGTGGTTCAGCCCGAAATCGTGGAGATGCGGCAGAGTAGTATACCGCTCAGGTCAGCCAACGCACCAAACTACTACCTTCGTGAAATCGTCCGTGGCGAGCGGATCCCCCTCAGGATAACTCGTTGGGGCCGCCGGAGGATGAACCGTGTGGGCCGGTTAGCCGGCGGAGGCGAACAGCCCGCTGAGGACTCTGCCGCCGTTGCCCGAGCGCCCCGCGAGGCCGAAGAGTGACCGCACCGTCGGCGCGATGTCGGCGAGGTACGCCCGATTCGAATTGTTGGCGGCTCCGCGCACCACGACGCTGGAACCGGAGGCGATGAGCCAGCTGCGCGACGACTCTGGAAACTTCGCGCCGTGACTCGAGAAGCTGTGTGCGCGCCCATGATCAGTGGTCACGAAAAGGGCGGTGCGCGCCCCCTTTCGTTCGAACTCGGAGAGCTGCGCGGCGACGCTACCGACGACCGCATCAGCGCTGCGGAGCGCTTCGAGATAATCCCCATAGCGGTTGTGATGCGCGTGTTCGTCCGTTTCTCCAAGACTCACGAACAGGAACCGCGGGCGCGCTTCTTCGAGGTAACTCCGCGCGAGGTCGGCTGTGAAGCGGTCCGGGCGGTAGTCTCCCCACCCGGGAGCCGGGTCCACTTTTCGCCCCGCGTGCAAGGCGGCTCGACTCTTTGGAAAGCGCTCGAACGCTTCGTGGTTGAAGCCTCCGGTGCGCCCGGTCGAAACCGCCCCGCTGGCCCGCGAGGCGGAAGACGCGCGTTCGATTTTCGACCAGGAGGTAATGACCGCCGCCTGCTCGACGCGCGCGTCGGGCAGAGACGCCACATCATCGAGAAGCGTGGCGTAGCGAAC
>JBNKGC010000101.1:0-20177 GCA_050289625.1 Polyangiaceae bacterium | reverse complement strand
GTAAACCGTTTGTCGCTCTAGGGGCTTCGATGCCTTTTCTCGGACGGGTGAAGCGCTTCCGTAGGTAGAAAAGCCTCGGTTGCTCCCGTGACTGGGCGCTTTCGGCTGGGCGGGTGGTCGCACGTAGGTCCGCGGAAGACTCGGGGGCAGCGAGGGAGATAGAGTGCAACAAATTTGATCAAATTGTGCAGCGAATTAGTGATTTGTAATGTGGTGTAGAGTTATGGTGAGCCTTCTTTCCGTTGAGGAGATTCTTTATGGCGCGACTACCCTTGATGATGACCGTGGTGACGGCCCTGACGGCGACCGTCGTTGCCTGTAGCGATGACGGTGACGGTGACGGCGGAGGGTCCGGCGGGTCCGGCGCTTCCGCCACCGGTGGAGAGACCAGCTCGGGCGGTTCGTCGAGCGGTGGAACGAGCAGCGGTGGCTCCAGCTCGGGCGGGACGGCTTCCGGTGGGGATGCGGGCGCGAACATGGGTGGCGCCGACATGGGCGGTATGGGCGGCATGGGCGGCGCGCCCACGCTGGCCGAGCTCTGCACGAAGCGCTGTGAGACTGGGCTCGGAGAGAACAACGGATGCGAGACTCAGGAATCCTGCGAAGCGAACTGCGAGAGTGCCGGCGCTGCGGGTTGTGAGGAGGAGTACTACGACACGATCGCTTGCGAGGCCGAACTGGGCGGAAGCGGCTTCTCTTGTAGTCCTGCAGTCCCAGCGTTCATGGTGCCGGCGATGATCACCACGTCACCGGAAGGAAATATGGCGTGTGCAAACGAGCAAGCCGCCTATTTCCAGTGCATCGACGGGTTGCCATAAGCCGGTCGAGTCCTGTCGCGTGGAATCTTCTCGTGCCGAGTTCACCGTCTATGTGAGGCAGATGTCCTTCTCCCACCCGCTGCCGCGTGGCCGCACGCTGCGGGTGGGGAGGGGCGCGCGCGCCGACATTCGAGTCGACGATCCGTCGGTTTCGCGCGAGCACTTGCTGCTTCACGTCGGCGAAAGCCGCATCCAAGTCGAAGACCTGGGCAGTTCGAACGGAACGCGGCTCTTCCTGGCAAACCGAGCCGGTAGGCGCGCCGACGACGCGGTCACCCTCCGGCCTGGAGAGCGCTATCCGATTGGTTCGGGGGACATGCTTCGGATCGGCTCCGTGCACGCATTGGTGCAGGAGGAAAAGCCGCAGTCCGCGCCGCACCACTCCACGAACCCTCCGCCCTCTGCAACGGGAAGGGTGCTCGCCGATCCGGAGATGAGAAGGATTCACGAGCTCGCGGCGCGCGCGGCGCAAAGCGACATCGCCGTGCTCATCACCGGCGAAACTGGCGTGGGGAAAGAGTTGCTTGCTTCTGCGGTGCACGAAAATTCTCGTCGCGCAGGTCGACCCTTCCTTCGCCTGAACTGTGCAGCTCTCGCCGAGAATCTCCTCGAGAGTGAGCTTTTTGGCCACGAAAAGGGTGCTTTTACCGGAGCCGCGACCATGCGAGCGGGGCTCCTCGAGTCCACGGGAGGGGGCACCGTTTTCCTGGACGAGATCGGTGAGATGCCGCTGTCGACCCAAGCGAAGCTGCTTCGCGTGCTCGAGGAAAGGAAGATCCGCCGTCTGGGCTCCTCGAAGAGCATTCCCATCGACGTTCGCTTCGTGTCGGCGACCAACCGGGATCTCGAAGCCGAGGTGAGAGTGGGGCGCTTTCGCAGCGATCTCTACTACCGCATCAGCGGCATCGCACTCTGCATTCCGCCCCTTCGCGAACGACCGACAGAGATCGAGCCCATCGCTCGATACTTACTGAAAGACTTCTGTCTGAAGAGCGGCATTGCCATTCCGGATTTCACGCAAGCTGCTCTCCGAGCTCTGCTCGAGTACTCCTGGCCCGGAAACGTTCGTGAGCTCAAGAACGCGATGGAGCGAGCACCCTTCTTGAGCGGAGGTGCACCGATTCTTCCCGAGCACCTGCCGACCCACCGCTTGATGGACGTGGACGATGAGGTCTTCGCCGAGGAGCGGACCGACGTGGAGGGCATTCCGCTGCCCGGACAGACGAGGGCGAGCGTGGTGTCTCGCGAAGGGGGGGGCCTCCGCGAGATGCTCGAAGAGCCGCGCTCGATTCCGGGTTCGGCTCGCCCGAGCAGCGACCTTTCCTTGACCCATGGCAACTCGAAGGATTTTTCCGAAGAGGACGAGAGGCGTAGGGTGATCGAGGCGCTCGAAGCCTGCTGCGGCAACCAGACGCGCGCGGCGAAGATGCTCGGCGTGTCGCGTCGAACGTTGATCAATCGCATCGAGGCCTTCGGGCTGCCGCGGCCGCGAAAGAATGGCTGACAAGGTAGCTCCGCGGAAGCGAGCTGGTTGTGCAAAGCGCGAACGAAACTGCGCGAATCGTTCGTGAAAATTGCACGACTGACCGTGAAAATTGCGCAAACTGATCGTCCATCAGGGGACTGCCGAAGTGTGCGATAGCCGTGGCCGCAGCTCGGACTCTGTGTTTCCGTGACAGTGGCTGTCGGACAAGGTGTTTGATGGGAGATTCAATGGGTTAGGGGATCTGCACAGCGCGTTCTCGCGCTGTCGGAGTGTGGGGTCCGGAGTGACTCGATCATGGCACGCGCGATGCATTGATTCCCGTAGAGCCCGCTGAGACACCGCGGGTGAAGGAGGCAGCGTTGAAGAAGGTAGCAGCGATGATTCTGGGTTTCGGAGGGCTGGCATTTGCCGGGTGCGGCGCCGAGGTCCCCGAAGAGGGGACGACGACGACCCTTGCTTACGAGCTGGGAATGTCCTGCGAGGGGAGCCAGGGCATGTACCCGTTGAAGGCCGCCCTGGCCGTGGCCATGAGCACGGAGATCGGGCGGATCGATCCTCTGAATGACCTGATGATCTACGAATGGTCGGTTCATCTCACCGACGGTGCCAAGGCCAGGTGCGCGGCCCGCGGCTATGGCGACTGCCCCAACACCAGGGCGGTTCTCAGCATGCAGGACGACTCGGTCAACGCGTTCATCGACCAAGGTATTTTCAGCGCCACGAGTTTCCGAGAAGAGCTCAAGTCTTCCTTCGGGCGGCAGCGGGATCACGAGGCAAATCTGGCGAGGAACCAACCTGAGCTCTTGCCCCAGGCCCACGAGCTCTTCGAGATCGGAATCACGGATCGAGGCGCGTGCGGCGTTCACTTCGACTACGCTGCGGTAGGGCAAAAGGTCGAGAACATCGAGCAGCGCATGGTTTTCTTCGGTGGAAGTCAGAATCCCTTCATCGATTTTCGCTCCAGCGACGGGACGATCAGCATCGACCCGACGGGGACGATGAACGGTGACACCAGCGCTACCTCCGGCATGTGTGTGGATGGTTGCTATGCGTACGGCACCTCCCGTAGGGGAAGCTGCTGCTCCTGCAAGGGACACCAAGGCACCTTCTACCGTGCGGTCTGGAACCCCTCCATGGTGTACTGCGCCTACTGATTCGGCCCTGATGAGGTCACCGCCCTGCTGCCCGGCGGTGACCTCTTTTGCCTCCCTTGCGGTCGAGCGTTGGCTCGGCCGCATCGGTTCTTGTGGGATGACGTACCACCGCCGGTATCTCAACGGACCAGGACGAGCTCGCGCTTGAGGTATCGGGGATGGATGACGTACTCGCACATGCTGCGTTTGGAGCGCAGCTGCGAGGCCGGAAATCGGAACGCGAAAAGAGCGAGATTTCGTGCTGATTTCGTACCGAGCTGACCACAAGGGGACTCTCCAAGTGGTAACTTTGGGGTAGTGAATTCCTTGCTTGGTTTCGGTCGCCTGCGCGCGCTTTCAGAGCGCTGGGTGTCTCTTCTCGGTGTCCTGAGCGCGTCATGTTCCTTGCTTCAGGATCTCGACACCGCCCAGTGCGCGACCACGGCGGACTGCATCGCGCGAGGAGCGCGATTTGAAGGCACCGTGTGCGAAGCGTCCTTGTGCGTCACACCTCTCAGCGGAGGGGACGGTGGGACGGGAGGAGCGAACTCGAGCGGAGGTGAGGCCGGAGCGGGTTCGAAGGGTGAATGCGAGACGAACGGCGAATGCATCGATCGCAACTTCGGAAGCCCCTACATTTGCCGCGACGAAAAATGCGTTCCCCTCACGATTCCAGAGCAGTGCCCCATCGTGCTCGGCGCGGGTCAGGACAACGAGAACCTGCGTAAGCCGTCGCCCATCATTTTCGGCGCCTACTCGTTCGTCGACCCGACCGCGCCGCGCCTCTCGGTCCCGACGCTCAACTACGAGCTTGCCATCGACGAGGTGAACGAAGCCACCCGCGGCGGATTGACTGGCGGTCCCGATGGAACACTGCGGCCATTCGTCGCGGTCGTCTGTTCGGGGACGAATGACCCGGATCTGGACAAGAGTCTCGCCCACCTCATCGACGACCTGGAAGTTCCGGCAATCGTGTCGTCGCTCTACACGCGGGATCTCTTGGAGGCGTTCGAGGGCAAGGGCGCACAGAATCGGGTCTTTTTCCTGAGTCCACTCGAAGCAGATTCGACTCTCACCTCTCTCGAGGACGATGGGCTCCTCTGGCATATGCTCGCGTCCGCCGGCGATCTTTCGCCGGCATACGTTCCGCTGCTCGGCGCGGTCGAATCGGAGCTTCGTTCCAAACGAGGTCTGGACCCGGCCGATTCGATCAAGGTCGCGCTCGTCGAAGCGAAGACGCCATTCTTGACGGACATCGCAGACGATCTGCTTGGCACTCTCGAGTTCAACGGAAAGAGCGCTCTGGCCAACGAAGACGACGGGAACTTCGTACGCTTGCGCATCGACTCCGAGCTCGAGGTGCCGAGTCCTGACCTGGCCTCGGCCCTGACCTCGCTCCAGAACTTTCGTCCGGACGTCGTCGTGGCGGTGGCGAGCGGCGAAGCGGTGCAGCTCGTGCTCAATTTGGAGAGCTCCTGGAACCCCGCGTGGGGCCCTCCGCCTTTCTACCTGGCTTCACCCTACATGTTCGGAAGAAGTGACTTCGCGTCGAGCTTGTTCGCTTCCGTTCATTCTCGAATGCTCGGGGTGAACTTCGCGGCAGCGGAACAATCGTCCCTGTACGATCTGTATTTGTCGAAGCTCGAGAGCACCTACAACGTTTCCTTCTCCCTCGAGGGTTCGGAGAACTTCTACGATGCCGCGTACTTCATGATGTATGCCCTTGCAGGGTCCGGGAACCCGCCTCGTCTCACGGGGACGGAGGTTGCGGTCGGGATGACTCGCCTCCTCGCGGGTAAGACATCGTTCGACGTGGGTCCTCAGGACGTCAACGATGTCATCGGCAATCTGCGCGGCAGCGCGAGTTCGACGATTTCACTGCAGGGGACGATGGGTCCGCCCGAGTTCGACACCACGACGGGTGCGCGCCGAGGGAAGCCGAGCATTTACTGCATCGATGGTGCGGGCAGCTACGTCCAGAACGCCATGAGTTACGACTCGAACACGAAGACCCTGACCGGGAGCCCGCCGTGCCTTTCGACGTGGGGCGAGTGACCCGCCGGGTGAGCTGTCTCTGCCCGTTGCTCCTGGCGTCGGGCTGCTTGGGGGAGGCACCTTCCGAGCCGAGTACGGGGCGAGTCGAGCTGCCGGTCCTCGATGGATTTCGCAGTGAACGGGAGTCGGTGGTCTTGATTCGAAGTCGCGGCCCCGATCGAACGGGACTCTGTACGGGAACCGTCGTGGCGCCGAATCTCGTGGTGACGGCTCGCCACTGCGTGTCCGCTTTCACGGACGGCGACTACACCTGCACGATCGAGGGGGATCTCGACACGACCAGATCGAGGGTTCCCGCCAATGCAGGCGACATGGGCGCTCCCTATGCGCCGGAGCTCGTTGGTATCCACACGGGTCAAGATCCAAACTTCGACGTCCCTGCCGCGGTTGGGGTCCAGATCATCGCTCCGGAGACGAACACCATCTGTCGGAACGACGTTGCCTTCGTGATTCTTGATCGAGAGGTGGAGGTGCCCTGGGCGACAGTTCGACTCGATCGCGGTGTCGAGCCACTCGAGACGGTGACGGTCATCGGCTATGGCATCAACGATGAGCGCCTGACGGCCCGCTACGAGGCTTCAGACAAGGAGATCATCGCACTCGGGCCGAGCGAATTTCATCCGATCGAAGGGAGTGCCCTGCCGCGCACCTTCGTCTTGGGGCGCTCGGTGTGTCCGGGAGACAGTGGGGGCCCGGCAATTTCCGATGCAACGGACGAACTCCTTGGGGTTTTTTCCCTGTTTCGCGGGGAATGTGAAAGCAGTGAAGTGCGCAACTTCTTCACCCAATTGGCTCCGTACGCCGAGTTCGCTCGCGAGGCGTTTCGCGCCGCGGGTCATGAAGAGTTCCTCGCTGAAGGCGACGCACCGACGTCCCCGTCGTCGGACGGTGGTGGGGGCGGGGCGCTGTCACTAGCCGACGACAATGGCGGGTCCACGGAGAGCCCGGGTTGCGCGTTCGCGGCCCCGGATGCGGCGGCGAGCTCGTGGCTCCCTGCCGGGAGTCTGGTCGTTCTCGTCGGTGCGAGGCGGCGGAAGAGGGCGCGGCGGAGCAGAGCGGGCGGTTCTCGCTCCGGAATGTCGCGAGGAAGGGCTCGCAAGCGGTAGACTTCGGATCATGGGGAGTACGGACGAGGAGACCACGATTGCCGGTCGAGCTGAGGAACGGGACATCATCCAACCGGGTGAACGTCATCCCGTGCTTCTGGTCGTGGCGGGCAATTCCCTGGGGCAGGCGCTGCGCGTGCAGCGGTCGGGGTGCGTCGTGGGGCGTGGTGCCGAGGCGGATCTTCGGTTGGATGACGAGGGCGTGTCCCGGAAACACGCCAAGGTGGTGAGGCTGCCGGAACGGCAGTTCATGCTCAAAGATCTGGGCAGCACGAACGGCACCTTCGTCAACGACAAGCGTGTTGGTGCCATCCCTCTGCGCGACGGCGACCGCATCCGCCTGGGCGCCAAAGTCGTCTTGAAGTTCACGCTGGAAGACGACATCGAAGCCAGCGCCCGTGAACACCTCTTTTCGACGGCGACACGCGACTCGCTCACCGGTGTTCATAATCGACGGGCTTTCGATTCGATGCTCCTTCGGGCGGTGGCCTACAGTCGCCGTCACACGCAACCGCTGTCGCTTTTGACCTTCGACGTCGATCACTTCAAGCGGGTGAACGACACCTACGGGCATCCTGCGGGCGATGCCGTGCTCCGGGACATCGCCCAGCGCGTAGCGGCCATGATTCGCACCGAGGACGTGCTGGCTCGTGTGGGGGGTGAGGAGTTCGCGGTAATTCTACCGGGTGTCGACGAGTGCCATGCGGTGCAAGCCGCCGAACGGCTCCGCCGCGTGGTGGAAGGTTCACCCGTGGCGACGGACGCAGGCGCCATTTCGGTCACCATTTCGGTCGGCGCCGTGCTCTTCGATCCGCAATTGGATGGGAAGCTCAGCGAGCTCCTCGGGAGAGTGGACGCTCGGCTCTATGCGGCCAAACAGGGTGGGCGCAATCGCGTGTGCCCGGAGCCCCGTCGGCAAGAAGCGGGCCCTCGTCGCCGGATTGATACCATCCCCGATCACGCGGGCCCGAATGACGCCCCAAAGAACGAGCCGAAAGAGGGGTAATCGGCGGGATTCGACGCGAGGGGGGAGGGGGAGGCGAAACACCGCTTCGGGCAACACGGGGTAGACTCCTCGGCATGAAAGGTTCGACGTCGGCCGCACCGGTGATCTGGTGTGCGGTCTCGGCAGCCTTGTTCGGTGCGTCGACGCCTGCGAGCAAACCGCTGCTCCAACACTTCGGACCGCTCTTTCTCTCCGGCTTGCTCTACCTGGGAGCGGCCCTCGTCGTGGCGCCGTGGGCTCTCCGGAACGTGCCTTCGCTTCGCACCATCGACCGGCGGAACGCGGGGCGCCTTGCGGGAGCGGTCGTGTTCGGAGGGGTCGTTGGTCCGGTGCTCTTGCTGATGGGTCTGTCGCAAGCGCTGGCGGGCTCGGTGGCGCTGTGGCTCAACCTCGAGTCCGTTGCGACGGCACTCTTGGCGACGTGGTTCTTCAAGGAGCACCTGGGACGCTCGACGTGGCTCTCGGTAGTCCTGATCGTCGTGGCGAGCGCGCTCCTGTCGCCGGCTACTCCGGGTGGGGGCTGGGCGCTCTTGTTGGTCGCGCTTGCTTGCGTGGCCTGGGGCCTCGACAACAATTGGACTTCGGTCATCGATCAGGTGTCGCCGGCGCAGATCACCTTCGTAAAAGGTCTCTGCGCGGGGAGTTTCAATCTGGCACTCGGCATCGCCTTCGAGAGAGCTGATGTCTCGCCCGGACCCCTGGCTGCGGCGCTCTCGGTGGGCGCCCTGAGCTACGGGGTGTCTCTGCTCTTGTATGTGGCGGGCGCGCAGCACCTGGGGGCGACTCGGTCACAGCTCCTGTTCTCGACGGCGCCCGCGTGGGGGCTCGGACTCGCCTGGCTGGCGCTCGGTGAGCCGATGTCGCTGTCGCAAGCGGGGGCGGCTGGTCTCATGGGGTTTGCGATTTGGCTCTGGTACCGCGAACGCCATGAGCACCGACACACGCACCAGCGCATGGTGCACCGGCACTTTCACCGGCACGACGACGGGCATCACGGGCACGTTCACGAGCCACCGGTACCGGCGGGCGCGTGGCACTCCCACGAGCACGTGCACGAGCCGCTCACTCACGAGCACGCGCACAGGCCGGATTTGCACCATCGGCATGAACACTGATTGCGAGAGGAAGCGTGGGCGCACCGGCGAGTGGGTTCCGGTGTAGTGAGCGCGCCTGGAAGGCCGCCGGCAGCGGTCGGACGGTGCTACAGTCACAAAACGACGAAAGCGCCCCGGAAGGGGCGCTTTCGTGCGGGCTACACAGGGGCTGTTTCAGCCAGGCTGGCAGTCCTGATTCGTGTCCAGGAATCCAGCCGTCGGAGCGCCCTGATCCTCCCACTCGCACGCCTTGGGCGAGACGGTCAAGATGAGATCGCCATCACCATCTTGCTGGATGAACCCGTTGGTCCAAATCGACTTACGCACGCCGCCCATTTCCGCTTGCGCAGACGCTGTGAAGTAGTCGCCGTTGGCGGCAGGCGTTCCGTTCGGCACGTTGGACGCGGTCTGCGCTTGGTAGTCATACATGAAGTAGATGGGCTCTTCCATGGAGAAAGCCATGCAGGGGAAGCCGGTGTACTGACGAGTCGGATCGTTTGCGGCGGGATTTTCGAAGTCCACGCCGTCCGTCGGGTCGGGCTGGTACTTTTCGCCCTCGAGTTGGGGGACGGTTGGCACGGCAAGCGGCGCACTGAGGCAGAGGTACCTGCCGGTCGCGCGAGTTCGTCCGAGACCCATGACCTCTCCTCCCATCTTCTCACCCTCGTATTGTGCAGCGGCGTCCTTGCCCATGCGGCCGACGGCGAGGCGCGCCTCGGCGCTCTTCGAGTTGGTCACGTACTTGCGCACGCCGTAGATGGCGAGCGCGGCCAGGATGCCGATGATCACGACCACGATCATGAGCTCGACCAGCGTGAAGCCGCGGCTCTTGCGGAGTTTGCTATACATGGGAGGTTCTCCTCGTCGGTTGGGGGATGGTGTCGGATGAACGCCCGGTGACCCGACGGGGCCAAACCCGGGGAGCGGCACCGTGATGTGCAGCTCGTGAATCCGAGGACGAACGATTGCAGGACGCGTGCCAGCGCATCGAAATATTCCCGTCTCGACGACAAAACGCGAAAACCCCTGATATTCCTCACGAAGGGCTGCTGTCGTCGCACACAGGTGAGGGTCGGAGCGGGTGTGATGTGCAGCTGACAATTTTCGTCACCCTCCCGCTGCTGATGGACGAACTGCGCCAGGGGCCGAACAGCGGCCCTGTGGCATCTGGACCTACTGCTCATCAATTCCTCATCCGAGGCCCACAACGTCGCCCATTGTCGGAGCGACCGTCGGCTGATACCTGTGAGCGATGGCGGTGGGGACTCATTGGGAGTGGCGCGTCTTTGGGCTGCCACCTTTGAAGACTCTCATCCGCACCCTCGGGACGTTGGATTCGCACTTCCCCGACGACGACACCGGCATCACGCACACGGACGAATACTTGTGGGCGCCCGGCGCTGAAGTGAACGTGAAGCTTCGCTGGGACGCGCTCAAGGTCAAGCGGCGCCTTCGGCGGGAAGCCGACGGCTTCGAGCTGTGGACCGAGCTCACGGAAGAGTCGTTCCCCTTTCCGCTCGGTGCGGACGCCTGGGCGTGTCTCGAAGCGCAGTTCGCCGTGGTCGCCACCGAAGCCGTTCGACAGAGTGGCGAGTCGCTGGAGAATTTTCGAGCAAACGCCGTCGCGAGGCTCGGGCTTCGGGTGATCGCCGTGACGAAGCACCGCTTCCAGCTCGATCTGCCGCAAGGTGACAGCGTCATCCTCGTCGAGCTGGCCGAGGTGCAAAAACCGGAGCACGTGTGGTCAATCTCGGTGGAGGGGCCGGATCTCGGGGCGGATCCGGCGGAGGAGGTGGTTTCGACGTCGCTCGACGAGGTGCGCGCGGCCGTGGAGCGGCTGGAGCTAACCGCGGTCGGTGCGCCTCGAGGGTACTTGGAGAAGCTGGGCGACTGGGCGTAGCAAGCGCCTGCTCGGGGTGGCTGGCGCGTGTCGAGTCGCTCCAGCTACGACATCTGCCGTAGCAGCCACTCGCCCACCCCCTCCCAACCGAAGCTTCAGCCAAAGTCGGGTTCGACGCCTCGGCGAGCACCCCAGACCGTCACGATGCTTCCGCCACCACGCGCGTTCCTTGCGCACCTGCGCCTTGGCGGCGTCTGAGAGCTCGACCTTCACTTAGTCCTGGTCGGCGGCGTCGAGGGCCTTCAGTTCCTCGATGAAGTCGTCCATGTCCGTGACGCGGCCCGCCCGGCAGTCCTCGATCCCGCGGATGATCGACGCGTGCAGTGCGGCACGTTCCTCGTCGCTCATGCCGTCGTCGGTTACCACATGGACCTCGACCTCGGCGCCCTCAGGCAGCACTGCCGGCTCGGTGAGCACTACCTGGCCGTTCTCGATTCGAGCTTTCAACGCCTGCATCTCACGCACTTTATCACCTTGCTGTGGGTCATGCCGCCCGGTGCCTCCAGGCGGCTGGGGTTTGCTTGCGAGAGGGCCGCGGGGGGCTGCTACGCGGCAGCCGGCCGGGCCTCGCTCCGCTGGCAGCGGACCTGGCCTCTGCTGCGTGAGGGTCGGTGGGATCCGTCCGATGCCCCTACGATGGCTCACCGCAGTCGGTGCGCCTCCAGGGTACTTGGAGAAGCTGGCGGACTGGGCGTAGCAATCGCCTGCTCGGGGTGGCTGGCGCGTGCTGAGTCGCTCCAGCTACGACATCTGCCGTAGCAGCCATGTTCAATTTGCACCACCGACCCCACTCCACTCAGAGGGCGGCGAATGGGACTCGGGCCGTTCGAGAGGCGCTCGGCACAATCTCGTCAAGCACCGCTTCCAGGTCGATCTGCTCGGGGGCTGACGAGCAGTTCCCCCGCTCCAGGAAGCGAGTCCCCGCCGCTCATCCTCCGTCGGGAGCCCGGGACTTGCTCCGCGGAGCTCGGGACGGACAAATCCGAGCCGGGGAGTCCAGCGCGCGAGGTGCCTACCCATTCCGCCGAGCGGGGGAATGGGGTTCTGGAGCCGGGGATCGGTCGGCTCGGAGGGGGGATCGATCGTTCCGAGGTGGGGATCTGCTGATCTACCCCCGGCTCGGCGACGCGAAGTCCTTCTTCTTCGCCTGCCAGTCGTTCAGGCGTGCTCTGGCGTGGTTCTTCGCTGGGTCCATCGCTTCGTCGTGGTTGTCCCGTTTTGCGGCGAGCTCGATCACGTAGCCGTTCGGGTCGCGGAAATAGATCGAGTCGATGAAGCCGTGATCGGAAATGCCTCGCGTCTCGATGCCGGCCTTCCTGCCTTCTTCGAGCCAGCCTTCGAGATCTTCACGGGGTACCTCGAGCGCGATGTGCAAATCGTAGTCGTGCTGGTCCTTGAACTCGAAGGGGCGGTCGAAGGTTTCGAAGAACGCTAGGCAGGAGCCATCCGCCATGGCGAAGAACGAATGGAGAGCGTGCGTGGTGCGCCCGGTCTTCGTCTCCTCGATTTCGAACGCCTTGACGAGCGGGAGGCCGAGGAAGTCCTCGTAGAAGCGCCGGGTCTGTTCCGAGTCCCGGCAGCGGTACGCGTTGTGATGAAGTCCTCGGATCATGCGCTGCCTCGAGATGGTGGCCGGCCCGCGGAAAGCGAGCTGGAACGACTGCCTTCGACATCTTGGCGCAAATCCTTGTCACCCGCATATTTTCGGCTCCAAGACGAAACACGTTGCGATGACGTGGCCGCGTGGCGCGGTCGGAGTGTCTCGGAAGCGATGCAATGCCGAAGAAACTCCCTGTTTGCAGGGGCGAAGCGCGCCCCCGCGATCAGTAGGGCCATGCGCTACGCCTTCGTGTTGGGATTGGTGGCTGTCGCCTTGCTCGGATGCGACGAAGAGAAGGCAGCGAAGTTCGAGCCGGAGGTGGGCGTCAACGTCCAGGCGCAGGCACCTGCTGCGCCTCCCGCGTCGGCGAAGGTCGAAGATTCAGGACCCCCACCGTGGGCCGATCGGAAGACGCCTGGCTCGGGTTTTCCGTGTGGCGTGGAGGAGGTACTCGCCGCGAGCTGCCGTCGTTGTCACTGGGACCCTCGCGAAAACGACGCGCCGTTCGAAATGGTCCGCTGGGAGGACACACAGAAGTCCCGAAGTGGGAAGCCGATTCACGTGTTGATGAAGCACATGGTCGAAGCGGACTTGATGCCGCCTCTCAACGCGCTCGTGAAGCCTCCCGTGACGCCCCTTTCCCCTGAGCAGAAGAAGACGCTACTTGCTTGGCTCGGCGAAGGTGCTCCTCGTTCGGACGAGGTGTGCGAGTAACGTCATCAGTCGGAGGGCAGCCACCTCCTCGTCGGGAGTTCGAGCAGGTTGCGGTGCCCAGGCACGAAAAAAGGCCCACCTCGGGCGAGGGGGCCTTTTTGCTGAGCGGGAAACCGCTGGCTTATCGGATGACGACTACCGGCTCGAAACAGTCGATGTTCGTCTCGACGCGGAAGTTCGACTGATCCGTTTGGCGCTCCGCATGGAAGATGGACATCGTGTTCTGACTGTCCGCCGTGAGTCCCAAGGTATCGAAGTTGATCGTCCCCTGCAGCGGCTGGTGCAAACCACCGAGATCCAGCACTAGGGTGTTGTTGACGAAGATCCACAGGTCGTCGTCACCGCGGAAGGTGAAGGTCTGACCGCGCTGGTACTTGAACTTCACGTTGATCTCGGTCGTGAAGTGGTAGTTGTGCGCTTGCCCAGGCGTATTGCCAAAGCCTTGGCCGTCAATGGGGAAGAAGGCGTCCGAGTCGAACACGCCGTCCGTCAGTGGAAGGTCGACCGGGATCTCCATGTTCACGCCGTCTTTGGTGTTGTACCAGTCGCTGAACGACGCGGCGTTCGTGATTTCGCCGAGCGGAGGCGCGAAGGTCCATGTCGTGCAGGTACCCACGAGGCAAATCCCCGTTGGGTTCGGATTCGCTTCGGTCCAGCATCCGCCCATGGAGTTGTTTACGACCCGCTGGAGGCGCCCCGCACCGCTTGGGATGGTGAGCCCCGTGGTACCGGCGTCGGCCGGTCCGGCAAAAAAGGTGGGTTTGCCGCTTGCGTCCAGAGTGGTGTTGACCAGCTCACAACCAACATCGTTCCAGCCCTTGTAGGGTTCGGCGTCGGGAGCGGTGGAGACTTGCGCATCCTTCACGGAGTACTGGGCCGACAGCTCGAAATCGGGATGGGTGTCAGGGAAATCGCGGATGATCGCCGGGAGGATGGTTCCACACTCGCCGGGGGCGGGGCCCCCGCCGGTGCCGATGCCGCTCCCACCGGTTCCGAGGTTGACTCCGCCGCCGCTCCCCGTGCCGGCGCCATTGCCCGTCGCGCCGATACCCTGGTTGCCGATGCGGCCCGACCCATCGTCGCCATCCCCTGAGGAGCAGGCGAATGCGGCCAAAGTGCTGAGGGATACGAAAGCAAGGGAGTAGGTTCGAAGGGTCATGGGCAGGATCCTGTCTGGGCGGCGAGCGCCGCGTCAAGCGGTGGAACTATTGCATGGTGGCGGCAGCGCTGCCACGGGGGAATCGTGGTGCGGGCGTCCACGACCGGCTCATCTTCTGTTCACATCGAAGATATGTAGCTTTGACGGAATCGCTCACGGGCTCGAGACGAGCGAGCTGGCTGCGACGTTCTCGAGCGCCTCTTCGTCGGGGCCCGGAAGGATCCACCCCTTCGGGAGAATCGTCAGCGGTTCCGCCGCGAGATCGCGCTTCGGGTCGACGAAGCGTCGGGGGGCGCGGAAGTTGAGGGAGCAGGTGGCGTTTGCGCGGACCCGAACGGGCTCGTCTTCGTGCCGCGATCGGTCGGCCAGGAAGTGGCTGAACTCGACCAGCATGTCGGACTGACAGGGAAGTCGAGAGGCTTGTCGGTCGGTCAGGTAACCATCGGGCAGAACGCGAGTCACGACGCCGTTCCGCTCTACGAAGAACTCGGCGCGGCCGTGCTTGTCGCGCAGCTTCATGCGCCAAGCGAAGCGGTGCCCTTCCTCGTTCCACGCGACATCACCGGGGTACAGGTGATGTCGAAGCGGGATGAGGAGTTGCAAAGCCAAGTAGATTCCCACCAGAGCGAGCGCGCCCGCGCGAACCCGGGGGGGGCGCCCGAACGGTTGGGCTGCCAGTACCTGGACGAAGCTGTCCGGTACCCAATTGCGAACCTCGGGAACCCGACGCAGCAGGGTTCGTGGCCAGCTCGGTTCGAGGAAGAGAAGATTCGCGGCCAGCATCATCCACGGGAAGATGCCGATTTCGAAGAATGCCGCGTTCATGAGGTGAAACGCCGAGAAGAGAACGAGAGCCGGAATCCTGGTGCGGCGGAATATCAAGAGCGGCGCGACACACAGGTCGAGAGCTAGACCACCGTAGCTGAGGGCGAGGATGAACCAATCCTGGGTGAACAGAGGCCCGACGAGGGCGACCCCCGAGTGGTCGGACAACCAGTGACGGAGCGGCTCGCCCCGAAACCAGTCGGCGTTCAGCTTCGCAATGCCCGCATAAACGTAAACGATGAGCAGCTGGGCTCGCAGGGTCCACAGCTGATAGGTCGGAGCGAAGCTGTTCGCGCGCTCGGGGTGGCGTTTGGCATCGATGCTGCAGTAGCGGTGCAGAGGCAAGCATGCGCACAAAGCGCTGAGTAGGATGATGAAGTAGAAGTGGTTCAGGTACCGTGCCTTCTCGAGCAGGAAGACGTACGTGAACCCGACGAAGAACAGCAGTGCGCTCAGGCGGTAACAAAACCCCAAGGCCATGCACACGGCGAGGACGCCGAGTGCGGCGAAGTGCACGTACATCCCGATGCCGGGCCACGGGTGCACCCAGGAAAAGCCCCAATAGGTGAAGTGAAACTGGGGCTCGATGTAGTAGCTGGCGATCCAACCGGCGCCGAAGTACCGGAGAACCTCGAGCATCATCAGCCAGCCGAAGAGAATTCGGAAGACGGCCAGGCTTGCCGCGTCGACGGGACGAGAAAGTCGTTCGACCAGGCGCGACCAAGCAGACCCCAAAGCCGCGGGCTCTTCGGGAAGAGCTTCGGGGGTCTCGAACTGTGACGAGCGCTGTCGTGCGACCACGGATCCTGGAGCGGAGGATGGCGCGCGGGACGGGAGGGGTAAAGTGCCGACGGACGATGCCGGGACGAGACCTGGAAACTGAAGCTCGTCCGTGTCGGCCATCGGCCCGCGCGCGTTCGCCCTCGGTAGCATCCGCAGCAGCGCCTCACCCTGAGACGTCAGGCGGGACAACGCGAGGCGCCCCCGAACGGCGCAGTGACGTTCTGGACGATCGGGCAGGAGCTCTGGAGTCCCAGCCATGGGCAGAGCTGCGCCTGGAGTGCAGAGTGAGGGCCGTGAAACTCTGGAGGAGAAAACTTCGATGACGAACTCGACGACACGATGGATGGAGCGAGCGCGAGCACTCGGCCCCGAGCTCAGGGAATACGCGGCGCGAAACGATGAGGACGGAACCTTCGCGGCGGAAAGCTTCGCGGCCCTCAAAGAAGACGGCCTGTTCAAGGCCCTCGTGCCCGTGAAGCTCGGGGGTGGCGGAGCGGGCTACCGAGACATCTGTGAGTTCATTCGTGAGCTCGCTCGGTTCGACGGTTCGACGGCTCTCGCCTACTCCATGCACACGCATCTCGTCGCTGCGACGGTGTGGAAATACAAGAAAGGGCAGCCGGGTGAGGCGCTCCTGCGCAAAGTCGCAGACCAAAACCTCATCCTGGTGAGCACCGGCGCCGGAGATTGGCTCGAGTCGAATGGCACTCTGATTCGGGTGGAGGGCGGATACGAGTACACTTCGAAGAAGCCGTTCGCGAGCGGCTCGGTGCAGGGCGACGTCATGATCACGAGCGGTCGCTACGACGACCCCGAAGAAGGGGAGCGCGAGGCGCCTGCACGTTTGGCGAGGTCAGCGACAGTCCAGCGATGAGCCGGCGCGTCGTGGATGAGTTGAAGCGCCTTTCCGACGATCGGATCCTTGAGCGCCGCCAACCATCCGCCCTCGCTGCCCGGCAGCTTTTCGAGGTAGGTGCGCAGCGTCTCGACGAAGAGAAGCTCGGTGAGGCGACTCAGGAGCTTCTCGCTGCCCGGCCGACCGCTTTCCGCTTCGCGGATGATGTGGGTGAGGTTCGCCTGAAGCCACTCGGACGAAGGGCCCTCTTCCCGCTTGATGTGAAGGTATGGGGGGAGTGCGGCAAATACTGGATTGAAACCCCGATCGACGAACTGCAGCATGCCGCAAACGAGACGCATGGTGCGATCGCCCCCGCCCAAATCGACCGCCGGCAGCGCCGGGAGCCGAGTTCGATTCGGAACGAGATCGGCGCTGGCGATCGTCTCGCGACCCGGCGTGTCGACGACCGCGTGGTACAGGTCGTCGAAGACGATGATGAGATCTCCTTCGCGAAGCTCTCGAGGCTCGAACCCTTCCACTTCGACGAAGCCGCGCCCTTCCCGTACGATGTGAAACATCACCAGCCGATGTTCTTTTGAAAGCGGCTTGATCGTGGGGTGAGAAATGGTCGGCGGCGGCATCGAGACGCCGTAGCGCTCGCCGAGATTCGCCCGCAGGAAGATCACTCCCGAGAGGTCGACGGTGTCGAGTACGTCCGAGAGCGCGTCCATGACTCGCATCGTCGCCCAAAATCTCCGTGCAGAAAACGTGCTGCGTACCGCCGAGGGGTGGGCCGGCGGGCCGGGGTCTATCCTGCCGAGACCGATCAGGACTCGCTCGTGCGCATGTAGATCGACCGCGACGGGAAGGCGAAGGGGATGCCCTGCTGCTCGAACTCGCGATAGAGCGCCATGTTGATGGCGTGTTGGTGCTCCATGTACACGTCGTACTCTTTCGAAAGGACGTAGTAGACGACCTCGAAATCGAGGGACGAATCGCCGAACTGCTTGAAATGCGCCCGATCGAAGCGCACCCCGTCGCGCTCTTCGATCACCCGCTGGGCAGTGTCGCGGGCCGCCTCGACCTTATCGACGGTGAGGTTGTATTCGATGCCGAAGGAAAAGACGATGCGGCGCTCCTTCATGCGCTGGTAGTTCCGAATCGCCTGTTTTACCAGTTCGCCGTTGGGGAAGATGATCTCCTCGCCTCCGAGCGAGTCGATCCGCGTCGTGCGCAATCCGATCTTGCGCACGTTGCCGAGAACGTCTCCCACGATGATGAAGTCGCCCAGGTCGAAAGGGCGGTCGAAATACATCGAGAGTCCGGCGAACAGGTCGCTCAGGATGCTCTGCACGGCCAGCGCCGCGGCAACGCCTCCGACGCCGAGCCCAGCCACGACGGCGCTGAGCTCGACGCCGAGATTCGAAAGAACGACGAGGACGAAGATGCTCCAGATCGCAAGGCGGCCGATAAAACGAACTGCGCCGGCAGCCGTGTGCTTCCTGTTGCCGTTCTGCTTCTTGGCCCAGAGATCGAGAAAGGTGGTGAGGGCCCTCTGCGCCCAAACGGCGACCTGGACGCCGATGCAAACGTAAAGCGCAGCGCGGACGACGTCGTGCGCGTTCGACGTCAGGTCGAGGAACTTCTGCGCGACCAGCGTCGCCGCGGCGAGGTGAAAGTACCAGGAGGTCGCACCGAGGATGGAGACCCAGGCGTCGTCGACCTCGGTCAGTGTTTTCTCGGCAGCGCGTCCCAGGTAGCGAATCAGCAGCGCTTGAACGAGCCGTGTGGAAGCGGCGACGGTGGCGAACACGCCGAAGGCAAGGAGCCACTCCAGAGGAGAGTTGTTCCAATATTCGTGGCCGTTCATCCGCTTGAAAAATTCGGTCATGGCGCTCGACGGAAACGGTCCATCACACCGGGCGATGCGGCTTGTCAAACGCGGCGCGGGCGTCCGATGTGTGGTGGACCCGACAAGCGGTCGCGAGGCTGCGACCCGGGTAGACTCCGTCTTGCGGCGCGCGCGCTGCAGGGCACAATCCAATCGTAGGGACGGGAAGCGAGAGGAGATGGCATGCGCGCCATGTGTCTGAATCGGTTGGGGCCGCTTTCATCCCTCTCCGAGCCACTTCGTTTCGAGCAACTCCCGTTACCCGAGGTTGCTCCGAACAGCGTCAGGATACGGGTTTCGGTCTGCGGGGTGTGTCACACCGAGCTGGACGAAATCGAGGGGCGCACGCCGCCCCCGAGCCTCCCGGTCATCCCGGGGCACCAAGCAATCGGACGGATCGAAAGCGTCGGTGAAGCCGTAGGAGACGCCGGCATCGTCGGACAGCGGGTGGGTGTGGCTTGGATACACGGCGCCTGCGGCGAGTGCGTTCAGTGCCTGGCGGGTTTCGAAAACCTGTGCCCGGAATTCGTCGCCACGGGACGAGACGTCGATGGCGGATACGCGGAGTTCATGACCGCCCCGGCAGCTTTCGTCGTGCCGATTCCAGATTCGCTAGACGACCTTCATGCTGCTCCGCTCCTTTGCGCGGGAGCCATCGGTTACCGATCGTTCCGACTGACCGGAGTTCGAGACGGAGGAACCCTCGGGATGACCGGGTTCGGGGCGAGCGCCCACCTCGTCATCCAGTTGGTTCGACACCTCCAGCCGAGTACCCGCGTCTTCGTATTTGCGCGCGACGTGGCTGAGCGAAAGTTCGCAGAAGACCTCGGTGCCGTGTGGGCTGGAGATACCCGGCAGGTCGCGCCGGAGGCGCTCGATGCCATCATCGACACGACGCCCGCATGGACGCCCGTCCTGTTCGCGTTGCGAAATCTTCGCGCCGGGGGGCGTCTCGTGGTGAACGCCATCCGCAAGGAGGCCGGAGATCAGGAGGCGTTTCTCGAGCTGGACTACGGACGGGACCTCTGGATGGAAAAGGAAATCAAGTCGGTCGCGAACGTCACTCGTCGCGACGTCGTGGAGATGCTCGACGTCGCCGCTCAGGCGCAGATCGTCCCCGAGGTGGTTGCCGTGCCCCTGGAGGACGCCAACCAAGCGCTTTTTCGCATACGCGAAGGTGGCGCGCGGGGCGCTCAGGTTCTCCGGATTGGTCAATGATGCGGCGCCCCGACCAACCCCCGATGCAAGGAACAAACCGAGGCAAGCGAAGGCGAAGCCCGGAGGGCGGAGACTCGGGAGTTGGGGTCAGCCCCCACCCGGAGCCTGTCCTCGGCTTCGCCTGCGGAAGGCTCCGCCTCCCCCTGACGTGTGCTCGCGCTCCGCGCTGCGCGCACGAGGGGGAGGATAGTTCTTCACCCTGAGGAACGCGAGGGGGGTGAGCAACTGTCTTGAGCCGCGGGGCAGGGCCGCCCCCCAAGTCACAGCAGACCTCACAGCTCGGAACCAACCGAGGCACGCGAGGCCAAAGGCCGAGGAGTGACGAGGCCGCGAGCACCGCCGCAGACCTTGTGGGAGGCGCCGGAGACCCGGCGGACCGTGGGGTGAGCAACTGTCTTGCGTCAGGTGACGAGATTGTTGCTGTCGTAGCCGCATAGCGGCGGGCGACAGGCGGTCGGGGGGAGCTTTTCGTCGCGGAACCAACCGAGGCACGCGAGGCCAAAGGCCGAGGAGTGACGAGGCCGCGCGCACCGCCGCAGACCTTGTGGGAG